>NZ_JAWJBL010000009.1:0-136426 GCF_032842965.1 Psychrobacter sp. CAM01
TGAGGTTTTTGCTGCTACGGTTGCGATAGCGGCAGTTAGGGTTGTTTTACCGTGGTCAACGTGTCCGATGGTGCCGACGTTGACGTGTGGCTTGTTGCGTTCAAACTTGGCCTTTGCCATGGGTAATTCCTCTTTTTTTGGTGAATCTTTATCAATAAAAGATCAGTGAATAGCTGTTTGACGGCTTTTGATGCATATTCAACCATCAAACCGTTGACGCTATGGCTTAACTACCAAAACGACCTTGCTTAACGTGTTATCGCAAACACAAGACTTTTTATTTGCTTATAAACAGGGTACGTTTCAATGCTTTATTCAAACTTGTTTTTATTCAAACTTACTTTTTATCACGCTTATATGTTTGGCTATTATACTTACTTTTTGCACGATTGCCCATCATTCACGGTATCGCGATATGGTGGTTACGTTACGATATCTTACGAGTCCCTAACCAATCTGCCAACTAAGGCTTTACTTTTTTATTAACCAATTGACAGCACTAAAAGGCAACACCTCAGTGTCACCTTTGAATTATAATCTGCCACACTAATTTTATAGTTTTCAATATTCTATAATTTCGATATCGACGTAAAGCTGTGTATTAAAGCTGCAAAGCAAACACAAAAAGTTAAAACAATAAATGGAGCTCATATCGAGAATTGAACTCGAGACCTCTCCCTTACCAAGGGAGTGCTCTACCGCTGAGCTATATGAGCATATTTTTAATAACTACAGCAGAAATCCGTAGGTTTACTAAAAAAAATATCACGATGCAGCGATGATAACTGACTGTCGTGATGTATTGTTAATAATCTTTGCGATGGTGTATAAATGGAGCGGGTGGCGGGAATCGAACCCGCGTCATTAGCTTGGAAGGCTAAGGTGTTACCATTATACCACACCCGCAATTACTCTTGTTTTGGCTGACTCTAATAGAGAGTCTATCATAATAAGAGCATGCTTGGCGCTATGACAAACTTAAAATATGGTGGTGGGAGAAGGATTCGAACCTTCGAAGCTTTCGCGACAGATTTACAGTCTGTTGGGTTTGACCGCTCCCCAATCCCACCTTAGGGTGCTTTAAACAAAAATGACTTTAAAACAAGGCAATTTTATAAAAAGCGACTTTGAAAGAGATGGTGCCGACTGCCGGGATCGAACTGGCGACCTACTGATTACAAGTCAGTTGCTCTACCAACTGAGCTAAGTCGGCTTGTTCTCTCAAAGTGGTGGCTATTCTATCAAATATTTTGAGAGACGCAAGCCCTTTTTTATTTTTTTTGCGATTAATTTCACATTAATTGTCAAACGGTTGATTATGTTACTGTTTTTTTTGGCCGTAAAACCGCTTTTATCGCAGTCATAGCGTTTATGCTTGTCTTACCGCTCGCCGCAAGCCTAGCCGTTAGCGAATACGTAATCCATTACAGGCCATTTTTACGGCTTTTATCAGTATTTGGGATTTTTGATTGGTCTCCTCCCACATCGCGTCTGCAGTAGCACCGTCATTCACATTTGCGCCTACTTGGATATGTATCTTGCCGCGGCGCATCACTGCTGTGCGCACCGCAATCGCGGTGTCCATATTGCCATGCCAGCCCAAATAACCAACGCAGCCGCCAAAGACGCTTCGACGCACCGGCTCAATCTCATCGAGGATTTGCATCGCGCGGCCTTTGGGCGCACCTGATAGTGAGCCTGCGGGAAAAGTGGCACACAATACATCGAGCGCATCTTTGTCAGCAGCTATCGTGCCCTCAACATGAGAGGCCATCTGCATCACTTGTGAATAACGCTCAACAGCCATTTTTTGGCTGACCTCAACGCTGCCACCTTCACAGACGCGGCTAAGATCATCACGAGCTAAGTCAACGAGCTTGCAGTGCTCGGCGACCGCTTGCTGGTCAGCGAGCAGCGCCGTCTCAAGTGCCAAATCGTTGGCGGCATCTTGGCCACGTTTGCGCGTGCCAGCCAGCGGACGCACGCTGACACGGCCATTTTCTACGCGAGATAGCATCTCAGGAGACGCACCGATGATATCAAAACGTTTGTGATCATTTAACGTGTAGCCATGCACTAAAAACAAATACGGCGATGGGTTTAAAAATCGCAGCGCACGATAGATTGCCAGCGAGTTGCCTTTATAATCCGCGGTCAGGCGCTGGGCTGGCACCACTTGCTGCACCTCCCCTGCCACAATGTAGTCTTTGATTTTATTGACATCTGTACTGTATTTATCCATGCCAGTATGCGATTTAAACTTAGGTGTGGGCATGATAGGGGCGTACAAGCTTGGCATCTCTGTCAGCTTGTCTTCTATTTTTTCTAGCTCGCGAATGGCATGGCTATAGCCGTCATCGCTTCTGCAGTCAGCATAGACGATGATAGACAGGGTGTTTTCTAGCCTATCAAAGACTATCACATTCATCGATAGCATGAGCCACATATCAGGCATGGTCATTGGGTTGGGCGCTTCACACTCCCCCATACTCGGCTCAATCACCCGTACCATATCGTAGCCGAAGTACCCAACCAGGCCACCGCTAAAGCTTGGCAGGGCTGGCATGTCTGTTGAGGTTGGCATTTGATACCCTGCCATCAGAGTACGAATATACTCAAATGGTTGGTCTACCATCTCCACATCGATATGATCATTTTTTTTGACCGTCATCACCCCATCTATATATTGCACGATCATATCACCACCCAGACCAATCATCGAATACCGTGCCCAACGCTCACCGCCTGCCACCGACTCAAACAAGTAGGCCGAACCGCTCAAATCACGCACTTTAGAAAACACCGATACTGGCGTTTGGGCATCCATCAAGCGTTTTTTTATCAGTGGCGCATGGCTAAAACCACGGTCTTGAAAAGCTTGATATTCTTCAAAGGTCATCATAATGAAACTCTCTTAGCAAACGATTGGCAAAAGATAAGCACAGTAAAAACGATAGTCACAATACAAATGCAAGATAGCGTCAACACTCTACTGAATGTTGACGCTATAAAAATGGTAGATTGGTGGCTTATTTTATTATCAGTGGCGTAGTAAGGATAACTGGTAGACTGATAGCGGCTACCTAGTAACCCCTAATTATACCAAAGCCCGCTGAGGTTATAGCGGCTCAAACGGACTGGCCAGTACTGCATTAAAATTAAGCACCATTAAAATTAAGCACCGCCCATATTAAACAACCATAACGCCAACCCAATAATCAAAATTGCGATAAACACCCATACAAACCAGCCGCCGCTGGGTTTTTTCTCTATTTGGCCAGCATTGGCAGGGTTATTGATGGCTTGATCCATGGCGTTATTGCCTTCGGTACCAAGGTCTCGCTCCTGACCGAGATTGGCAGTCCCAGAAAATTGAGCAGTCGCCGCTTGCTTGGCACGCAGCACCTCAGGATCCGCTTCTTCTTGTAGCGCAGTTTTGGTGGTTTTGTCATGCTCGTCTGGCACCGCTTCATCCATTGTCTGATCTACTGTAGTGGGCGCTTTATGAGCCACTGGCTGCTCTGTGACAGGCTCTATGATGGCCTCTTCTTTGATACCTGCAGATGCAGGCTGTGTCATTGGTGTGTCGTTGACTGGCTCTGTCTGCTCAGCTGCCGATAACACCTCATCGATACCCGTTTCTTTTATAACGGGCGTTTCAGGCGCGCCTGCGGTGTCAACCACAGGGGTGCTCGCTGCGGCCACTTCGTCAGTTGATGCTGCTTGCTCTATCGTCTGAGCGGCCTCTTGCGCCCGTACAGGTGCACTGACCTGAAAGCGAAAACTGGCAAACCCCAAGGTGTCTTCTGCTTGTAGCGGCGTTGACTTATTGCCTTCCAAGCGCTGATCATTGACAAACGTACCGTTGGATGAATCCAAGTCTTTTACGTAGAGCTGACCGTCCAATACGCTAAGCACAGCATGATTACGCGAGACTTGCTTGCTACCTAGCACCACATCATTGTCGCTGCCACGGCCAACAGAGAGGCTATCTGTGACAGTCAATGTCAAATCGCCCAACGCTTCGGTTAGGGCATTGAGACGCCAACTGTCTGCGTCTGCGGTGGTATGTGCATTATCTGTATGGTTCATCATGCTATGACTCCTTATTTTTTATGAAATTTTACATGTAATGTATTCAGGTATCTCTCAGATTTGCTCGGTGAGCAGGCAAATGTGCCAGACACATCAGCTATCATATTTATTCGACAAGCGCGCTGGCAAAAACTGCGGTTTGATAATCCCCTGAAGCTGGCTATAAGGGATGCTCAGCACTGGCATGCCATAAGCATAAGGCCCGATAGAATAGTGCTGATAGCGAATATCGATGCCTTGATCTGTCAATGTGACATTATCACTTAGGGTAAACGGCCAGCTTTTCTCATAGTTGGCAACATCCTCATCGACTGTCTTGACCCACTCTTTATAAGCGCTATAGGCTAAGGCGTTAAAGCGAGATTTTTTGTTGGGTTGTAGCATGTCTGCCAGCTGGATTGGTTTTTTGGTTTGTTGATCAAATATTAAGTATTCACTATAGGGCATGCCGTGAGCGCCGCCCGTAAAGACGTATGAGTTTATCTCAAACAACTCAAGATCATTGACGTGACCTAAGTATTCTGGCGTGATCATAAGGCTATAGACAAACACGCTGTCTGCTGGCACCTCCGCAAACTGTGAGGCCACAAATTCATCAAGCGCCTCCTTGACATCGTCAGGCGTTTTTACCACTCGTGCGCCTGACTCGCTAGGTTTGCTATTGACCACTAGTGCATCAATACGGGCGTTGACGGTGTTGTCTATCCAGCTGTGATTGCTTTTGAGATATTTGACTTCAATATCTGGGCAATTATCACGCTCAGTACATATTTTTTGAATTTTTTCTGGTAACTGATAATCGAGATACTCTGTTGAACTGATCAGGCTACCTGCATTTGCGGACAGACTAGCGGCCCCCATCAGTAAACCGCTTGCTAAGAGACCAATTCGCCGTATACGCCCTACTCTGCCTAAAGAAGTATGCGTCAGCGTGAACCTATTAAGATGAGATTGAACCATAGCTTTCATGCATTCCTTTTTATAATATAAAGTATTGTTTAACATTCTACCGTAACAATGACGCTGTATTGTAGGAACACTGTTTGTGTTTTTGAAGTGTTGCTAATCACTCAAAACCTCTCTTGACTCATTTGCCGCATAAATAACGGACAATAAAAAAGACACGGCTAGCGTGTCTTAATCAATGAACAATATAGTGATATGGTTGATTTGATAACAGTCGTTTTAATGCTCACGCGTGCTGCTAAAGGTGATTTCTGGATAACGATCTTGCATCAATTGCAAGTTGACACGTGATGGCGCAAGGTAAGTCAAATAACCACCGCCATCTATCGATAGCTGATCATGGGCTTTTTTCTTAAACTTCGCCAGCGCCGCTTCATCATCACAATGAATCCAGCGTACCGTCGCGATAGAGACAGGCTCAAAGATACATTGTACCTTGTATTCTTCTTTCAGACGATGGGCCACCACCTCAAACTGCAGGACACCGACCGCGCCCAAAATCAAATCGTTATTGATCTGCGGCATAAATACCTGCGTGGCGCCTTCCTCGCTCAGCTGCTGCAGGCCTTTTTGTAGCGCCTTGGATTTGAGCGGGTCTTTTAATACTACGCGGCGAAACAGCTCAGGAGCAAAATGCGGAATCCCCGTAAAATTCAACTCCTCGCCTTCGGTGAAGCTATCACCGATAGAGATCGTCCCGTGGTTGTGTAGACCAATAATATCACCCGGATACGCCTCTTCTAATGCTTCACGGTCGCCCGCTAAAAAGGTTAAGGCATCAGCAATACGCACGTCTTTTCCTAGGCGCACGTGCTTCATTTTCATGCCTTTTTCGTATTTACCTGAGCAGACCCGCAAAAACGCGATGCGGTCACGGTGGCGCGGGTCCATATTGGCCTGAATTTTAAAGACAAAACCACTAAACGCCGTTTCGGTCGCAGCCACTTCGCGCTCATGCGTCGGGTGCGCTTTGGGCGGCGGCGCATACTTCACCAAAGTATCAAGTACCATATTGACGCCAAAGTTTCCCAGCGCGGTACCAAATAATACAGGGGTCATCTCGCCTTTTAAAAACGCCGAAACATCGAAGTCTTCGAGCGCCATTTGTACCAGCTCAAGCGACTCCTCAAAAGCATCAAACATCAGCTTGCCCAAACGCTCACGGATATCAGGATAATCATAGCCTTCGCGGGTTTCTGCCACGCTCATATCACCGCCATGGCCTTTTTCGTACAGATAGGTTTTGTTTTCGGCCAGATGATAGACCCCAACAAAATCTTGTCCCATACCGATCGGCCAAGTAACAGGAATGCATTTAATTTTTAAAACGTCTTCGATTTCACTGAGCAGCTCAAGCGGCTCGCGAATCTGACGATCAAGCTTGTTGACAAATGAGATGATGGGGGTGTCGCGCATACGGCAGACTTCCATCAGCTTGATGGTACGCTCTTCGACACCCTTAGCACCATCGACCATCATCAGCGCGCTGTCTACGGCGGTCAGAGTACGATAAGTATCTTCTGAGAAGTCGGCGTGACCTGGGGTGTCTAGTAGATTGACCATATGGTCTTTGTAAGGAAACTGCATGACGGAGGTGGTGATAGAGATGCCACGCTCTTGCTCCATGCTCATCCAGTCAGAGGTCGCATGACGGTCGGTTTTACGGCCTTTGACCTCACCCACTACCTGAATGGCTTGCCCCCACAGGAGCAGCTTTTCGGTCATGGTGGTCTTACCCGCATCAGGGTGCGAGATAATGGCGAAGGTGCGGCGCTTGGCAACTTCTTGATTTAGTTTTTTTGGGTCTACGCTCATAATGTTCGGCTTCAGCAGTTGGGTCATTTAGAGATTAGTCTAAATAAATAGGGTAAATATGAGCGTATTGTAACGGATTTAGCGCCAGACTGCAGAATTAGCGTATAAAAAACACGCTCTATGATAGCTCAATAGAGCGTGCGACCTTAGAAATTACGATGTTTTTGGCCTAAATTATGGGATTTTTTAATAATAGCGTTTGATTTCTCGCTCTAAAAAGTCAGCCGCTACGTCGTTGACCAACGTGCAATCGACTACGCCGCTCAGAGGATCATTATTTGAGTCATTAACTCCACTCGCCACATGCTTAGCATTATACACCCGACCTTTATATTCTACACCGTTATAAGTCGCAACGATTTGCTGGTCATCATTATAAGCTTGCACACTTGCTAAAGGGTATTGTTTATTAAACCCAAGGCTGGTTCTAGTGATCTTCTTGCTGTAGTCGTCACCAATTTGATTTTCAATAAACTCTACCCACGAGTCGATGTTTTTATAACCTGTCATACCCTTTTCATTAAAGTAGACAAACTCACGCTCACTGTTTGTCATAGGAATATAGCATTGCGCGTTTTTAGGAAAAGAAACTTTACTGCTTATTCTCGAGTAATTATATAAGTCTGTTAGTACGCCAGCTCGCTTACCTGTGACTTTATCCACACTGTAACTGTCCGCTCTGACACCATATAAATCATACTCTTTATAATCAATAGTAAACATTAATTTATTATTACTGTTTTTCTGGTAAATAGGACGACTAACTATATTACCATCAACACTAATGTCTTTATCGGCTATGGTACCTTCAAATCTATTGGCTAACACTATCGAGCTCTCTAAGTTATCAACGTCAGGCTGGGCAATACCAATAATATTGACTGGCTGTACCTGACGTTCGCCATTTCGGTAAGTTGTATCGATACGCGTAATCGCATTTGACTGACTCTCAAAACTACTCACTGTGATGTTATTATTCCCCGAACCATACACACCATCGTCTTCGCCGCAGCCAACCATCGTCAGCGCCAACACAGACAATACGCTGGGAATCACCATCCGTTTTTTTATAGAGTTGCTCATTAAATATATCCTTGTCATGGTCAGGTCGGTTGCCATTTTTGTCATCTATACTGAGGACCAAACAGCGACATTGGTGTGATTAGTTTACCGTAGTACACTCATTATTTATATATCAACGCTGTTTTGTTGTGCACACACTGTTTGTAGATTTACAAACTTGTCATATATGTTTACGCCTGACTCATTGTGTGCATCAAATAGCTTGCTACCATGGATAAAAACAATACGAGCTTACCAGCTTTTATTCGACGCTCGCACCTACAATCGTATTTATATAAGTCTTTAACACATAAGTTTCTAAATCAATTTTAATACAATAGGCTCTAAATCAATAAAGCTCAGCACGAGCGACAAAACCAACGACAAAGGATATGTTATGAAAACGTTATACTCTACCAAAGGTACAACCACCGGCGGCCGTGCAGGTTCAGCCAGTCTCGCTGATAGCGATCTGAGTATCAATATGGTACCGCCCGGCTCTGGCAAAGATGGCAACAACCCAGAGCAGCTATTTGCCATGGGTTACAGCGCTTGTTTTGATGGCGCATTAGGCGCGGTCAAACAAATGGAAAAAGCCAAGTTTGACTCAACCACCGAAGTAGAAGTGGATCTTATGCAAGGCGAAGGGCACGATTATAAGCTGGCGGCAAAAATCCACGTGATTGGCACAAATACTGAGCTATCTGCTGATGAGTTCCAAAAGCTGGTCGAAAAAGCCCACCAAGTCTGCCCATACTCAAAAGCCACACGCGGCAATATCGACGTCGAGGTGACATCAGAAGTTCAGTAAGTCCTCGGCTACTATAGTGTCACGAAGCATAAAAAGAACGCAGCGAGTCTGGGTTCTTTTTTATTGTCTGACGCTTTTGTTTGTACATATCTTGTACGCATCGCGGCTTTTATTGGTTCGTTTTATTCGTTTGTCATTCATTCGGCAAGAAGGTATTTTATCGTTATAATGAGGCTATCTTTTTACCTAATGCTTGTTTTTATCCCATATTTTATTATCCAATACCTGCTGCCAAATACTTGATAAGTGACCCTCTATGACTGACAACGACCACAACTCCCACTCGCCCATTAACCCAAACACCCTGCCAAATTTTGCCTGTATGCCCAACGTCGCAACGATGGACACCAGTCATGTGGATAAAGAGCAACCACCTTTTATCTTGGTCGACGGCTCTTACTACCTGTTTCGCACTTATCATGCCTTGCCAAAGACCATGCAAAACTCGCAAGGCCTCATCACCAACGCCATACGCGGTACGTTAAATGCGCTATTAAAGCTGATGCGCCGCTATCACCCCACCCATATGGCGGTGTGCTTTGATACCAAATCACCGACCTTTCGCCATGCGATGTCTGAGGAGTACAAAGCCAATCGCCCCAAAATGGATGTAGAGCTGGCTGAGCAGATTCCGTATATTCATAGTTTGGTTGCCGCGCTTGGGATTCCACTATTGCGTATCGAGGGCGCAGAAGCCGACGACATCATCGGTACGCTGACCTATCGCGCCGTCGCTGAAGGGCATCACGTGGTCATCTCGACAGGTGACAAAGACATGATGCAGCTGATTAATGACTGCGTGATACTAGAAGACAGTTTTACGGGCAAGATTACTGATGGCGCAGGCGTGGTGGAAAAATTCGGGATTGAGCCGCATCAGATGATCGATTTTTTGACGTTGATGG
Source organism: Psychrobacter sp. CAM01 (assembly GCF_032842965.1). Classification (NCBI taxonomy): domain Bacteria; kingdom Pseudomonadati; phylum Pseudomonadota; class Gammaproteobacteria; order Moraxellales; family Moraxellaceae; genus Psychrobacter; species Psychrobacter sp. CAM01. Next base: position 9,655 of record NZ_JAWJBL010000009.1, read on the forward strand.
GCGACTCATCAGATGGCATCAAAGGCGTACCGGGCATCGGCAAAAAAACCGCCAAAGATTTGCTCAATAAATACGGTAATATCGAGACCATGCTGGCCAATGTCGCCGATATCAAAGGCCGTGCTGGCAAAAATCTGGTCGAGTACGCCGATGATATTCCTTTTAACGCGCAGCTGGCCACTATCGTCACCGATTTAGAGATTGGCCAAGACTGGACCGATCTGAAAATCAATACCGATCCGTGCGCCCATATCGATGAGCTACGCGCTCTGTATACAGAGCTTGAGTTTCGAAACGAGCTGGCCTCGCTTGATCATCCAAACCACCCTGCCAATGGTTCACAAAGCGTGGCGCACGCTCAGGCCGATAGTGAGTCACAAGCGCAAATCGCCAAGTCTCTACAAGCAAACCGCACGGACAACATCGCCGATAGCAAAAGTCGCGATAGCGCATGGCATACGATTTTAGACGCGCCTGCTTTTGATAGTTTGATCAAACGACTAGAAGCCGCACCGCACTTCGTCATCGATACCGAGACCACCAGCGTCTATTGGCGACAAGCCGAAATCGTCGGCCTGTCTTTTGCGCTGCAAGCGCACGAAGCCTACTATGTACCGCTGACTCATAGTTTAGAAGGGGATGAGCTGACCGCCAAGCAGCTGGATCGCGATATGGTATTGGCGCGTTTAAAGCCTATCTTAGAAAACCCCAATATCGGTAAAATCGGCCAGCACCTCAAATACGACGCTCATGTGTTAAGTCATTATGATATCGACTTGATCGGCGCGATTCACGCCAGCCCTAACAACTGGGCGATGGATACCATGCTGGCAAGCTACGTCATCAATGCCGCCATCACTCGCCACGGTATGGATGATCTGGCACGCCACTATCTACAGACGCAAACGATCAGTTTTGAAGATGTCGCGGGTAAGGGCGCCAAACAGGTCACCTTTGATCAGGTGGCCATCGATATCGCCAGCGACTATGCTTGTGAAGATGCCGATATCACTTATCAGCTATTTGATATCTTTCATAAAAAACTGTCTGATGACGAAAATAACGCCAAACTGCTGCACGAGTTAGAGATTCCAACGGCGGAGATACTGTGCCAAATGGAAGCAAACGGTATTTTAATCAAGCGCTCGTTTTTAAATGAGCTATCAGAGCGGTTTGATGAAGAAATCATCGCTCTAGAAAAACGCGCTTATGAAATTGCTGGCGAAGAATTTAACCTTGGCTCGCCAAAGCAGCTGGGTGAGATGCTGTTTGATAAGCTGGGCATCCCTGGCGGCAAAAAAACCAAGTCAGGCCAGTACTCAACTGGTGAAGCGATACTATCAAAGATTGATCACCCATTGGTCGAGATTGTCCTTGAGTATCGCGGGCTGTCTAAGCTTAAAAACACCTATACCGATGCGCTGGCCAATGTCGCAGACACCCAGAGCGACCGCGTACATACCAGCTATCATCAAGCGCTGACCAGCACCGGACGACTCTCATCGACGGATCCTAACTTGCAAAACATCCCAATTCGTACTGCCACCGGCCGCTTGATTCGCCAAGCCTTTATCGCGCCAGCAGGTCGCGTTATCTTGGCGGCGGATTACTCACAGATTGAGCTGCGTCTGATGGCGCATTTCTCAGGCGACAAAAACTTGACACAAGCCTTTAATGAAGGTCTGGACATTCACGCAGCCACCGCAGCAGAAGTGCTAGGTAAAGAAGTCGCTGAGGTAACTGCGACCGAGCGCCGCAATGCCAAAGCCATTAACTTTGGTCTGCTCTACGGCATGAGCGCCTTTGGCCTTGCCAAACAGCTACAGATGAGCCGCGGTGAAGCGCAAGAGTATATCGACATGTATTTTGAGCGCTACCCTGGTGTCAAAGACTATATGATCAACACGCGTGCCAGCGCTTATGAGCAAGGCTATGTCGAGACAATATTGGGCCGTAAGCTCTACACGCCCGATATCACTCATAGCAACCGCATGGTCAAGCAAGGCGCTGAGCGAGCCGCGATCAACGCGCCACTACAAGGCTCTGCCGCTGACATCATCAAACTTGCCATGATTGCTGTCGATAAGGTATTGCCCGAAGACCAAGCCAAAATGCTGCTGCAAGTCCATGATGAGTTGGTATTTGAAGTTGATAGCGATAAGGTCGATGAAATTAGTCAGCTTATCACCGATGCGATGCAAGATGTGTTAACGACCACTGCAGCTGAAAAAGGCTGGCAAGTCGACTTTGCCGTACCATTGCTGGTAGAAACAGATAGCGGTGCTAATTGGGACGAGGCACATTAATCGCCCAAAGAAGATATCGCACCAGCTACGATAAGCACTATCGAATTAACTATATAGTAGATCCTAAATAAAAAGAGTACAGCTGATATAACGTGCTACTGTACTCATTTTATGGCGGATTGACTATAGCATCTATTACTATTGACCCCTAAAAGGGCTGAGCGGCCTGCTTGGCCTATTTGTGATTTGTTATTTGCTATCTTTTATTTGTCAGAATAGTTATCGCCGCCCTATAACCACATAGCGATGCGCGCGACCGCATACGCCTTGTCAACTGTTGGGAAATCGGTCAATATGACATGATTGTTTTTCAATTTTTGCTTACAGGCGACTATCTGTCATTATGAAATCCTCAAGCCTTACCACACCGACTCGTCATACTTTGACTTATACTGCTTTAGCTGCGCTGAGCCTGTGCACGCCAGCGTTGGCTGATTATAGCGCCGCCATACCAGCAAAGCATCAAAACACCGCCCACCCTTCATCCAGTCCTCAGATCGGTGATGTCCATAAAACAGACACAGCCTATCAGCAGCTGGGCTATCAAGCGCGCTCACCATTTACCGCGCCGCAGCCCATTGAGTCCTCAACACAATGGGGCTGGGCCGATGAGCGGCGACAAGACGCAAAAGCGCAGCTAGACGAATGGGCACACGAAATGGACGGGTGGTTTGGTGAGCCTGACCCAAAAGCGCCTGCTACCGCGAGCCTACGGCTGGTGCTAGACACTCGCTGGGCCAATGACCCAATATCAGGCAGTGATGTGAGCGTCGAGCCTCGGGTTCGTGGACGTTTACGCTTACCGGTCTTAGAGCGCCGCCTAAGCTTGATTATCGGTGATGAAGACTTGGATGACGATGATTTTTTACGACAAAGCGCGACAGGAGCGGCTTATCAGGCCAGTACCGCAAGCTCTGATAGATTAATTAATAGTAAAAAGACTCGTGAAGACAACGCCTCTATTGCGCTGCGCTGGTCACGCTTCAACGATGAGATCGAGGAGCAATTGGGCGTCAAAACAGATGTCGATGTCGGCGTACGCTCACTTGATGATCTGTATGTCAAAGTCAGTGTCGATCGAGACTGGTACCAAAATGAAAAGCTACAAGTAACCACCGATAGTTTTTATCGTTATGGCCTCGATAGCGAACACTACGCCAAAGGCGGACTTACCTTGCGGTATGGCGCTGATCCAGCACGCTTTCTTAACAACCGTACTACCGTGCGCTACCGCAATCAAGACAGCAGGGAGGACACCGACTGGAGCCATGACCTAAGACAAGTCCATCAGCTCGGTGAAGAAAAGCAGCTGGCCTATGGTATTTCGACCAGTGGTTATTTTGATAAAAACAAATCACTGCTCAATAGCTATGGCCCAGCCATCACTTACCGTCAGCCGATTTGGCGGGAGTGGCTCTACGTGCAGACAGAGCTAAACTATTATAATGACAAAACAGAAAACAAAGACCACTACCCATCAGCACTATTACGCATGGAGGCACTGTTTTAGTCCGCGATAGCCCATCGCTGTCTCGCTTGGCAGCCGGCACAAGACAAATAATATGTTGCCATCTGTGAAACAGTGTTGACTATTTTGTAAATATTAACAATCCCTTATGACCAATTAGTTATGTTTCATAATGCCATTTATGGATAATCAAGCGTATAATAACGCTGTATTCTATTTTATATCTTTATTTTTCTATTACTTGTGATTGGAAGTGAGCCTTAGCGCTCGCTTTTTTTATTGCAAAATCTGGAGTCCTTATTTTGATTACAGATGGTCTTATCGAAGCCCCTGGCATTATTATATTGTTTGCTTGCTGGATACGCTGTCTACAGTATTTTCGGCGCAGTCATAGCAAAAAAACTGAAGCGTTTTGGTTGGCGGCAGTGTTGGTGTTTTTTGCGGTCATACGCCGCGAGCTAAACTACTTACCCGATCTTTTTATCCCAGCTGATTTTTTATTGCTAAGCCAGCCCTATGACTGGTGGGAAGATTGTGTGCTAACCGTCGTTTACCTGATGATTGTTGGGCTGCTGGCTTACTCATGGCGCTATCTTTTGGCAGTATTAAAGCGTGTGCCCATATCGTTATATGTGACGGTAGCGGTACTGGCACTACTAGAATACATGGGCGAAAACATGATTGGCATACCTGAAGCCCTTGGTGTGGTGATCGAGGAGCTGTCAGAAACCGCCATCTATGCCATTGCCTTGATATACCTATGGCGCTTTACGTTAAGCGACTATGACTGTCCTTCAGCGCACGCAGACCTATCGCACTCTCACGCGGTATCACATTCAGCATAGATATCTGATCTAACCTCGGCCAAAGCCGCTGTGCCGCGCTGTCTATCAATACTTGCCGCCAGATTTGCTATACTGGATCAACGCCCGAGCGCACATATCTCTGATATCCACTTGCTCTCGACTTATCCATTACTGCTAGGGCGTGTCCTCATTTTGATAAGGGTAATAAAAATGAGGACACCCCCAAATCACCGAGTCACTTATTATGAATATCTTAATCACTGGCGCCTCACGCGGTATCGGTCTGGCCACCGCAAAAAAACTGGCAGAAAAAGGCCACAACGTCGGCCTGTTTGCCACCAATACGGCCACGCTTGAGGATGCCATCGACGACAAAGCCTTTAAAAAGGCGCTGAAAAAAAACCGTGTCATTATCGGCAAACTAGATGTCACCCAGCCTGAGCTATGGGACGACGCCATCACACAAATGATTGATCATTTTGGCAGTATCGATGCACTAATCAATAACGCAGGCGTGTTGGTCAGTGGCACTTTGCCGACGACTGATTTGCAAGAGCAGCTGGCCTTAGTCGATGTCAATTGTAAAGGCGTGCTTATCGGCTGTCATAAGCTTGCACCTTATTTGGCGGATAGCACCAATGGTAAAATCGTCAATGTCTCCTCGGCCTCGGCTATCTACGGCCAGCCTGAGGTTGCGGCGTATTCTGCCAGCAAGTTTTTTGTCCGTGGGCTTACCGAAGGGCTAAATATCGAGTATGACCGCCTTGGTATCAAGGTCATTGATGTCATGCCGCTGTGGGTGAAATCAGACATGACAGAGGATCTTAGTGTCACCAGTATTGAGCGCTTGGGCATCAATCTAAACGTCAATGATGTGGCAAAGACTCTGTGCAAACTGACCACCCGCCCCAATCGTAAACTCAAAAGCACGCACTACTCGGTCGGCATGCCAGCCAAAGTCTTTCAGACCCTCTCACAAGTCACGCCTGATCCTGTGATTCGCTGGGTAAATACCAAAGTGGGTGCCAAATAAAGCGCGGCCCATTTACCAACAGCTTATCCTATTGTCCTGACGGCTACTCAATCTGAGTAGCCGTTTTGCTTGCCGCTCGAATGTCAATTGCTTGCTCTATGGTTTTATCGATGAAAGTATTGTTGTTAATCAGCGTGTTTTTAATTGGCCCTGCGGCAATGTCTTCGCGAATTTTTGAGCCAACCTGAATGGGCAAACGAACGTCGGCGGCAAATGTATTACCCCTAATCAGCGTGCCATCATCTTCCACAATAACGCCCTGCTCGACTTGGGTAAACTGATTATCAATGATTTGATTGTCTTTAGCACTGTCTAAGTGATAGCTGGCAAACAGCGTTTGCTTGACCAAATACGCGCCGCATTCAAACCCTTTTAGGTTGCGCGACTGCCTTGACGCCACCCACACGCCCACTGGTTCATTTTGAAAGACATTACCACGAATGATATTGTCACGACTCGACTCAGTACGCTTAAAGTGATTGCTACGTGACGGGTCATCAGCATGCTCAAAGCAGTTGCGATAGAGCAAGATACTGCCTGCGCCATTGTGTATAAATTGATTATTCTCAATACGATTGTTACTTGATGAGTCCACCGCGATGGCTTCACGATTGGGCTTAAACGTGCGAAAACCATTACCGACAAACACAGAGTCTTTAATCACATTGTCGCGACTGCCAAACTCTAAATATAACCCAACAGTGCCAGCATTTTGAATACGCACGTGCTCAAAGCTCACGCCGTGTGCGTGATCGCCGACGAACATGCCGCTGTTGATACTATTCTGACTGCTGACATTGATGACGCGGATATCTCTTGGGGCCAGCGCGCGATTGGCAGCAGGGTCGATAATGCCGCGCGTATGACGCTGATTGGGGTTGCTGTATTGGCGAATATGCAACGCATGGCCGTAGCCTGTTATATGACAATTGGCAACGGTAATATTCTCAATAGCAGCATCCGTCTTTGGTTTAATCACGATAGCACTGGCCTTTGATGAATCATCAGCACTGGTGCTAAGCTGCGCCCCTTGACAGTCAAGCGAGCTATGAGAGTCACTGAGCTCAAAGCGTATCGACTGCCCTGTTAAGTCGCAGTTTTTACTCAGGGTGTTATGACCTTTTATCGTCACAGCTTGCTTGGGCGTCAGCTGCGCGCACTCTATCACGGCCGCGGTACTTGGTAGCTTAGCATCCATGACCAACGGTTTTTTTGTAGTGTCCGTTTGACTGATGGCTGGCTGATCGTCACAAGCGCTTAAGCTCATAGCGATTATCAGGCCGACCATGATCGATAATACATTGACATATTTTAGGCGAGAAACAAGGGGCATAAATAACGCTCACTGCGGGTTGTCTTACATTTTTTGAACATCCTGTGACACCTTACTACTAGTCGAGCTCGAGCTAACACGGCACACTAATCCTCATCATACAGATAAAAATCAATCATAATATAAAAGGAATGACAGATGGATAATACAAAAACCCCGCTCCCAGAGGCGCAAGACCGTATCGATGGCGATGACAACCAGCGAGTCGATTTAGACAATCCAATGCTGCATACGATTGATGACGATGACGTCATTGACAATAGCGCAGGGTTTGACAACTCACAAGCAGGCAGCGAGGCCACGCAAGGCCTCACACCGATGCATCGCCAAAATATCGATGAAGCCCGTGTCGATGAGGTATTAGTAGAGGACAATCTGGATGACAAGGATTATCCAGACATCGTCGATATCGCGGATACCGACGCTGCTGAGCGCAGCAGCGATGATAACTTCTAACCCTATCTGCTCAGTACAGCATCAATGACATCAAACATTGATAAAAAAACACCGAACATCATGTCCGGTGTTTTATTATTCATTAAGACCAAAAGGCTTTCATTAAGATCAAAAAACTTAACTACGCCCAGCCATCAAGCGTGTCCGCCCAGCCTTTGACCAATGGTTTGCTAAGCGCTTCGAGTAAGTCAATGTGCACCTCATCAAGGTTAAGTGCAGGTATATAATGATACTCTTGCCCGCCAGCGTTTAAGAAATTATCACGGTTTTCAATCGCCAGCTCTTCTAGCGTCTCTAGACAATCAGCAGAAAATGCAGGACTGATGACCTGCACCGAGCGCACGCCAGACTGACCCCACTCCTCTAGTACCACATCGGTATATGGCTTGACCCATTCTTGTTTGCCAAAACGCGACTGAAAGCTGATGATCCATTCATCATCTCTCAAACCTAGCACATGGGCCACTTGGGCGGCAGTACACTTACAGCGCTTTGGATACGGATCTCCCTTGTCCGCATACGGCTGCGGGATACCGTGAAAACTAAACATCAGCTTATCAGGTTTGCCATGCGCTGCCTGAAAGCGACGAATCGAGTCTGCTAGTGCCTGAATATACAGTGGATGGGCAAAGTAGTCCTTCACAATGGTATAGTTGGGCAAATTGCGCTGCGTCAGCGTCCATTTGGTCAGCGCATCATAGACAGCGCCGCCTGAGGTGGCAGAATACTGCGGGAACAATGGCAAGATGACAAAGTGATCCACGCCCTCATCACGTAGATTGTCCATAACCTCAGGCAGACCAGGATTGCCATAGCTCATCGCCGCATGTACCGACACACGAAACGGCGCTGCACTATCAGCCAGACGCGGCTCTAATAATGCCACTTGGCCGTTTAATATCTTGCGGATCGGCGAGTCGCCCTCCCAGATACTGGCATAAGCTTTTGCGACGCGCTTCGGCCGACTAGGCAGGACAAACAAGTTAAGAATGATGGCCCACAAAAACTTAGGGATTTCAATCACCCGAGGGTCTGATAAAAACTGTTTGAGATAACGACGGACAGCAGGCGCTGTCGGCTCATCAGGTGTCCCAAGGTTGACCAATAAGACGGCGATACGTGGCGGCAGTTTAGGTTTCATAAAAGTCGTGTGTGATTCATAAGTGATAAAAAGAATTGTGAAGGCATTATTCATTGAGCATCTGATTAGTGTAGCATTTTATCGCCAAAAAACGCATGATGAAGGCCGCCTTTATACAATTTGCTACGCAGGTCAAATAAAGACCGCGTACGGAGGTTGTACTCCTACGCCCATCGCCATACAATAGAGCCAACCATCACCAAAACCGTATAAAGACATACATGCTATTTTGCTTGTGTGGCTGGTGATTTTATTGACGCTTAATTGACGCTTATTTATAGATGATTGTTGTCTTGCGAGGTAGCTTTGAACGCACGCTCTGATAGTACCAGTGACCAACTCCCAACAGATACACTCGACCCACAAGGCTTGACCGATCAGGCAGGCTCAGTCGGAATCGTCACGCCCGAAAAAATCCATTTTGCCGAGCCGCTTACCCTTGAGTGCAATCGCACCTTGCCGTCTTTTGATTTGATGGTAGAGACTTACGGCACGCTCAATCAAGACAAATCAAATGCTATTTTGATTTGCCATGCCTTGTCTGGCAGCCATCATGCGGCAGGGTATTATAGTCATGATGATAAAAAAGCGGGCTGGTGGGACAATATGATCGGACCCAACAAAGCCATCGACACCAATCAGTTTTATGTGGTGTGCGTCAATAATATCGGCAGCTGCTTTGGCTCGACAGGCCCCACCACCATCAACCCTGATACCCTCAATCAAGCTGATGGCAGCGAGCCACAAGTCTATGGCCCTGACTTTCCGCTGATCACCATCAAAGACTGGGTCAAAACCCAAGCTCTGCTCTCAGACCGCTTAGGCATCGATGTTTGGCATGCCATCGTCGGCGGCTCTATGGGCGGGATGCAGGCGCTGCAATGGTCGGTCGACTATCCAGACCGGCTAAAACGCTGCGTCATTATTGCCAGTACGCCCAAGCTATCGGCACAAAACATCGCCTTTAACGAAGTCGCTCGTCAGTCCATTCTCTCTGACCCAGATTTTAAGGACGGCCGCTATATACAAGCCGGCACTTATCCGCGCCGTGGCCTGATATTGGCGCGTATGGTCGGCCATATCACCTACTTAACCGATGACGCGATGAAGGCCAAATTTGGCCGCGATCTAAAATCGGGCAAGTTTATGTATGGCTACGATGTCGAGTTCCAAGTAGAGAGCTATCTGCGCTATCAAGGCGAGCGCTTTAGCAAAAACTTCGATGCCAATACCTATTTGCTCATGACCAAAGCTTTAGATTACTTTGATCCTACGCGCGACTATGCTAATACTGACGATGACGACGCCATTGATGATAGTTTGACTGCCACCATCAATGATGCACACACAGGTAGCACAGATAGCGACCATACTGCTGCGCACAGCGACGATACCGACAGCCAGCTTGAGCTGAGCGCCCTAAAATCGGCCCTTGCCCATACCAAGTGCCAATATCTGGTGGTGTCGTTTACCACTGATTGGCGCTTTGCCCCTGAGCGCTCACAAGAAATCGTGGATGCTCTGATGGCCACAGGTAAGCCGGTCAGCTATATCAATGTCGACGCCCCACATGGCCATGATTCGTTTTTATTTGATATTCCTCGTTATATGGGCGCGGTTAAAGGCTTTTTGACCGCCCCTTTTATGACCACTAACGTGACCGGCACAGGAGAACGCTCATGAGAATGGACCATCAGTTGGCTGAGCGCTGGATCGCGCCACAATCGCATGTCCTGGATTTGGGCTGTGGTAATGGTGAGCTGCTCGCGCACTTGCAGCAAAAACTGGGCGTGACGGGTTATGGGCTAGAGATTGATGAAGATAAAATCAATGAAGCCATCAGCAAGGGTCTCTCTATCGTCGAGCAAGACCTCAATGATGGGCTGGCGCGCTTTGCTGACGACAGCTTTGACACCGTCGTCATGGCACGGGCGCTCCAAGCGGTCAAAGCCCCCGACGTTTTGCTGCTCGATATGCTACGCGTGGCCCGTGAAGCGGTCATCACCTTTCCTAACTTTGCCCATTGGCAAAACCGTATTCACCTTGGACTAAAAGGCCTGATGCCCGTCTCAGAAGCCCTGCCTTATGAGTGGTACAACACCCCAAACATTCATTTGTGTACCTTTAAAGACTTTGAGCAGCTGTGTGCTGAGCATGACATTCATATCATCAACCGCTTTGCTGTTAGCGACTCAGAAAAAGGCCATTCACCGCTGATGACCTCTTTAATCCGTCAAGCACCCAACCTCTTGGCAGATGTCGCTATCTATCGCGTCACCAAACGGAAGCCTGTGTAATATTCAAAAACCAAACGGCCTAATCCTCCTTATCTGATTTTTATAAAATGATTGATTTATTCTTACGCGCAAGTAACTCTATGATTTTATTGAAGACACTCAGGTATAATCGGCCATGATTTCTTGTAATTAGTATTTGAGTTTCGTAAGTGTGGGTGTTAAGCTAGCAAAATAATGTCACTGACACCCGTATTTGCACCGTTTATCTGTGTGGCTTGACAGCAACTGCTGAGCAAGGCGATGAGGTAAAGGGCTCACTATACTTGATGAATGGTTTGGGACGTTTGGATAATACGTCATTGATACGACGCTCCCTTATCATTAGCGCCGCCTAAGACACTTTAGCGGTACAATTTTTTTGCTTATTAACTGCCTAATTTTGGAGCTGCTATGAAACTATTAAAAGCTGCGTTGTTTACTGCCTTATTTTCTTGCGCAGGTCTTGCCAATGCTGAGTTAATATCAAACGTACCGCTTGATACCTCACGTTTTGAGCTGATGCCTATCAGTGAGTTGTCCAACCGTGCGGCGCAAGGGAATGACCATGCGCAGTTTTACTTAGCCAAGCGCCTACAAAAGGGCGAAGGCGTGGCGCAAAACACTCAGAAAGCCATTCAGTGGTATACCAAAGCCGCGCAGCAAGGTGTTGCCCCAGCCCAGCTAAATCTGGCCATCATGTATCTACGCGGTGAAGGCGTGAAGCCCAACCTTCAGCAAGCACGCCACTGGTTAGAAAAAGCGGCCATGCGTGGTGACAATCGCGCCAGCTACACGCTAGCCTTGCTTGATGAAAAACAAAAAAACTTGGTCGATGCCTATAAATGGTATGATTTGGCTGCCCGTGACGGTATGCTCGATGAAAAAGTACGCAACAAGGCCCGTGGTAAAATCGGCCAGCTGGCGTTGAACCTATCGAGCTCAGACATCGCCAATGCTCGTAGCCAAGCGGATCGTTGGTTCCAGAGTAAGTAAACTCTAATATTTTTTTACGCAGTGAATATAATAAAGCTCAGTATTTTACTGGGCTTTTTTTTGTCTAGAGAAAATAGTTAATATTTCGATAAAAGACAATTTAGTATATTAAAACTTGGTATTATCAGAACAATGATTTTGAAACCATGTCAATAATAAGGGCAATATTATGAGTGGAACAAGAAAAATTCTAATGTTAGGTAATGGGTTTGATTTAGCTCGTTTTCTTCCCACAAAATATGACCACTTCATGCATGCAATGCGTAATGTGGAAATTATAATAAAGGTGTACCAATGACCTTTGAGTCTTTGTATACGGATTTGATAAATAGTGAAAATTACTTTTTTGATAATACTGCTAAGCTTTATAAAACTGAAGAAGCTACCTTACTGCTAGAAGAAGTTAAAGAGCTTCAATATAATTTGAAGAAAAATGGTTGGTTTCAATATTTTAAAAGCTATATTGATAGTGGTATCGATACATGGATAGACTTTGAAAATGAGATGGAAATAGCATTAGATGCTATCTGTCATATTATAGATGAGTTAGAAAATGACGCAGAATATCTGTATATACCAAGGGGCCACAATACCTTAGCTCTGCATGAAAAAATATTCGACAAAAACACTATTAGAAAATACCCTTTCATCGATGAGTTTCTTAAAAGTTTTTCTGTGGCGCAGAGAGAGTTTACACAATATGGAAATCATATGATTTTTAATAAAAATTTTGTAAAGTACTATTCAGGACAACCTGTAAATATATGTTCTTCTTGCTTATTAAAGCACTTAGAGGAAGATTTAATGTGTTTTATTAAGATATTCTCTCAATATATTGCCTTTATTGATAGACTAAAAATAAAAAATGCTTTAAAGAAGCCCGAAGTCTTTGAAAAAGATTTGGATGCTATTTATAGCTTTAACTATTCATCTACTATCGATCGCTTATACAATCACTCTAATATCAGCTTTATACATGGGAAGGCTAGTAATAAAAAAATCGTTTTAGGTATTTCAGAACTTCAAAACCAAGTACTTATAGATAATAAAGCTTACGGCTTTGTCAAACATTATCAAAAACTCGTAAACAATACTGATTATCAATTTCTTAGACCAAAATCTCCTATCATAGCGATAGAGAATAAGATGAAAAGTCCAAGTCTTAAAAAGTACCATCCTATTGAAATTTATATTTGGGGACACTCTTTAGACTCTTCCGATAGCGATTATATTCATGAAATTTTTTCATTTAATCAAGACCAAAAATATTCATTAAGAGTCATCGTTTATTACTACTCACAACCACATGCCCAACTGTCGAACCTGATAGCAATTCTTGGTAAAGATACTGTCGAGAATTGGATGAAAAATAAATGGTTGGAGTTTATTGAAACACCTGATATACAAAAGCTTAATTTTGATGATAATTATATTGATAACAGTACCAGCAAATTTTCCAAAACCGTGCTTAAACCAGAAGAAACTCACAACATAGCCTTTGCTTAAATATATAACACTGATACTTTTGTATTTTTAAGTTTTAAACCGTTACCAAAATTTGCTACACTACGCGCGCACTGGCCCAATTCCACAATTGCGCTAGTGTTATTTGCTTATCTACCTTTTTTAATATTGCACTGGGTTTACGACTCAGCCAGCAGGAGACCATTATGAGTACCACTCAAGACAGCCATACCCAAAACAACACCCAAAGCAGTACGGCAGCTGAAAACAACGCCGCACCAGCCTACGATAGCGTCACCAATAATATCGTCGTCGCTGCACTTTATAAATTTACCCGCTTTGCTGATTTTGCGCAGTACCGTGAGCCGATTTTAAACACCATGCTGGACAATGACGTCAAAGGCACTTTATTGCTGGCCAATGAAGGCATCAACGGTACGATTTCTGGTAGCCGCCAAGGCATCGATACGGTCCTTGATTATTTGCGTAGCATCGAAGCGATTGGTCGTTTTGAGTTTAAAGAGTCTTATACCGACGTCCAGCCTTTTTATCGTACCAAGGTCAAGCTCAAAAAAGAAATCGTCACCATGGGCGTAGAAGATATCGATCCACTGCAATCTGTCGGCCGCTACGTCAAGCCGAGCGAATGGAATGCGCTGATCTCTGATCCTGACGTGCTCCTAATCGACACCCGCAACGACTACGAAGTACAGATTGGCACCTTTCAAAACGCCGTCAACCCACACACCGAAACCTTCCGTGAGTTTCCAGAATATGTGGCAAAAGAACTCGATCCAACCAAACACAAAAAAGTGGCGATGTTTTGTACCGGCGGTATTCGCTGTGAGAAGTCCACGGCCTATATGCGCGAGCAAGGCTTTGAGGAAGTCTATCATTTAGAAGGCGGTATCTTAAAATATCTAGAAGAAATCCCTGCCAGTGACTCTATGTGGCAAGGCGACTGCTTTGTCTTTGACAACCGTGTGTCGGTCAATCACAACTTAGAAAAAGGCAACTACGAGCAGTGCTTTGCTTGTCGTATGCCGATTACAGCCGAGGACATGCAAAGCGCTGCCTATATCAAAGGTGAGTCGTGCCCGCATTGTATCGACAAAGCGACTGAGGAACAAAAGGCTCGATTCCGTGAGCGCGAGCATCAAATGCAGCTGGCCAAAAAACGTGGTGAAGCGCATATCGGTAGCGATGTGATGGACATCATCGAAAAGCGTAAAGCGGCTAAAATTGAAGCACGTCGCCAAGCAGAAGCGGCCAATAAAGCCAAAGCCTAATCGGTTGACAACATACCCTGCTTTAAATGTTAAACGATTAGACATAAAAAAGAGATGCCCTATTCATAGCGCATCTCTTTTTTTGTATCAGTTTAACATCAAACGATCACAGTTAATGTTAGAACAAGATACGCACGCGAATGGTTTCTTCAACGTCTTTTAGTTGATCAAGCGCGGCGGTTGAATCGTTATAATCCACATCCATCACGAGATAGCCAACGTCGCCTTCTGTCATCAGGCTCTGCGCCAAGATGTTGATATGCGCCTCGGCGAACAGACGGTTGATCTGTGACAGTACGCCTGGCACGTTTTTATGGATATGTAGCAGACGATGTGAGCCTTCTTTAAACGGTATAGAAACCTCTGGGAAGTTCACCGCCGTCGCCGTATCACCTTGATCTGAGTATCTGACAAACTTATCAGCCACTTCAAGACCGATATTGGCCTGTGCTTCTTGGGTTGAGCCACCGATATGCGGTGTCAAAATCACATTGTCAAACTTACGTAGTGGCGATTCAAACTCTTCGTCCGCTGATTTTGGCTCTTTTGGAAACACGTCAACCGCAGCGCCCAAAAGCTTACCAGACTCAAGCGCGGCCGCCAAATCATCAATCTCTACGCAAGTACCACGAGCGGCGTTGATAAAGTAGCTGCCGTCTTTCATGTGTGCAAACTGCTCAGCGCCCATCATGTAGCGGGTGCTTGGGACGTCAGGCACATGCAAGGTGACGATATCAGCGGTCGATAGCAGCTCTTCTAGGCTACCCACTTGTACGGCGTTGCCCAGTGGCAATTTGGTCACGACATCATGATAGATGACTTTCATACCAAAGCTTTCGGCCAGTACAGACAACTGTGAGCCGATAGAGCCATAACCGACGATACCGATGGTTTTGCCGCGTACTTCATGCGAGTTGGTAGCAGACTTACCCCAGCCGCCACGATGAACGGTGGCGTTTTTTTCTGGAATGCCGCGATATAGCATGATGGCTTCTGCCAATACCAGCTCAGCCACCGAGCGGGTGTTCGAGTATGGCGCGTTAAAGACGGGGATACCTAGGTCGCGAGCCGCGTCTAGATCGACTTGGTTGGTACCGATACAAAAACAGCCGATACCGATGAGCTTGTGCGCATGCTCCAGCACTTCACGTGTCAGCTGCGTACGCGAGCGAATACCGATAAAATGCGCATCTTTGATTTTTTCGATCAGCTCATCTTGATCTAAGGCGTGACTGATATTTTCGATGTTGTGGTAGCCCGCGTCTTTTAATACTTTTAGGGCATTGTCGTGCAGACCTTCAAGCAATAAAAAACGAATTTTGTCTTTTTCTAATGATAACGCCATATGAGAACTGTCCTATGATTGTCTTATAAGATTATCTGCTCGATAATCTATGATGGGTGAAACGAAAACAGTCCAGATATCTTACACAAAATTCCGTCTCGATGTTAGCAGATTAGATGAATTATTGATTATCTAGCCTGAAAACTATTTATGCTATAGTAAACTGTGGTAGCGACACGCTGCCAAACTGGGTTGAACTGTTTTTTTGAGGGCGACCGCCCCTTATATAAACATACTTATAACTGCCGCGTTATATCCATTTAGCGATATAATAATCCCCTTTATGCATAGTACTTACCGTTTATACCGAGAGTTGACCATGACTTCTTTATCTAGCCAAAGCCCGTCTAACCCTAGTACCGCCGCCGTCCAAAGCCTTTTAGACTGTTTGCTTGCAAGCCATCAGTTTGACCCAGCCCAAATCAAAACTGACCCAGAAAGCCTTGAGTATTGGGGCAAAGACTGGACCAAACACTTCGCCCCAGCCGCCTCTGCCATCGTCTTTCCAAAGACCACCGAACAAGTACAAGCCATCGTCCTGCTTGCCAATGAGCACAACATCGTCCTCACCCCCAGTGGTGGCCGTACCGGTCTGTCGGCAGGTGCCGTTGCCGCCAATGGCGAAATCGTCGTCAGCATGGACAAAATGAATCAAATCGGCACCTTTTATCCTGCCGATCGTATGGTCGAGATTGAAGCCGGCGTCATCACCGAACAGCTGCAACAGTTCGCAGAGTCAAAAGACCTATACTACCCTGTCGACTTTGCCTCAGCAGGCTCCAGTCAAATCGGGGGCAATATCGGCACTAACGCCGGCGGCATCAAGGTCATCCGCTATGGCATGACCCGTCAATGGATCATGGGGCTCACCGTCGTCACTGGTAAAGGGGATATCTTGCAGCTCAACCGCGGCATGATAAAAAACGCCACCGGCTATGACTTGCGTCAGCTGTTTATCGGTAGTGAAGGCACCCTAGGTTTTGTCACCCATGTTCAAATCAAGCTTGAGCGTCAGCCGCAAGACTTAAACGTCATGGTACTGGGCATGGACAGCTTTAATGATGTCATGAATGTGTTATCCGCCTTTCAAGCGCAGATTGATCTGACCGCCTTTGAATTCTTTGATGACGTGGCAGTTGATAAGCTGATGGCGCACGGTCAAGTACAAGAGCCCTTTGAGTCTCGTACCAAGTTTTATACCTTACTCGAGTTTGAAGCGCCCTATGAGCCTATCATGGATAAGGCCATGGCCATCTTTGAGCATTGTATGAGTGAGGGCTGGGTCGTTGATGGCGTCATGAGCCAAAGTCTTGCGCAAGCGGCAGAGCTGTGGAAGCTGCGTGAGTATATCTCTGAGACTATCTCAGTCTTTACCCCTTATAAGAACGATGTGTCAGTACTCATCAGCTATGTACCGGAGTTTATCGCTGAGATTGATCATATCGTCGCCAGCAACTATCCAGACTTTGAGGTGTGCTGGTTTGGTCATATCGGCGATGGCAATTTGCATCTTAATATTCTAAAGCCTGAAAACATGAGCAAAGATGATTTCTTTAGTGAGTGTCAAATTGTCAATAAATACGTGTTTGAGACGGTACAAAAATACGGCGGCTCGGTGTCTGCAGAGCATGGGGTGGGTATGACGAAAAAACCGTATCTACACTATAGCCGCAGTGAGACTGAGATTGCGTATTTACGTGAGATTAAGAAGGTGTTTGACCCCAATAATATTATGAATCGAGGTAAGGTGTTTGATGTGTGAAGGCTGACAAAGCGATGCTAGCTTAATGATATGGCTTGCAGCCTTTGCAGCACGTTATGCCACAGCACGCCGATAAAAAGTGCCGCTAATCTTTCAATATTAGCGGCACTTTTGTACGGTGCGTTTATGTCATCTATGTCATCAGACTCTCATGGGACTCATAAATACAGTAGCGATATACCAACTATTAATAGCACATTTAACGTCCCCTGCACCAGCAAGAAAAGCCTGAGCTGGGCGGCGATATGACGCACCATATTGCCCAGCGCATTATAAGTAATACCAGCGGCTTTGATATGGGGTGGGCTATCAAGACCGGCTCACAAAAACGTAGCAAATAGTTACCACGTTAGACTGTCATTGCCCATATGACTTGCTATGATAACCAGTAACATAGCCTTTATGGCGATAAAAAACGCACCGCGATATCTACAGCACTACTGGCAATTCAGCAGGGTAGATGAGAGAGTATAATCGAATCCACATAAATCAGACACATGGCCATTAAATCGCTCAATGAAGCGTTATATCATTTTTATATCAGATGGACTATATCATTCTAACCCATTGTAAACATGGCAATAAACGATTGTAACGACAATATTCTCTATATGGAAATATTTTTATTGCTTTTGTTACACGAAAAGTTTTTATAAAAACAGCAGATAGGAACCTTATGAGCAAGATTGAAAAAACAGACGACTTTCATTTGACGATTGCCGAGATTAAGAAAAAAGACTACCCCCAGTTAAAAGCCTTGATGGATCGCGTCTACGCCAACCTAGGCGGCGCGTGGTCAAAAAACACCATTCATACGCTCATAGACGCCTTTCCTGAAGGGCAGATTGCGCTGTTTGACCATGATCAGCTGATCGGCATCGTGCTGTCGATGCGCGTCGACTATGCCAAGTTTTCTAACCCGCATACTTATGACGATCTTATCGGTCATAGAGAGATTATAAAAGACAATCCTAAGGGCGACGCTATCTACGGGTTGGATGCGCTTATCGATCCTGAGTATCGCGGGTATCGCCTCGGACGCCGGCTGTATGATGCGCGCAAAGAGCTATGCCGTCAGCTTAACTTTCGCGCGATTTTGGCCGGTGGCCGTATTCCCAATTATCACAACCACCAAGACCTGACCCCTGGCGAGTATATCGATGCTGTCGAGTCTCGTGAGATTCACGACTCTGCGCTATCATTTCAGCTGTCCAATGGCTTTATCGTCAAGCGTATTTTGACCGCGTACCTACCAGATGATGCCCAGTCCAAGGGCTTTGCTACGCTACTTGAGTGGGCCAATATCTATTATGAACCACAAGAATACAAGCCCAGCACCCGCAAGTCAGAGGTGCGTATCGGCGGTATTCAGTGGCAGATGCGTGAAGTTGACTCGCCTGAAGAGCTACTACAGCAAGTGGAGTTTTTTGTCGATATCATGGCCGACTACAACTCTGACTTTGCTTGCCTGCCTGAGTTTTTTAATGCACCACTTATGGGGCTTTGTGAGTCGACGGATCAAAACGTTGCCATTCGCTTTTTGGCAGATTATACCGAATGGTTTAAGAATGAAATCTCGCATTTAGCCGTCAGCTATAACGTCAACGTCATTACCGGCTCTATGCCGCTACTCGATGAAAACGATACCCTCTATAACGTCAGTTACTTATGTCGCCGTGATGGCACCGTTGAGGAGCAGCGCAAAATTCATATCACCCCCCACGAGCGTAGCGCTTGGGTGATTGAGGGCGGCGATGAGGTAAAAGTATTTGATACGGATGCTGGACGTATCGGCATCTTGGTTTGTTATGATATCGAGTTCCCAGAGCTTGCCCGTTTGATGGCACTAGATGACATGGATATTTTGTTTGTTCCATTTTGGACGGACACCCAAAACGGCTACCTGCGCGTACGCCACTGTGCGCAGGCGCGTGCCATCGAAAACGAATGCTACGTGATGATTTGTGGCTCTGTTGGCAACTTGCCGCAGGTTGAGAGCTTAGATATTCAGTACGCCCAGTCGTCCATCTTTTCGCCATCAGATTTTGCCTTCCCTCATGACGCAATTATGGCAGAAACCACCGCAAACACTGAGATGGTTTTTTTCTCTGACTTAGATTTGGACAAGCTAATCCACGTCCGTAACGAAGGCTCGGTACATAACTTACTTGACCGCCGCGATGACTTGTTTAGCCTAAAATGGAAGAGAAAGTCGAAAGTACCAGCCAGTCAGCTCAGCACAAGCGAGCGTCGAGAAAACTCAGGCAGCGTGCTGACCGGTGACCCACTACAAGACCGCGCACAAAAACCTTAAGCGCTTATCGTCACTCCGACATAAAATCGATACAGCAATAGCGATGGACGATATTTTGAAAGTGCTCTAAAGAATTAGTATTTTAAAGCATTTAGGAATCATACGGCTGAGCATTCAGCCGTTTATTTTTATCCAGAGCATGTCCTCATTCTAAAAATAGTGATTAAAATGAGGACACAGCCTAGCACACGTGATAACAAACAGCGACCAGACACTTTTTGATACCATAATAAGCATAAAAAGCAGCCCTTATGACAACTGATACTGATACCACAGCGGCAAAGCCTAAAAAGACGCCACAGCAAAAAGCACTGTCGCTTATCAAGACGATACTGATATATGGCTTGATGTTTGCCATCATTTATACCGCGATCAATTGGTGGCGGCAGCCAGTCATGCCTGCCAACCCGCAATTGCAACTCACCGATTATCAAGGACAAAGTATCGACTTGGCGGCGCTAAGCACCGATAAGCCCGCGCTGGTGTACTTTTGGGGGACGTGGTGCCCAGTTTGCCGTGTGACCTCGCCGACCATAGACACGCTCGCGGCGACCAATGACTACCCGGTGGTGACCATTGCGATTCAATCAGGCTCTGATCAAACGCTGCATAGCTACCTTACCGAACACAACTACCGCTTTACCACCATCAATGATCAAGAAGGCGAGATATTTGCTGACTGGCAAGGGCAAGTGACGCCCTCTTATGTCATCTTAAAAGATGGTGAGATGGCGCAAGGCCTAACGGGCATTCAGCCATTGTGGTCACTAAAATTACGCTTATGGCTGTCATCAATTTTTTAGTTCTTGTTTTTTTAGCCTTATTTTTTAGCCTTGGTTTGATGGTATAAACTATTGTTTTTGGCTAAAAGCAGGACGATACCGGCCAGCTCTTTTTACCCCACTGGTTTTGTCATATAATAGCTGTCATTATTATCGCCACTTTTCTTACTATTTTGATATCGCTATATGGTATTGCAATCATCTCATTAGTATTTATGATGTAGGCAGACGCTTTTATCTGCTTGTGACGACATAAAGTGATTGTAGTTGGAAGCCGCTATATGACTAACTAGCGCCGCAACCAAATACCAGTATTAATAGTGACACAGTAAGCGTAGCGTTCACGTAACATTCGCACGCTATTTTAGATCAGCATGTACTCGGCTCTTTTTCCCATTTCTAACCATCATTTTATAAGATACCTTCTATGACTGACAAAAGCACCGACACCCCAAGCCACGATTATAAAGATACATTAAACCTCGCCGACACCCCGTTTGCCATGCGTGCAAACCTCGCCAAACGCGAGCCTGACTGGCTAGCGGCGTGGGAAGCCGATGATGTCTATGGCAAAATTCGTCAGGCGCGCACAGGTGCGCCAAAGTATATTTTGCATGATGGCCCTCCTTATGCCAACGGTCAAATTCACTTAGGTCATGCGGTCAATAAAGTTTTAAAAGACATCATCGTTAAGTCAAAAACGCTGTCGGGGTTTGATGCGCCTTATGTTCCTGGTTGGGATTGTCATGGCCTACCTATCGAACAAAAAGTCGAAGCCAAGGTCGGCAAAGTCGGTCAAAAAGTCTCGGCCACTGAGTTTCGTGGTCTGTGCCGCGAGTATGCCAGCACACAGATTGAGCTACAAAAAGCCGACTTTAAACGTCTGGGCGTGTTTGGTGATTGGGACAACCCCTATCTCACCATGAACTTTGCGCAGGAAGCCAATATCGTCCGTGCACTTGCGAAAATCTATGACAATGGTCACGTAACCCGCGGCATGAAGCCTGTGAACTGGTGCTTGGACTGTAGCTCTGCCCTTGCCGAAGCCGAAGTAGAATACCAAGACAAAGTCTCTGACGCCATTTACGTCAGCTTTGATGTAGTGGATACCGACAAGGTAGAAGCGCTAAATGGCATCGACGGCGGTATTGCTGCCATCATTTGGACGACGACGCCATGGACGCTGCCTGCCAACCAAGCCATTGCCGTGCATCCTGAGCACGACTATAGCGTGGTGGCAACGGACAAAGGCCATTTTTTATTGGCGACAGATTTGGTCGAAACCGCGCTGACCGAGCTAAAGCTTGACCACAAGGGTATCTTGGCGACCGTATCAGGACGCAAGCTTGAAGGTCTGCAGGCCCAGCACCCACTGATTGAAGGGCGTCAAGTGCCGCTTATCCTAGGCGATCACGTCACCACCGATAGCGGTACAGGCCTCGTCCATACCGCGCCGGGTCATGGTCTTGACGATTATATCGTCGGCCTAAAATACAATCTACCTGTAGAAAACCCTGTGGGCGGTACGGGTGTGTATTTAGACAGCGCCGCGGTATTTGCCGGTGAGCATATCTATAAAGCCAACCCAAAAATCATCGCCACCTTGCACGACAACGGCCACCTCGTCAGCCATACCAAAATCGAGCACAGTTACCCGCATTGCTGGCGTCACAAGTCGCCAATTATCTTCCGCGCCACCCCGCAGTGGTTTATCAATATGGAAGCTAAAGGCTTACGCGAGCGAGCGCTTACTGATATTCCAACGGTCAAATGGACGCCAGCTTGGGGACAAAACCGCATCGAGGCGATGATGACTGACCGTCCTGACTGGTGTATCTCTCGTCAGCGTACTTGGGGCGTGCCAATTACTTTCTTTACGCATAAAGAAACAGGCGAGCTGCATCCAAATACGCTGGAGCTGATGGAAGCGGCGGCACAAAAAATCGCTGATGGCGGCGTGGAAGCATGGTTTGATGCCAGCTGTGAGGACTTTTTGGGCGATGAGGCTGCTGACTATGACAAAGCGACCGACACGCTAGACGTATGGTTTGACTCAGGGACCACGCATTTTGCTGTACTTGAGCAGCGCGATGAGCTGACCAATCCAGCGGATATGTATTTAGAAGGCTCAGATCAGCATCGCGGCTGGTTCCAGACTTCCTTGCTGACCTCAGAGGCGATGTACGAGCGTCCACCATTTAAGCAAGTATTGACTCATGGTTTTGTGGTAGATGAAAACGGCCGCAAGATGAGTAAGTCGCTTGGCAACATCATCACCCCGCAAGACGAGATCAATAAAACGGGCGCGGACATGCTGCGCTTATGGATCGCCTCGAGTGATTATCGTTATGAGATGAGCGCGGGTAAGACCGTGTTTAAGGGCGCGATCGACATGTATCGCCGTATCCGTAACACCTTGCGCTTTTTGCTTGCCAATACTGATGACTTTGATCCAGCGACCAACAGCGTGGCGATGGATAAGCTGGTCAGCCTTGATAAATTCATCATTGAGCGCGCGCAAACCGTGCAAGCACAAATCATTAGCGCTTATGATGCGATGGACTTTCACCAAGTCACCCAGCACGTCACCGCGTTTTGCTCGCAAGACTTGGGCAGCTTTTATTTAGATATCATCAAAGATCGCCAGTACACCACTCAGACCGATGGACAGCCGCGCCGTTCTGCCCAGACGGCGATTTATCATATCGCTCATGCGCTGATTCGCTGGATCACACCTATCTTGTCCTTTACGGCCCAAGAAGCGTGGGAAGTACTAGAAGGCAAAAACGGACAAGACGCAGGTTATGTGTTTACCCAAGAATGGTACACCTTCCCAGCGTTTGAGCTAAGCGCCATCACAAGCGACGACTGGCAGCGCATCATGCAGGCCAAAGACATCGTCAACAAACATATCGAAACAGCGCGCGGCGAAAAAATCATCAATGCCAACTTATCAGCGGGCGTCGATCTTTATGCCAGCGGCGCGATGCAAGAGAGCTTGGCCAAGCTTGGCGAAGAGCTACGTTTTGTCTTGATTACCAGTAGCGCGACCCTGCAGCCAATGAGCGAAGCCCCTGCTCAGAGCACAGATACTGGCTCAGTACCAGCAGAGAGCCATGCCGAGGAGTCAAGCGACTTGCAGGTCAAAGTGAGTGCAGCCACAGGTACCAAGTGCGTACGCTGCTGGCATATCCGTGATGACATCGGCGTCGATAGCGCCCATCCTGAGCTATGCGCGCGCTGCGTGACCAACGTGATCGGTACAGGCGAGGTGCGCCACTATGCCTAATTCTGCGCCTAACCGGTCAGACTCACCTCACAAGCCGCCGCAGGTTGAGGCCGACGGCTCGCCCAAGCCTGCGCATGCAACCACTGGCAGCTCATCGACGCCTAGAGGCCGCCTGACTAAGACACCTAAGATGGTCGCCAATGGCAGTCGCGCCTTTATGTGGTATGCGTTATCGCTGGTGGTGATCATCATCGACCAGTGGAGCAAATGGCTGGCTGAGACCACGCTCAATTTTCTTGAGCCTGTACCAGTGTTAGAGCCGTTTCTCAACTGGACACTGGCTTACAACTATGGCGCCGCGTTTAGCTTTTTGGCCGATGCAGGCGGCTGGCAAAAGTGGTTTTTTGCGGGACTGGCGCTGGTGATGTCGCTGTTTTTGATCGGCTATCTAATCAAAGCGCCACGGCAAGCCAAGCTGCTATCGACAGGCCTGGCGCTGGTGCTTGGCGGTGCTATTGGCAACCTGATTGATCGCTTGCTACATGGCCATGTGATTGACTTTATTCATGTGCATTATGCTGATGTGTGGCATTATCCGATTTTTAATATTGCCGATATTGCTATTTGTATCGGCGTCGTGTTCATCGTCATCGACATGCTGTTTTTGGAAGGTAAACGCAGCCCTAAATAATATAATATTAGGGCGTGCTCTCATTTTAGAAATGGTGATAAAAGTGAGATAAATGGCCGCCAAATGTTGTAATTAAACAACGAAAATAGCGCAGATAGTATCAAAATATTAGTCAGCTATTTTTCACGCATCTAGATGACTATCGACTAGAGTGAGGACACATCCTAAAAACAATAGGGGTTATCAATAGGCTACCAGGTGGTGGCCTATTTTTTTGTGTGTTTGTAGATTGAAACTATTGATATTTATCGCTAAAGTATCATACGCTCACTATAAAAAGGATGCAGCCATGCCTAATAATCAAGTGACGAACAATCAAATGACAAATAGCAAAACAACGCCTATTGCTCAAAAGCAGCTGTCAGTATCTAATGACCATAATGGTAACAATAGTGGTACT
Source organism: Psychrobacter sp. CAM01 (assembly GCF_032842965.1). Classification (NCBI taxonomy): domain Bacteria; kingdom Pseudomonadati; phylum Pseudomonadota; class Gammaproteobacteria; order Moraxellales; family Moraxellaceae; genus Psychrobacter; species Psychrobacter sp. CAM01. The sequence goes on from NZ_JAWJBL010000009.1 coordinate 34,743, forward strand.
CACAGCGTGACCTTATCAGTGTTACAGACGGATATCACCACGTTGCATGTCGATGCCATTGTCAATGCGGCTAATAAAAGCTTGCTCGGTGGCGGCGGTGTCGATGGTGCGATTCATCGAGCAGCAGGACCTAAGCTGCTTGAGTATTGCCGTACATTAAATGGCTGCCAAACTGGTGATGCCAAAATCAGCCCAGCATTTGATTTGCCCTGTCAGTATGTGATTCATACGGTAGGCCCTATCTGGCATGGCGGTCGTAGTAATGAGCAAGCACTACTGGCCAGCTGTTATCAAAAGTCTTTAGATTTGGCAGCGCAACAAGGACTTAGCAGTATTGCCTTCCCTTCTATTAGTACCGGCGTCTACGGCTACCCTATTGATAAGGCAGCTAAGGTTGCAATCGATACAGTCACAGCATATGTGCAAAACGGCTTAGAACAAATGGCTGATTTTTCCATTCACGACGTGATTTTTTGCTGTTTTTCTGCCTCAGATGCCGCCGTTTATGAGCAAATACTGGCGCAGATTTAATTCAACGCTTTACCCAATTCGCTTAAAAGCGCTAGTTCGCCGCCCATGATGACAAAGAGCAATCCTGCTAAGTTGATAATAACCGTTAAATAATAAACGATACGAAACTCAGGCTTTTGTGATTTGTGGCGCAAATACGTCTGTGCTACCAATGCGCCGACCCAGCCGCCAAGCGCGCTTAGCAGATGCAGCGTCGACTCAGGCGTGCGCCAATCGCCATTTTGAGCAGCAGCTTTGTCTTTGGCATAGGTGAGATAAGTGACGATGCCTAGCACAGCGTACCATGCAACCACCAGCCAGCTGAGCTCTTGAGTTGCCGCCAATAAAATTAAAACCCCATAAAAACCAATACCAAGGAACAAGCGTTTCTTTTGCCTTGCTGCAAACTCTGCTTGGGCATTACGTTTGCGATTACGCTGACGGATTTGGCGGTTTTTTTCTGCCATTTTTTGTTGGACAAAGCTCAGCTCTTGGACTTGTCTGGCTTGCAGGCGGCCTTGGCTATCTTGTCCGACATCAAAGACCACCGCCTCACCAACCTCAGGGCGGCGCTGCGCTCTAAACTCACTAATGTGAAAAAACAGCGATACCCCGCTTGACGTTTCGATAAAGCCAAAGCCTTTGTCATCTTGCCATTTATGCACGCGCCCCTGTTGTTTGCTGGGTGGTTGAGTTGCCATAATCCTGCCCTATTTATAGATATGGCAGATATATTACACCATTTGCGTTACACTATTTGCGCTTACACACCCAGCAAAATGACTTATCATTTCTTTATTATATTTATGACAACTGGCTTTTGATTATGACTGAATCACAATTTATTAACCCCAACGAAGACACGCGCATCACTTTTGGTAGCCTTGTTAGCCTACACTTTGAAGTTTCATTAGAAAACGGCACGGTGATTGACTCGACCTTTGGCCGTGAGGCACCAGTGACGCTGACGGTCGGCGATGAAAGCTTGTTGCCAGGGTTTGAGCAAGTACTTATGAATCTACGCGCAGGCGACACGCGCACAGCTCACCTTGAGCCAGAGCAGGCATTTGGTGAATGGAACCCTGACAACGTCCAGCACTTTAGCCGTCCGCAGTTTGCTCTTATCGCCGATCATCCAGAAGTCGGCATGATGGTTGAGTTTGAGGATAAAGGCAAAAACACCTTACCCGGTATTATTAGCGCGATTAATGAGGACGAGATTGAGGTCGACTTTAACCATCCGCTGGCCGGCCAATCGGTATTGTTTAAGGTCAAAGTCTTTAAAGTAACCCCGCCTGGGGTGACTGGCATCCAAATCATGTAATGCCCTGACAACGCTCAATACTCAATGCTCAACCCTAAAATCAAAGTCCACAAGGAGACTGACATGCAATATACAACGTTGCCGCAACTCGATGAACAGGTTTCTAAAATCTGTCTGGGCACCATGACATGGGCGCAGCAAAACACTGAGGCGGAGGCACACGCCCAGATGGATATGGCACTGAGCGAAGGCGTCAACTTTTGGGATACGGCAGAGATGTATCCATCACCACCAGATAAAGACAAGCAAGGCGATACCGAGCGTTATATCGGTACTTGGTTTGCCAAGACCCAGCAGCGTGACAAGGTCATTTTGGCCAGTAAAATGTCACCCATGAGCTTTTTGCGTGATGGTAAAACGCGCTTTAATGCTGAGCAAATCAGCAGCGCCATCGATAGCAACCTTGAGCGTCTACAAACCGATTATATCGATATTTACCAGCTGCATTGGCCTGAGCGACAAGCCAACTTTTTTGGGCAGCGCGGTTATGATGCCGATATGGCAGCGCAGTCTTTAGAAGGCCTAACGCCATTTTTGGAGACCATTCAAGCACTGAATAATGAGATTAAAAAAGGCCGCATTCGTGCTTATGGGTTGTCGAATGATACCGCGTGGGGACTGATGCGCTATCTGTGGGAAGCGGACAAAAACGGCCTAATCGCGCCGCTGACGGTGCAAAACCCGTATAGCCTCCTCAACCGTCTTTATGAGGTCGGCATGGCGGAGATTGCCCACCGTGAAAACGTTGGCTTGCTTGCCTACTCGCCGCTTGGGTTTGGCGTACTATCAGGTAAGTACTTGGACGGCAAACGCCCAGCTGGCGCGCGCCTGACCATGTATGATCGCTTTAGCCGTTATATCAATGAGCAGGCCATTGCCGCCACCGCTGAGTATGCCAAAATAGCGGCCGATGCTGGCTTGGATATGGCGCAGATGGCGCTGGCCTTTGTCAATTCACGCCCGTTTGTCACCAGCAACATCATTGGCGCGACCACACTTGCGCAGTTAAAATCCAATATCGATAGCATTGATCTGACGCTCACTGATGATGTATTGGACGCCATTGAAGCGGTGCACACGCGCCAGCCCAATCCGTCACCTTAATAGGCTGCGCCCAATGTGTCATTGACAAAGCACTAAAAAAAGCGCCAATCGCGGTAATATTGCTGCGATTGGCGCCTTTTTTTATTCAGCGACTTTTCATTTGACTGTACAGCTCAACTGATTATTGACTAGGTGGCACACTCAGTACCCGCGCATGCAGATCGGCCAGTCCTTCTTGCATTTTTCTTTGCAGCAAGTCGGTCAGCTCGCTTTTGCTATAGCCTTTAGGGTCTATCGGCTCTAATGGCAGCACATAGGCCGTCACATCCTTACTATCTAGTACCTTTTTTAGGCTCTCTTTCATAGTAATCTTGCCATAATACGGCAATGCCTCACTGAGCGCTCCGTCTTTGTCGACATAAGCGATAAGAATCGGTCGTACAGGGACATCTGCGTCTATCGCAGCTTGTAGCAGGGTACCGTGAATACGCTTGACCTTTTTTCCATCGGTGGTGGTCGCCTCAGGGAAAAAGATAACCGAAAACCCTTTGGTCAAAAACTCAGCAATCTGCGTGGCCACTGAGCCTGCATCACCGGAGCCGCGCTCAATAAAGAGCGTGCCGGCAGCATGCGCCAACTTGCCAAACACAGGCCATTCACCAATCTCCGCCTTGGATAAGAAAAACGCGGGGCTTACCGTTCCCACGACAGGAATATCCATCCATGACACATGATTGGACACCCACAGGCCATGATGCTGCTGTACTGGCTCGACCTCGATGACTTTGACACCAAAAGAGCCTGCCATCTTACGACAAAACGCCTGAATATAACGGGGTAGCTTTTCGCGTGGCGGCTGCTTAAAGGCACCAAGACGCTGAGCGGCCCGCAATCCGCCGACCATCGTTGTGGTCATACCAGCGATTTGCTTGCCGCGTCCCAGCTGTTGTCTGAGTGAAAAGTTTGACTTAGCTTGGCTCATCTTCGCCCTCATGATTAAATAACTGCTGTTTATATCAACAAAAAAAAACGAGCTAAGTATAGCAAAGTTAGGCAACTCAGTGATAGCCTGTTCACTGAGTCAGTGCCTAGTTTTATACAAAGTTTTATACAAACGCGCAATAAAGCCGTTTATAAACGCGCTAACTTACCAGCCGCTCTTCGCGCTAGGAAACAAAAACCTGTGTAACATAAATCTATCGCTAATTGTGTCGTTACGCTTTAATATCAACAGATAAGACCACATATAGAAGGTCATATGAACGCCGCCTCGATAGTTGACAGACAAATGGTAGCGATTTATTTACTTTATTAAATAGGTGATATTTTTTGGATTATTTTGAAAGACATGAAGGTGGCGAGCGTGCCATCATTGTACATTTAGACATTCGTCAAATCCAAGACCCTGACGATCTTAGCGAGTTTGAGCTATTGGCAGACTCAGCAGGCGCCGATCGTTTGGCATTGGTGACAGGCTCACGTTTAAAGCCTGATGCCAAGTTTTTTGTGGGTAGCGGCAAAGCAGAAGAGATTGCAGCGCTAGTGCGTGAGCACGACGCCGATATCGTTCTTTTTAATCACAGCTTATCGCCCTCGCAGGAGCGTAATATCGAGTCGGTGGTCAAATGCCGCGTACTGGATCGCACCGGACTGATTTTGGATATTTTTGCTCAGCGTGCCCGCACTTATGAGGGCAAGCTACAAGTGGAGCTGGCGCAGCTCAACCATTTATCGACACGGCTGGTACGTGGCTGGACGCATTTGGAGCGGCAAAAAGGCGGTATCGGTCTGCGCGGGCCGGGTGAGACCCAGCTTGAGACCGATCGCCGCTTACTACAAACGCGAGTCAATCAGCTCAAAAACAAACTCGAAAAAGTACGGCAAACCCGCGCACAAGGCCGCGCCCGTCGACAAAAATCTGACGTGCCAACCATCTCGCTAGTCGGCTATACCAACGCTGGTAAATCGACACTGTTTAACCGCTTGGTTGACGAAAATATCTATGCCGCCGACCAGCTGTTTGCCACTCTAGACCCAACGCTACGTCGCCTCGACTGGCAAGGCGTGGGACGTGTGGTACTGGTCGATACTGTCGGTTTTGTGCGTCATTTGCCGCACGAGCTGGTCGAGTCGTTTCACGCGACACTAGAAGAGACGCTAGAGGCGGACTTGCTACTACACGTCATCGACTCCTCTAGCGAAGACATGCACGAGCAAATCGAAGCGGTAAAAAATGTCTTGGCCGAAATTGATAACGACGTGCCCGTGCTCAATGTGTACAACAAAATCGATATCACAGGCGAGCCTGCTCATATCGGTTATGCCAGCGAAGGCCAGCCAAACCGCGTCTACGTCTCATCAAAAGAAAACCTCGGAATAGAAGCGCTGTCGCTTGCCGTACAGCAGCTGCTCACTGGCGCACTGACCACCTTTGATTTGACATTGCCTTATGGCGCGGGTCAATTTAAAAACACCTTGTATGAGCTAGGCGTCATCTTAGAAGAAAGCTATGATGACACAGGCCACGAGTGCCTAACCATTCGCCTGCCAAGCGAGCGGCTCAAACAGCTGCTTGGACAAGCCAATCTCGATCCTGTAGATGTCCTACCACTGGCGCAAGCGACGCTACTGATGCCGACGCTTGAGGAGTTTGAAAAGCCAGATGAAAACATAGAGCCTACCTTGACTGCGGCCGAAGAAAAAGCCTTTGATGAGTTTGAGACAAACACAGCACCGTCCTCGCCTCAAAAAAGCAGCCTGCCTGACTCATAACTTATAAGAGCAGGCGGCTCAGCTTTTATTTGCAAACCGCTTTGCTCTGCCTACAGACAAAGCCCTACACACAGACGGTATCGCTGATATCGTCTGTTTTTTATTGCTTCTCTTAAAGCCGTCTCTCTCAAAGCCATCTTTCCTAAAACCGTTTTTCACAATATCATCTCCCCTAATACGATCTCCCTAAGACCATAAGACAGAATAGCGCGATGATACTAGGGCGGTTATACCTATAGTCAGGTCAATAAAAAAAAGGATATAGCGAGACTGAAGTAAATTTTTCGTAGCATCTGTCGGCGCAAGCACAGCACGCAAAAAAGTTTGTACCAGTCTAGCGAATGTATGCAGTGTATCTCTTTATCTTACCTCTCTTTTATTTAGTCACGACGATAGGCTTTATTAGTTACGTGATTCTCTATATAATCGCCTATACGATATGCCATATACAAAATACCATAACGATAAAGTGTGCTTATAAGGGTGCAGCTGCCATAGCCATGCGCCAACCGTTATCGCTGCGCCTACCCATCTCCGATTTGGCCAAAACTGCTTATGAAGTCCACTCACTCCTCCAACCTACCGCTATGGCTGGCGCTGATATTAACATTAGCGATGGTTATTTTTGTCCGTGAAACAGCGGTGCTGGTCTGTCAATGGGCGGGTATCGAAAAAGCGGCCAATATCGTCGGTTTGGTGGTGATGTTTGTGGTATTGATGGCGTGGCGTTTGCTAAAAGGCCTGCCTAGCTGGCTCACTCAAGCCAGCAATACGTTATTGGTTGATAGCGGCTTTGCTTTTTTGCCCGTTTCTGCTGGTGCAGGTTTATTGTTATTTGCCTTAGGAGACGAGCTGTGGGGCGTGATGCTGACGATGCTTATCAGCACCTTGATACCGCTTTGGGGATTAGCATTGCTGGCCAATCGCTGGCTCAATCAAGATACTGACACTGAGTCCGATAGTGACTCGCAAGCTGATAACACCGGCAGCACCAGCAAGCAACACGGGCAGCGCTCAGCTGAATGAACAAGGCAGACTTATGACTTTTGATAGCGTATTGACAGCAACCCTTGCGGCGATATTATTGACCTTGGTCGCCCACGTCATTGCCCGTATCTTAGCGCGTAAGCTATCGTGGCTACCGATGGTTATCACGGCCTTAGCGCTGGTTTTGCTGTTTTTGTTTGTGCTGCAGTGGGACTACAACCACTACTATAGCGTCGCAAAGCCTGTGTTTGACCATCTCTTAGGATACGTCACGGTTTTATTGGCAGTACCACTCGCCGCCATGAACTTTAAAGGCCTACCTGTCAAAAAACTCACCTTTATCGTCATGATTGCAAGCGTGGTCGGAGCTTTGCTACCGATGTCGCTAGCCTATCTACTGTCACTCAGTCACGAGACGATACTGGCATTTGCTACCCGCTCAGTGACCACCCCTATCGGTCTTAGTGTGGCGGATTTGATCAAAGCGCCGCTGGCGATGGCCAACCTTATTATCATTGTCTCGGGTATCGTTGGGGGTACTTTGGCGCGCTTTTTATTTCGCCGTGTCGATGATGACCGTGCCAAAGGCTTAGCACTTGGCTTGGCCGCTCACGCTTTTGGTACAGTCGAAGCGTGGCAGATCAGTCATACCGCCGGACGCTATGCAGCCTTTGGACTGGCAGTCAATGGTCTGGTCACCGCGATTTGGGTACCGATATTCATTAGTGCCGTTACGTTATAGCTACTCCCTGACCTCTCGTCGATTAAGACAAGCTCAAAGCATTAGCCGCTCTTATCCCACCGCTCCTACACTCTTATCATAGCCGCTTACTACCACCATAAGCCCTTACGGCAGCCGAGCTGGCACTGACATGCATGCACTGCAAATGATAGCTTATTGATTTATTTCGTATTATTTACAAAATAATGCTCACTTTTGCGTATTATTTTGACAATCCTATGCGTCAAAAATTTATTATATGTTATAGTAAACCACTATTATTTTTTGTATCTATTGCAAATGATTTTAACAAAACATGAATAGGTCAGGGTTGTTGCTAGGAAGCTGGCGACAAAACACGGCAGATAAAATAAGCACTTGCCTCTACGGGCTGGCCGACTCATCAGCGACAGTCATTTGCGACTACTCGATAAAAAGTGATATCTCTATGATAAATACGACTACCATCAAGACTCGCTGTTTGTCTCCGTTTTTATTAGATGCCATCACTGGCATTGCCAGTATCCTTACTATCTCAAGCCTGAGTGTGAGTGCTCATGCGGGCAATATGTATATCTACAAAGACCAAGGCGGTCAGGTGCTCTTGACCAACGTTAGCCCCAGTGGCAACTTTGATAAGTTCACCAAAAAAGTCAAAGTCACTTATTATAAAGACTCTAAGATGTATGACGGCAGCAGCAATGGCTATGGCAGCAGTCCGGCAAGTAGTAGTGCCGGTCGCAACGCCTATGATAGCTATATTCGCGCGTCCGCGGCACGTCATGGCGTCGATCCTGCCTTGATGAAAGCCATGATGCATACTGAGTCGGCTTTTAATCCAAATGCTCGCTCACCAGTCGGGGCTCAAGGGCTGATGCAGCTGATGCCTGCTACCGCACGGCGATTTAATGTGGGCAATCCTTGGAACCCTGCCGACAACATCGAAGGCTCAGCCAAATACATCGCCTGGTTGATGCGCCGTTTTAATAATAATGTCGAACATGCTGTGGCAGGCTATAACGCAGGCGAGGGCAATGTCGATAAATACGGCGGCATCCCGCCTTTTAAAGAGACGCGCAACTATGTCAAAAGAGTGATGAGCCGCTATCATAGCTTATACAAAAATGACGCCGGTCTGTCTGGCGCCAGTATCAATGCCAGCAATCAAGTCAATATGAGTAGTACAAACAATGGGCTACAAAACGTCAGCTATGGCACGAGCAGTAATAGCAATAGCCCAAGTTATATCAAGTCTGCCTACGAGGCCTTACGCTAGTAAGTCCATAAAGGGGTCAAGCTCAGACACAAAAAAGCCCGTTATTCGATAACGGGCTTTTTTGTGTCTGACGGCAAAACCAATGGCTTAACCGTCCTCATCAGTGCAAGTGCACAGAGATATGACTTGGATATTATTTGCTAGCCGCTTGAGCCGCTGCAACTTCAGCTGCGAAGTCTTCTTGCTTTTTCTCGATACCTTCACCCACTTCTAGACGTTTGAAGCTTAGTATTTTTACGCCTTCCGCTTTTAAGACATCGCCAACTTTTTTGTCGTTGTCCATGACGTATGGCTGACGTAGTAGAGTTACTTCGTCTAGGTACTTACGTAGGCCACCTTCGATCATTTTTTCAACGATGTTGTCAGGCTTGCCAGACTCTTTGGCTTTGGCTTCGATGATGTCTTTTTCGCGAGCCAATACATCAGCATCAACGCTTTCGTCATCGACCGCTACAGGGTTGAACGCCGCGATATGCATCGCTAGGTTTTTGCCAGTCTCTTCGCTGCCGCCTTCATACGATACCACAACACCGATACGTAGACCGTGGCGATATGATGCTAGGTTGGCACCTTCTAGAGTTTCTACACGGCGAACCTGAATGTTTTCGCCGATTTTTTGTACCAAAGCCACGCGTGCTTCTTCGACGGTTTGGCCATCGCCATATGGTAGCTCAGAGATAGCAGCAACGTCTGTGACGTTATTTTCTAGCGCGATGTTGGCTACTTTTTCTGCAAAAGCAGTAAAGTTGGCGTCTTTTGCCACAAAGTCAGTTTGGCAGTTTACTTCTAACAAAAACGCTTTGTTGTCGCCTTGAGCAATGATGATAGCGCCGTCAGCTGCGATGTTACCTGCTTTTTTGGCCGCTTTTGCTTGACCAGACTTACGCAAGTTATCGATGGCAACTTCAACATCACCATTGGCTTCTTGTAGGGCTTTTTTACATTCCATCATGCCAAGACCAGTACGGTCGCGCAATTCTTTTACCATTTTGGCAGATACTTTTACTTCTGTCATAAGAGTCACCTTAGTATAGTTATGTATAGGAGGGCTTAATGCCTATTTTTCTCAAGGCTGCTGATGACTTAAGAAAAACGCTCGTATTATCTGCTTATTAATAGAAATAAATCATGACATCCAGCGACTCTACCCACTGGAATAAACGATAATACTCGTTTGGCCAGTTTATGATAGATGACGAGCATGTCATCAGCATGTATTTAATATATTTTATGTAATAGCAGTTATTGATTGAAGGCATTTGACAGCCATCATTTCATCACGTTATGTAATAGCCATAGTTTCAGCGCTATTATTTAACAACAAGGCATGACGAGTAAAACTGCATCATGCCTACTACGAGCTTAATCATTAATGACTTTATATGGATGCTGCTAGCGGTGCTATCAAGACATCCTTACAAAGTAACACTTTTAATGCAGCGAATTATTCAGCTGGCGTTGCTGCTTCTTCTGCATTGGCTTCTTCGGCAGGTGCTTGCTCAGCTTTGCCGCCCGCTTGAGTCTGTGCGTACTCTTTACCAGCGATGATCGCATCAGCCATAGACGTGACGTATAGAGTCACAGCGCGGATAGCATCATCGTTAGCTGGGATGATGTAGTCAACGTTGTCTGGGCTAGAGTTGGTATCTACGATACCGATTACTGGGATACCAAGGTTTTTGGCTTCTTTGATAGCGATCGCTTCGTGATCTACGTCTACTACAAAGATAGCGTCAGGTAGGCCACCCATGTCTTTGATACCGCCAAGTGAGCGCTCAAGTTTTTCCATATCGCGAGTACGCTCAAGCGCTTCACGTTTGGTCAACTTAGCAAAAGTACCGTCTTCTGATTGCTTCTCAAGCTCTTTTAGACGGCTGATTGACTGACGTAGTGTTTTCCAGTTGGTCAACATACCACCCAACCAGCGATGGTCGACGTATGGCATGCCAGCGCGCTGGGCTTGCTCACGGATAATACCGCTAGCGGCACGTTTGGTACCAACAAACAATACTTTGTTTTTCTTGGCAGCTAGGCCGTTTACGTAAGTCAACGCTTCGTTGAACGCTTTTACGGTGTGCTCTAGGTTGATGATATGGATTTTGTTACGTGCACCAAAGATATAAGGACCCATTTTTGGGTTCCAAAAACGTGTTTGGTGACCAAAGTGAGCGCCGGCTTGTAGTAAGTCGCGCATTTCGATTTTGGTTGGGTTGTTTGTAGCCATGTGAAATATCCTGTTGGTTGGGTTATGCCTCCACATCACAAAAACTGCCTATCTAGCAACACGCATCTGCCTGTGGGTCGTGCCTATAATCATGGCACTGACCTAACTTGCAAATTAATCAAGTCGCCAAACACCCAGCAATTTTTTACCATGATGTGTGTGTCATTGGTTGGTGTAAAAAAGAAGCCATGTTGGGTTTTAGCAAAAAACTCAAACCCCTCCTATAAAGCAAATTATAGAAATAGCTGCGCCGTATTTTATCATACAACGCCTCACAACCTCCAGCGCTTTATGAGGACAAACCGCGATTTAGCAACTCGTGAGCCTCACGCCTCAAATCATCGTATCAACAAAAAAGCGACACCATTGTATCGCTTTTTATTGTTGGCGCTTTTTGTCGCTTTTCGTTAAGGCAAAGCGATAAACGATAGGCTATCAGTTGATTGTCGTTGATCAGTTAATTGTCATTAAGTGATGCAGATACCGATGACGGCCTTGTGACCACGCCAGGTAAAGGGCGTGATATAGCTTTGCCGATCTTTGGGTAGATACGACACGTTGGGCGCGCTCTCGACGATGTGCGGCGGCGAGATGATAAACTCTGACCCAAATTCCGTCCGAGCGTTACCAGAGATGGTGTTGGCCATCTCTCCGAGTAAGTCCTTCAACATCATAATAGAGGAGTCGGTCTCGCCCATCACCTGAACCACCGCACGCAGCATCGCGCTTGGCGCACTGACATAAACGCAGCCTTGTAGCGGGCCTGAGATTTTGATAACGCCGCTGTAGTCATAGCCTACCGCTGTCTTATTGTTATTTAAATAAGGCGTATCGATGTCTACTTCTGTCCCATCAATCTGCGTAAAAAACGCATTAATTGAACTTAAAAACACGCCCAATTTTTCTACTTTAATCATAATAACGAACATCCGTATTAGAACGTAATAGCGAGATCATCAATCCTGCAAACAGACCACAATCTCACCGACTTGCGAATGCCAAGTGATCGGGATGATAAAAGAACGCTCATCGTTTGGTAGGACGATACTTTTGGGCGCTCCTTTAAACACAAACGGTACCGAGATATGAAACTCTGAGCCAAACTCAGTACGGGCGTTGCCTGCGATGGTATTGGCAACCTCGCCTGCTAGATCAATATAATTGTCATCACTTTTATCAGTCTCGCCCATGCTATCTAGTAGCGAGGACAACAATTTGTGAGTCGCCGAAAAATACACCACGCCTTTTTGACCACCAGAGATGCCAATCACGCCAGTGTAGTCATGTACTTTGGGCTGTTTGTTTTCTAGCAAATATGGCGTGTCAGCGACGAGCTCTTCTCCACCAAACTGATCAAAATAATTGCTAATGATGTTTAAAAAAATCTGTAGCTTTTGTTCTTTCATATAGACATTACTCAAGTCGTTGAATGGTATTAATCTTGCACCAGCTCGTGCAAAGACTCTACAAGCTCTTCTTCTGAAAACGGCTTGCACAAAAACCCACTAGCACCAAGCGATAGCGCCTCAATCCCCGTGGCTTTATCAGACAAAGCAGATACGACTAAAATACGGACATCTGGATCCGTGGCGATGATTTTTTCGATACACTCCAAACCATCCATTTGCGGCATGGTCAGATCCATGGTGATCACATCAGGACGATGTATATTAAACTTCTCTAGCGCCTGCACACCACTGGTAGCAGTAGCGACCAGCATAAACTCACCTGAGTCATACGCACGCTGAATACGGTTTCTAATGATATTAGAATCATCAACAATCATTAATTTATGCATAACCTATTACCTGTAATGAGGCACATCGTTGTGGTGAACGATATGCCTAACCTCTCTTATTAAGCTTTTGGTAGTGTAATGACAAATCTTGTCATTTTGCCCCGTTCACTATTTACATTCAGCTTGCCGTCGTAGTCCTTGACCAGTGATTTGATGATGTCCAAACCCACGCCGCGACCACCGTCTTCATCAGCATCTTCTTTGGTAGAAAAACCTGAAGAAAACAGCTGCTTGAGCAAATCGCTATGCGTCAGCTGACTTGCTGCTTCATTATCGACGTGGTTTTCTGCCACCAATTTATGACGGATACTGTCGTAATCGATGCCTTGACCGTCGTCCTGCACAATGAGCATGACCTCTTGGCCGTTGTCTTGTACTTCTAGATCAATCTTGCCTGCTGTTTCTTTACCGAGCGAATGACGGACGCTTGGCGCCTCGACACCGTGCACCACAGCATTTCGTAGCAGCTGGATACCAATCTCTTTGATGGGCTTGGCCAGACGCTCTGAGATATTGACTTGGGTCAATGTATGGCTGTTGAGCTGTACTTGCTTGCCCTGTCTTGCGGCAATATCTTTGGCAAAATCACGATAAAAAGACAGCTGATCTTCAGCTGCATCATCACTCAAATCGATATCTTGACCGCCATCCAAACTGATGTTACCAATCGTCAAGCTGGTTGGTTGGCTTTTGGCCGCGGCGCTCTCAGCAAGCGCTATGCTTTGCTGTGCCACGGCATCACTTAATGCGGTGGTAGAGGTAGTAGCGGGCTTGCTAGGAGCAGGCTCTGAGCGATTGATACGCTCACCTAGCGTGGCAATGGTGTTCGATAGGCTGAGTAAGTCATCTAGATGGACCGCCAATGGTAAGAAGTCATTACCTGATAGTTGGCCTTGGTTTTGTAAGGCATGCAATTTGTCTTCGGCATCTGAGGCAATCTTGGTAAAGCTGTGCAGTTTTAGCGCTGATGCTTCGCCTTTTAGACTATGCATTTCGCGATAAATGGCTTTTAGCTTATTTTCCAGCTCGTATTGCGAGCTACCAGGATTTTTTAAGATGTTGTTCATCTTATTGATATGCGCCTCAGTGTTGGCGATAAACTCATTAATGATCTTAGGGTTTACATTTAAGATGGTGGTGAGCATCTCGATTTGCATGTCGTTTTGCGAGCGCTCTTTTTCTAAGCGCTGCTCTAGGTAGACGGCATCAGAGACATCATTGACGTTGACCAAAATACGGGCGATGTCTTTTTTGTCATAAACGCGTGAGAATTTAAAATCCAAGAAGCGGCTATCAGCGCCTTTATTTTCACCGGCGTTGTGTAGCATGACCTTATGTAAAGGGTTTAGTGAATCCACCAGCTTTTCTTTGACGCGCGGGTTGTATAACTGCTCGATAAACTGCTTGGTGGTGTTTAGGTCTTTATCAGAGATACGACCACGTAAGACACTGGTAAAGTTCTCACCTGCCAAATTGTCAGCACCAATGATGCTATTGAGGGCACGAGAGTGCTGTTGACCAATTTTCAAGTCTTTATCTAGCAAGAATAGACCAGTATTGACCGTTTCCATGATTTCTTGTGTTTCGCGGCGCGCAGCAGCAGCTTCGGCATCGGTCTCACGTAAGCGGCGCACAAAGAAGAATACGAAAATCAAAAAGTAAGCAAAAATCGCCGCAACACCCAACACCTGAATCAGACGAATGGTGGTGGCTTGGCGCTCTGCATTACTAAATACGTCGCGTGTCAGATTATCTAGCGAGTCGTTGATCAGCAAACTGGAGGTTTTGGCTTGCTCATAAGCTAATGCCAGCTCATCTGAAGAATCAATCCGGATATCACCAGCAGTTTCTAAATAATTGACAATTAGTGGTTTTAGAGTATTCCACTCTCCCCGTGCCTCTTCTAAAGCTGCCAACTCACCCGCTGTCTTGATACTAGGAATATTATAAACAGTACCTGCGGCATCGGTATATTTCGAACCCTCACGCATACTGATAAGCAATTGATCGATTTCTTGAGTGTTACTCTCCAACCTTTTCCTAACACGCTTTTGATGGGGGGAGTTAATATGCTCCCCCACACTACTTTGCAAGTCAAACAGATCCTTAATAATCGCTTGAGCATTATTAGCTGTTTTATTAGATATATTTACAAGTGTTGTATTACGTTCAAGAACACTTGATGTATAAAACGTAAAGGCGAGCAACACCCCAATCAATGCCAAGAAGGCAGCGATGGACAGAATCAAACCTCGGTAACGGGAGTTACCGTTTTGAGTTGATACAGTCATAGCATATTCCTTTTAATATAGATAAATTCATATTTATTATTTATTTAAAAATAATACGTTCCATCACTATTACACTTAAGACTACTGCAACATTTGTTGTTGCTGTAAAGACGTCTTTGTCAGATCTGTACCAAACCATTTAGTGGTTAATTTGGCATAGGTGCCATCTTCTTGAAGCTCTTTAAGGCCAGTATTTACTTTTTTAAGTAAGTCAGGGTGGCTTTTATCAATCAAAAATACTTTTCGAGCACCCTCTGCTTTGATACTTTCATAATCAAAGTATAGTGGCTGGAGGCTTGGTAAGTCGTTTAGGGTATAGCGAAGTACACCCGAATCATCTACTACAGCATCAACTTTGTCTTGCGCCATGGCTTCTACTGCTGCAAACGTGGTTGGGTACTGTTCTACAGATTCAGTTTTGTACTCTCCCTTAGCAAAATATTCATAAGGCTCTGAGTTACTCAAAACACCTAGTCTGACGTTACCTAAATCGTTTAAAGACTGGATATTTAATGATTTATCTAGATATACAATACTAGTAGGGAGCGGTGCATAGGGATTTGAAAGTAGATACTTACTAGCTCTTTCATTACTATAGGTCAAACCTGCCGCAACCATATCTCGGCTTTTGTTATCCAAGTTATTGAATAATCCTTCCCAAGGATCGTTATAAACCTCGATTTTAAACCCTTGATTTTCGCCAATATATTGCATTAGCTCGATATCGAATCCAGTTACATTTCCATATTCATCCTTAAACTCATAAGGCGCATAATTGGCTTCAGTACCCACTTTGATGACTGGAGCAGTATCCGGTAAGTTACTTACAAAACTGTCTTCATTTTTTGTCACTGGTGTGCCAGCTGCGTTGGTATTTTCTGTGGTAGAAGAATTACCACAACCAAATAAACCAACGCTTAATATAACTGGTACTACTCTATATAACTGCATCATGTTTTGTCCTTAAAGTTGCAACGCTTGTTGTCTTAACATCACTGTATGGTAACTGTCAGTTTCAAAAAACCTTACATTGTAAACATAAAGTTACAATTTACACTAATTTTTTTCCAAATGAAATATTTCTGATAAATTTGTTTGGTGACAACAAACTATTTATTTTCAATCAACTACGATTAAACATGACACTTCAGTCATTATAAGACGTGTCTTATAAAAGCATCAGGCTCTGCATTAACCACGCGTAGCGCTCATGTATCAAAACCCTTTTATTAAGACAAAAAAAACACCCAATATTGGGTGTCTCAAAAACTTGCAGCCGCTACTCTGCGTCATCGAGGTCTAAATCACGATCTATCTGCCAGATTAAAAACGCACCCAAGCTCATCAGGACAAAAAGTGCAATACCCATTTTTAACACTGGATTAAGAGGGAATAAGTTTAATAATAAACCACCAAAAATACCTACTGAAAACATCAGCGAGCCTTGCAGCGCGCTTGCCATACCCGCACGCTGCTTTTGAAAAGCCAGCGCAATCGCTGAAGCGTTTGGCTGGGTCAATCCCAAGCCTGCAATACAAAAGAAAATACACGCCAGCACCAGTGGCAACCAAGCATCGGTCCCCAAAAATATACCGACAACAAACAACGTGCCGGCAGAGAGCACCTGCATCATCGCCCCGAAACGTAATATGCTCAAGATACGAAAGCGATTGGTCAACCACTGATTCAGCTGAGTCAAACCCACAAACCCTGCCGCATTCACTCCAAACAACCAGCCAAAATGCGTGGCCGAGACGCCATAAGTATCCATAATTAATTCAGAAGCTGAGCTGATATAGACAAACATCGCACCCATCAACAGCCCGCCGCCGATTGCAGGATAGTTAAAGCTGGGATCTTTTAACAAATCCCAATACTGGCTCAGCACTTCTCTGGCAGGGCGTATGTTACGGTTCTCTTCGGTAAGGGTTTCAAAAAAGAAGAACTTGGTGAGCAGTAAGTTGAGGACCCCAAAAGCCGCCAAAAACCAAAAAATAGAGTGCCAATTAAAAAACTGTAAAAACAGTGCGCCCAGAGACGGCGCGAGTATCGGTGCCAGTCCCATCACCAAAATCATGATAGAAAAAGCTTTTGCGGTTTGTTTAGCCGTTAGCCGATCACGAATCGCAGCTCGAGTTACCACTGCCCCAACGCAGGCCCCAAGAGCCTGCATGGTACGACCGACAAACAACACATACTCATTATCCGTAGTGGCACAGATAACAGAAGCAATCACATAAAGCGTCATGCCCATATACAGCGGCTTGACTCGACCAACGCGATCGCTAAAGGGGCCGTAAAACAACTGACCAAATACCAAACCCACAAAATACGCTGGGACTGAGTTGGCCATAAAGGCGGTTGACACACCAAAATCATCTGCCATCGAGGGTAGTGCTGGCAGATACATATCGATGGATAAAGGCCCTACCGCGACGATCAGCCCGAGCATCATAATCCAAGCAACGGGCAAGTCAGCCGAGCGAACACGCTCGGCGGCGATGGGTTTTGGAGGTGGGGAGGATTTTGGAGCAGACATATTTAGACCAGATTATATAGTGATTATTGTTTTATATTTTATAGTTTTACGATAGCGTTTTTGGTTTGCTGTCGTCATAAAATGGCAGCTTATAGCAATAGTGCATATTTACCAACGTCTATGCAAGCGGACAATGTTATATGGGGGTTATATCGTGATTTTGACCGCCATTGCAATAGACGCCTAACGCGAATAAAACAAACCTTAACCACTAAAAACAATCATTGTAAAACCTCAGGTTCTGTCTAAATTTTTCTACCTATGATGTAAACCTTTATGATTTATGACTCATTATAGAAGACTAGCGAAACTGTCGCTTGGCAAAGGTGGTGCTGGCTTGCTTGGCTTTTCTCAGTGCAAGCTTGCGATTGCGGCCCAGCATCATTTTTAGCTGCCACATCTTTTCTTTATAGAGCGTGGTTGCAGGCTGATGATGCATGGCATTGATCACACGCTTACTGGCGAGCACCGCATCTGGTGAGCGCTCGGCAAGCTCAGCAGCGAGATGCTTTGCTTGCTCAAGCGGCGTCTCGCTGCAATGACTGACCAGACCCAGCGCTTTGCCTTCGCTAGCATCGACGACGCGTGCTGTCATCGCCAGCTCTTTTAGCACGTCTTCTCGTACCACGCCATACGCCGATTGCGTCAGACCCATGTCTGGCACCAGCCCCCACTTGGCTTCCATGATAGACAGTTTACACTCAGGATGGCTGATGCGCACATCACACGCCAGCGCCAATTGTAGCCCTGCGCCGATACAGTAGCCCTCTAAAACCGCGATGACCGGTACTGGCACATCGCGCCAGACCAAGCAAACACGCTGAAACGAGCTTTGCCACGGCTTCACCAGCTCCCACACCGCAAACGCTTGGTTTTTGGGATGGTTCAAATCGCCCAAGTCGATACCGGCACAAAACGTCCCTTCGGCACCGTTTAAGATAACCGCTCGTATCGTCTTATCTTTGCTCACTCGGCCTGCCACAGCGATCAGCTCTTCTACGACCTTAAAGCTCATGGCGTTTTTTTTGTGCGGACGATTTAACGTCACAGTGAGTATATTATCAGTGACACTCACTTGTAGCGTTTCGTATTGGTAAGTTGCAATGGCGTTCATAACGATCCTTATTTATGAATGGGTAAAAGATAGACTGATAGCGATAATATTAGCAGGCTTATCCATATCCTACCTTAGCAATAACTGACTGCCACGATACTTTATAGCGAGACTGCATTGTCAATCTCAAATAAAAGAAGTATGTGATTTTTCGCACGCGACTGGTATCAATTTTGCTTGCTGTACGATGCAGGCAGATGCTGCGTAAAATCACTCCTAGTCGCACGGTATTTATTTTATGGTGGATCGACTATACGGGCATGGCAACATGAAGTCGCGCTTTTTACTGTTTCTCAATCACTATTACTCAGTCACTATTTCTAAATCGTTATGCCTAAATCATTTTCCACGTCATGTCGTTTTCGCTGAGACGGTGGTAATTGAGCTGCGGATAAGCGGACAAATCCAGCGTTTGCAAATTATTTAATGCGGTTAGTAGCGCTTCGTAATAAGGCTGGAGCATAGCAAACTGCGCAGGCGTGGTATGCTGGATATTTAATAAACACTTATCTTCTAAATCTTGGCTGGCCTGACGCAGCTGCGGCACGCCAGTATAGCGGCTACCGCCCAATATACGATGGGCAATCTGCGCCAACATACTACGGTCGCGCGCCTCCCAGGCTTGAGTCAACGCTTGCTTTTCATCATTGATGGTGTCGAGCATCATGATGATCAGCTTGGCTGCCAGATCAGGCTTGTTGGCTGAGCGAGTCAGCGCATCTTGCCAGTCCAAAATCTCTGAGTTCGGGCTGTCTATCGCTGTATCCTTGTGCTCATTCTGACGTGCGGCTAGATCAGTATTTGGTTTGCTGGCATGATCCATCGACCCTGACGGCGGGCTCAGCAGCGGCGCCTGTCCTTGCTTTTGTAAGCGTAAGCTGTCGTAGCGCGGCTGAGTCTCTCGCGGTGTCTCTCGTCTATAGTCTTCGCGCGGCTGACTGTCACGTAAATAGTCATCACGGATTTTTTTGAGTGATAATGGTCGCGTTATTTTTGGCGGCTCGCTAGCATCGGTGGTGCGCGCGCTTTTACTGACAGGATACGTGCTGGTCGTCGCGCCCAGCGGCCATTCTGAGAAGGTTTGCGTGTCGGTATCTGTTGATGCGTCGGTGTGACTAGAGGCCGCATCCGTGTCTTGCAAGCCAAGTCCATGTAGATTGGCTTCAGATAGCGCGGTTAGTTGCGGCGTGGTCGAGGTGCGCCCCAGCCATTTTTGCAGCACTTGCAGCAACTGCGGCTGACTAATGGGTTTACCGACATAGTCGTTGATACCACTGGCTATCAGCTTGTCACGCTCATCAGCTAGCCCATGTGCGGTCAAGGCGATGATAGGAATGTGACCGTCATCGCTTTCGATACTGCGGATTTGCTTGGCCGCTTCATGCCCAGACATGCGCGGCATTTGGATATCCATAAATATCAAGTCGATGTTGTCTTTATGGGTGTCTTTATCTTCATTGGCAGTCTCCTCTGCATACAGCGCAGAGTTTGACTTTTTGCTCATGTCATCTCGCGCTTCGGCTTTAGAGAGCTGGGTTTTATTTGACAGGCTTTGCTTTTGGTTTTTGGCAGTTTTTAGATTTTTGGTTTGCTGCTTACTGATAATCTCTATCGCATCAAAACCGCTACTGGCGGTGACGACATGAATACCCAGCTCGCTAAGCAGCGCATCGAGTACCAAGAGATTGGGCAGATGATCATCCACCGCCAACACCGTCACCCCTTTCCAGCGCGGCTCTTGCAGACTCGTTGGCTGGCGGCGATTTTGTGTATCGAGCATGGCATACAGCTGCCTTTTATCCAAAGGCTCATATAAGATATTGGCATGATAACGATTGAGCAGAGCCTGATCGGCGGCCACTTGATAGCCAAAGACAGCAAGCTTGCCCTGATAGTGCAGACGAATTTGTTTTAATAGCGCCATCATATCGTCTTGGGTATCATCATCGACGATGACCCAGTCCCAGTAATTACCATGCTCTTTTAACGATTCAAGCACACCTGGCAATGAGTTGGCTTGGGTCAGCTGAATTGGTAAATATTGCAGACTGGCTTTGAGCACTTGTATCGAAGCTGGATGGTTGATCCACACCAGCACATTAAACTCATCAGTCTCGCTAGCAAGCGGCGCGAGCACAGGCAACTCAATGGTCTGCCCTGTCGACGCCTCGAGCACATCGACGTGCGCTGGCATACGAAACCAAAACGTCGCGCCTTGATTGGCAATGTTTTCTTGCGCATTGTCATAAAACCCAATATCACCGCCCATCAATCGCGTCAGCTGCTTGGAGATGACCAAACCCAGCCCAGTCCCGCCATACTGACGCGTGATAGAAGGGTCGCCTTGACTAAAGCTTTGAAACAGCATTTTTTGATCAGCAAGCGAGATGCCCTTACCGCTGTCTTGCACACTTATCATCAGATAATTATCACGGTGATCATCAAGGCTGACCCGCACCACCACATCACCACTGTCGGTAAACTTAATCGCATTGCCAACGATATTGGTCAGTACCTGCTTAAGGCGTAAGGCATCGCCATTGATACGCATCGGCACATCGTTATAAAACAGCACTGCCATGCGCAGGCCTTTTTCGGCGGCGACTGGCGAGAGCATATCGACCACATCATAAATGGTGTCATAAAGATCGAACTCATGACGATCAAGCACCAGCTTGCCCGCCTCGATTTTAGAAAAATCCAAGACATCGTTGACCAGCGCCAGCAGATGCGCTGAGGATTTACGAATGGTCTGTACGTACAAATCTTGCTCAGGATTTAGCTCGCCGTGACGCGCCAGCAGGTTGATAAAACCATCGATACTGTTGAGCGGGGTGCGTAGTTCGTGACTGATATTGGCCAAAAACGCCGATTTGGCTTGGCTGGTTGAGATGGCGGCATCACGCGCGTTTCTGATCGAAATGTTTTGCATTTCCATCTCATCAAACGCCAAACGCAAGTCATCCTCAGTCTGCTCGGCATGGTCTTTGAGGTCTTGAAAGCTTCTGTGCAAGCGGCGCAAGGTATTGACCAAATCTTGCTGCAATAAGTTTAGCTCGCCATCCGATTCCACCGGAATCGGCTGATATAAATTGTCGACGTGAGTGCGCTGCAACTGCAAGCGCAGCTCATAAATCGGTGCGATCCAGCGTTTTGAGTAAATGTTTAAACTCAACAGCAAAATCAGGATGGTAAACAACCCCGTAATCACCAGCGCCATGGCGATGCGATAACGCGCGATATACAGCGGCTCGTTGTCCATATCGACGAGCAACCACAGCCGCTGCCCTTCAAACTCACCAAGCACGCTGCCATAAGCGGTGCCGATCGGTGTGGGCTTTTGCGAGATAAATTGCGCTGAAGCATCAATCAATGGCCAAGGCTCATTGAGCCCATAACCGACCGTGGCCAGCACCTTATTGTCTTCATTGACAATCGCGATGCGCTGCACGTGCTGCTCGGACTGCATGCGGCCTAGCCTGTCACGAATGCCCTCTAGAGTCGAGACGGCAGCCTTAGAGGCACTGCCCGCCTGCTGGCGCTCTTGCTCCAACAGCTCAGGAATCAGATCTGCAATCTCAGGGGTATAACGAATCAGCACCGCCTCGGCCAACACTTCTTGCTCAGAGTCGCTGGCACGCATGGTCTCATGAAACACCAAAATACCACCGACAGCGGCCAATATACATATCGGCAAAAACACCAATATGATCAGCTGACCATAAGCGCTACTGGTATCAAAACGTTTTTTGTGTGCCATGCAAGCTCGCTCTCATCTCAATGTTTTGCTAGGGCGTGTCCTCATTTTAAAACAATGATAAAAACAAGATAAGATGACTATCAATTAAATGGAGGACATACGCTAGGTTTATCACAGCGACTTTGCGCCATCGCGTCCTGTACTATAGCGCTATCGTTATCACTTGGCTATAGCTATCAGTCGTTGGATATTAGTCGTGGCGATAAGTGCGGTGGCTGCATCATAACGCCTCTGAATCATACAAGTATTTTAACAGTGTTTGTCTCAACTACCATTTATAAGCATCATTCATTTACCAAAATCTCTGCATGCATTCAGCGTAGGCAAAAACAAAATGATATAATGGCGCAGCTTTTTACTTGCCGCTATTTTTGCGCGCTGTCATGCCCATTTGGCGACAGGCTCATCGTATGCATCGGTAGACGAGCGTTTGCATGCACGGCGACAACGATAAAAAAACTGTCGTTGATGTTGGGCAATCGAGGTCAACACGGTCACACTTTGCAAGTGCATAAATCAGGTTTGAACATTCATATTAACAATAAGGGTATCTTATGTCAGCTACGGCCACGTCAAACGCCACCTTCATCTCTCAAGTTACCGCCCTTGCCGATTGCGTCGGGCAGACACCCTTGGTGAAACTGCAGCGCCTGCCCGAGCAAGAGCAGATTGCGGGTGGCACGGCGGTCTTGGCCAAGCTAGAAGGCAATAACCCAGCAGGCTCGGTAAAAGATCGCCCAGCATTTAATATGATTTATCAAGCAGAGCGGCGCGGTGATATCAAACCGGGTGATATGCTGATTGAGGCCACCAGCGGCAATACTGGCATTGCGCTCGCCATGGTTGCCGCCATGCGCGGCTATCCGATGACGCTGCTGATGCCAACCAACTCAACCCAAGAGCGCAAAGACGCCATGACCGCTTATGGTGCCACCCTCATCGAAGTCGATGAAGGCATGGAAGCGGCGCGCGACTTGGCCCTGCAGATGCAAGCCGATGGCAAAGGGATTGTATTAGACCAGTTCAACAACCCTGACAATAGCCAAGCGCATTATCTCACCACAGGCCCTGAGCTGTGGAAGCAGACTGATGGCAAAATCACTCACTTTATCAGCTCAATGGGCACCACAGGCACGATTACTGGGGTGTCTCGCTATCTAAAAGAGCAAAACCCAGATATTAAAGTGATTGGTCTACAGCCTGATGAAGACGCTTCTATCGCAGGCATCCGCCGGTGGCCTGCTGAGTATATGCCAGGTATCTTTGATGCTGATTTGGTCGATGAGGTGATGGATGTCGATCAACGTATCGCCGAAGTCTATATGCGTAAACTGGCCAAAACCGAAGGTATTTTCGCTGGGGTATCATCTGGAGCAGCTGCATGGGCGGCGCTGCAAGTCGCCAAAGCCAATCCAGACGCCGTCATTGCTTTTATCGTCTGCGACCGCGGCGATCGTTATTTATCGACTGGTTTATACAATGTAAATGACGACAAGGTTAATGACGACAATATCGTTAACGGTACAGAAAACGCCGCACAATAAGCTAACAATTAATTAGGTTTACCTATGTCACAAGCCTTACCATCCGACCCGATACTGGTCTTTGATATCGAGACCGTTGCAGATACTGATGCGGCGCGCCGTATCTACCCTCAGTTGGCTGAGCTTAACGATGCCGATGCCCTAAGCGCACTGACAGCGATACGCACACAAGAGGCAGGACATGATTTTATGCGCTTGCCGCTGCAGCGTATCGTCTGTATATCAGCGCTGTATATCAAAGACGGTCAGTTTTCTTTGTTTTCTTTGACGGCGGACAAATTTAGCGAAAAAGACATTCTTGCTAAGTTCTTTCGGGCGTTTAGTGACCTTAAAAAACTGCCGCAACTGATCAGCTGGAACGGCTCTGGCTTTGATATTCCGGTGCTTATTTATCGCGCCATGCAATACGACTTGGCAGCACCGTGGCTATTTGAAGAAGGCGAGCGTATCAAAAATATGCGTTTTGATAATTATGTCAATCGCTTTCATACTCGCCATCTAGACTTGATGGATAGATTTAGCCAGTATGGTGCCAGTCGCCGCGAAGCCATGGATGTGGTCGCAAGCCTCTACGGTCTGCCTGGCAAGACCAGTGTCGATGGTAGCATGGTGGGCGATCTGGTTAATGAGGCAGATTGGCAGACACTGTCGATATATTGCGAGTCTGATGTCATGAATACGTGGCTGATTTACTTGCGCTGGTTACGACTAACCGGACAGCTGTCTTTGCAGGATTTTGATATATGGCAGCAGCAGAGCCTGACTTATTTAAGACAATATACCCAAGCAGATGGTCGCCTACGTCATCATGAGTTTATCGCTGACTGGTCATCTGCGCCCAAATCTTAAAAAGCCCAAGCTATAAAACGGCGCTATAAATAAGATGGTCAGTTGAAAGTAAATTTGTTGTAGGTTTAAGTACGCTACTGGTATAAATTTTACTTGCGTGCTGCGTTCACAGAGGCTGCGCAAAATTCATCCCAGTAGCGCTTGTACTCTTTTTCGAGTGAATTTATAGCACTCACCCTTATTTTTCGTTATTTATCATTTATTATTAAGGCAGGTTTATGCAGCCCACCGATTCAAAGACTTCTACGGCACCCGAGGCGACGACGCCTGAGAGCGCTCGCCAAACAATCACCATTCCGCCCAACAAAAAAAAATCCAAGCCCTCTTCAAAGACGCGCCGGCGGTTAAAAGAAGCCGAGCCACTGCCTTTTTCGATTGATGGTCTATCGCATGATGGTCGCGGCGTCGCGATATATGGTAATGGCTTTGGCGTAGATGACGGCCATATCGAAGACAAGCACGGCAAAAAAGTCTTTGTCAGCTTTGCCCTACCAGGTGAGAGCGCTTTAGTGAAGCTGACCAACAGTCGTGCCAGCTTTGAAGAAGGCGACGCTGTGAGTATTACGGCCAATCCAAACCCTGAGCGTGCAGTTCCGCCCTGCCCGCATTTCGGCGTCTGCGGCGGCTGTAGCTTGCAGCATTGGCAGCCAGATGGCCAAATCGATTTTAAGCAATCAGTATTGGCAGAGATGCTCATTCATCAGGCCAATGCCAAGCCTGATATTTGGCTGGCACCTGTGGTCGGTGATCGCCTCGGCTATCGCACCAAAGCGCGCTTGGGCGTACGCTATGTCGCCAAAAAAGAAACAGCGTTGGTCGGATTTCGAGAGCGCTCTAGTAACTTTTTGGCGGAGCTAAACGAGTGTCATATTCTAGATCCGCGTATCGGTTTTGAGATCGAAAACCTAAAAGCGCTGATTAGTACTTTAGAGAGCCGTGACAAGATTGCCCAGCTTGAGCTGGCGATGGGTGAACAAATAGACGGGGTACCAGACGGCAATCAGCCCGTTGCTTTGATCGTACGCAATTTAGCGCCGTTGTCAGATGCTGATGTAGAAAAACTAAAGGCGTTTTTTGCAGCGCGCAGCTGGCAGTTATATCTACAGCCCAAAGGTGCTGATAGCATTCAGCGTATCGCCTTGAGCGCTGATGATGATATGAGTCAGCAGTTTGGACGTTTGTATTATCAGTTACCTGAGTTTGATCTGACGTATGAATTTATTCCAACTGACTTTACGCAAGTGAACTTATCCGTCAACCGTCAAATGACCAAGCTTGCTTGCGACTTGTTGGATTTAAGAGCAGGCGAACGGGTACTGGATTTGTTTAGTGGACTGGGCAATTTTAGTCTACCCTTAGCGCGGCTTGTCGGAGAGACAGGCTCGGTGGTCGGCGTAGAAGGCAGTGACGCGATGACCGCGCGCGCCGCAGACAACGCTCGTCGTAATGGCCTTAACAACACAGAATTTTATAGTCAGGATTTGACGCATGATTGCTCAGATCAGCCGTGGGCCAACCAAGGCTTTGATGCGCTCTTGATCGACCCACCACGCTCTGGCGCGTGGGAGATTATGCAGTATCTGCCCAAGTTCAACGCTGAGCGCATCGTTTATGTCTCTTGTAACCCAGCGACGCTCGCGCGCGACACCAAGGCCTTATTAGAGCAAGGCTATCGCCTGACGCATGCTGGGGTGATGGATATGTTTTGTCATACCGGTCACGTAGAGTCCATTGCCCGTTTTGAGAAGGTTACAGTTTGATATTACCGGCGTGTCCTTATCAAAAAGGGACACGCTGTCTTTACTAAAACTATAGATAGTATCGAGAGATAAACCCGCTATTTCAATCTATCAACAACAGACATTACATAGCCTCGCTTGATTTGTCCCCTCAAAATGAGATAATAATAAACAATCTTCCTATGTCTACTCTATCAGCACATGGCGAAGACTGCGCTCATAGCTTTATATATTTTACTTGCATTTTATAGCTGCTAAAAAAGGATTTTTTAGCAGTTGTATTGGTTTATAGCTGACACTTTGTGATTTCATCCAAAGTGCGTGTAGAGTAGATGAAGTTATAATCAATTCAAGATAGCTAAGAGGAGTCGGCTATGGTTAAAATTCGTGAAGGATTGCCGCTGGTGGATGGACAAACCACTCAAGCCGACAGTGCCACACTAGCGGCGCAACTGGTTGCGAGCCAGCGCTCTCACCAATCTGCCAATAGCTATGCCCAAATTCCTCTCGATATCAAATACCAACTGGCCACTCATAAGCTGCACACCACCTTTGATCGCTCCGCCGACCATGCACTGCATACTCATGATCCAAAACTTGCCAATGAGTATGCAAACAATCCGCTTTTGGACAAAAACAACACTTTAACCAAAAAAGAGCTGGAGGCGATCAATCTAGATCAAGTCAACATCGACGTCCCAACGTGGCTGGACAATGTCGCCAAACGTATCGGCCAAGATGCGGTGCCCAATCTCAACGCCGCTTGTGAGTTTATTCGCAGCCATATGAATACCAGTGAGTCCGAGCGCTCAGGCGCTTATGTCACAGGTATTGGCATGACCGATATTTTGACGTATCTGTATCAAGACGAAGATGCCCTAGTGGCAGCGATGCTCTATCGTAGCGCGCGCAAGTCTATCATTAGCCTGACAGATATCGAAAAAAAATTCGGGGCAGATATCACTACTTTGGTCAAAGACACCCTAGCGATGGGTAAGCTGTCGGAGATCATCGAGAGCAACAAGCGTTTAGAAGATCACTTTGTCAATAACCAGCGTGACCAGCTCTCTAATATCTACAGCATGCTCATCTCAGTCACCAACGATGTCCGTGTTGTACTGATAAAGCTTGCCGAGCGTACCTTTGCCATGCGTGAGCTGACGTTTTCTAGTGAGGAGCGGCAAAATCGCGTGGCGCGAGAAGTCATGACCATCTATGCCCCACTAGCGCACCGATTGGGTATCGCCCAATTAAAGTGGGAGCTGGAGGACTTAGCTTTTCGCTATCTGGCACCTGAGCGCTACAAAGAAATCGCTAAGCTGCTGTCAGAAAAACGCAGTGAGCGCGAGTCTTATATCCAGCGCGTGCAAGACAAGCTCAATGAGGCACTGGCAGACGCCGGTATCGAAGGAGAAGTATCGGGCCGCGTCAAACACATCTACTCGATTTATCGAAAAATGAAGCTCAAAGGCTTATCGTTTGATCAGCTTTATGATATTCGGGCGCTGCGGGTTTTGGTCACCAGCCCCTCAGATTGCTATCACGTACTTGGGCTCGTGCATGGTTTATGGCGCTATATTCCTGAGCAGTTTGACGACTATATCACCAACCCAAAGTCCAACGGCTATCGCTCGCTGCATACTGCCGTCATCGCCGAAAACAAATCGCTGGAAGTACAGATTCGAACGCACGAGATGCACTTTGAGGCCGAGCTTGGCATGTGTGCGCATGTCAATTATAAAGAAGGCCTAAAAAACAAAAAAGACAATTACCTCAATCAAAGAATCAGCTCGCTGCGGCAGCTTTTGTCCATTAATAACGAAACCCGCAATCAGCCGCGCTCAGCAGTTGTAGCAGGTGAAGAAATCGAAGAGCTGGAGCTTGATGAAGAAGAACAGTTAGTCGATTTTGATGAGCTGGAGCGCATTTATATCTTTAGTCGTGATGGCGATATCACCGAGCTGCCAAAAGGCGCGACCGTGCTTGATTTTGCCTATTATGTCCATACGCAGGTGGGCAACCGCGCACAGGCAGCGCGGGTCAATCAGCGCTATGTGCCGCTGACCTACCAGCTCAAAACAGGCGAGCAAGTAGAGATCATCACCAAAGCCTCACGTGAGCCTAATCGTGATTGGCTGGTGGCCTCGCTTGGTTATATTCATACCAACCGTGCACGCTCAAAACTACGCCAATGGTTTAACAAGCAAGACCGTGACAAAAACATCGAGATTGGACGGCAGATGCTCAGCAAAGAGCTTGAGCGCTTGTCCGTACACCCCAACAGCATTGATCTTAATGACTATACCCAGCATTTTAATGTCAATAATACCGATGATATCATCGTCGGGTTGGTCACCGGTGACATCGGCTTAAACCAGCTCACCAGTCATATCTCGCGTCAGCTACAGCTAGAGCCGGAGCGACCGCCAGAGGATTTTGTACCCAGTGTCGATACCAAAGACACAAGCAAGCTCGATGCCTATAAGATACGAATCGATGGATTGGACAATATCGAGATTAGTTTGGCGGGCTGCTGTCATCCTATCCATGGCGAACCCATCGCCGGCTATATCACTTTGTCACGCGGTGTCAGTGTCCACAATCGTGGCTGTCCAGAATATATGCGTCTTATCGAGCGTGATCCTGAGCGCGAGGTAGAGGCCAGCTGGCGCGTCCAACCTGGCCGCTATCAACCAGTCGATATACATGTAGAGGCCTATGACAGACGAGGGCTATTACGCGATTTGACACAGATTATTGACAAAGAAAACGTCAATATTCGCCAAGTTGAGACGTTAAGTAATGACGACAATATCGCTTTTTTAAAGTTCCACATCGAAGTATCAGGACTGGCGCACTTGTCTAAACTATTGGCCAAGCTCGAGCAGCAGCACGGTATCTTGCATGCCAGACGTGCCGTCGCATAAGGCGCGTATTTTTATAGTTTGTCCCTTGACCTGAGCTTGCACACTTACCTTAATCATAGAGTTATCATAAAACACCATGCCAGAATTGCCTGAAGTAGAAACCACCAAAACCAGCCTAAGTCCCTTACATGGTCAGCAAGTCGTTGACATACAAGTATTTCAGCCAAAACTGCGCTGGGCTATGCCAGATGATTTGGGAATTTTGATTCATCATACCTTAGTCAGTGTGGAGCGCCGCGCCAAATACTTGATACTAAACTTCTCACCCTTTGTTTCTGATGATGGCTCTCACTCTCAGCATGCTCATATAAAGGAGCCAAAAAAGCTATTGGTGCATTTGGGCATGTCAGGCAGCCTGCAACAACACGCGCATGCGACCGAAAAACGTAAACATGATCATCTGGTGATCACATTTCGCGATACCGATAACAACAAAACCCAGCTGCACTACTATGACCCTAGACGGTTTGGCTCGGTGCTCTGGCATCGAGACTATCGCACCAAGCTGCTTGATCACTTAGGCCCTGAGCCTTTGTCAGAGGCGTTCACCGCTGACTATCTGTACCATCTGATTCAGCGGACAACTGCACCTAACGACAGCAATGATACAGCGGCTGCCAGTACCACTAAGTCAAAGAAACAGCCGATCGCCCGCGCAATCAAATCAGTAATTATGGAGCAGCAGGTCGTCGTTGGTGTGGGCAATATCTATGCGACAGAAAGCCTATATTTATCAGGTATTCACCCCGCCACTCCAGCCCATCAGCTCTCCTATGAGCAGCTATTGGTTTTGGTCGCTCATATCAAAGATATTTTATTAAAAGCCATAGAGCTGGGCGGCTCGACCCTACGCGACTTTACGGTGGCAAGCGGCACCACGGGTTATTTTCAGCAGACACTCAATGTTTATGGCAGACAAGGAGAAGCTTGTCCACACTGCGATACACTTCTTGAAAACATCAAACTTAACGGCCGAGCAAGTGTCTATTGTGCCAACTGTCAGCCGCTAAATCCTTAGGTGATACTCACCTGTTAGCAGCTCAGCCGACTGTTACCTTATTGGTTTTAAACAGCCATTCATCGCTCTACTGCTTATCGATAATACAATCGCCGTTTATATTTCCGCCGCGCGATTGTACGCATTTTTGTTGCTTATTGGCGCACATCTTGCTTTAATAGTGCTAGTACTTACATAAATTGTGCGAATCGTTCATCTATCTGTAATATTCAAGCTGTTTATTACTGCGGTAATTTTATAGGGACGCGGTTTCCTAATTGCTTTAAAAACAGCAGCAAACCATATTAATCATGAGTTTTAGGATATCATTATGACTGTTAGAGCCAACAACCAACGCGCCGTTAAGCAGAAATTTTTTACAGCAGTCGCAAGCTTAGGTTTGATGGCAGCTAGCATGCAGCCTGCGTTGGCAGCGATAGAGATTGATGAAAGCGACTTTGGCCCTTCTTATGAGACCATGGTCGTGGATACCGTCGTGGGTAAGCCTTTGCAGCTGGTCAATGCGGTGGCTGGCACCGCCGCTTATATCGTCAGTTTGCCATTTTCTATCATCGGGGGTAATCCAGATCAAGCGCAGCAAAAGCTGTTCGTTGAGCCGTGGAGTGCAATGGGGCGCTGCTTAGGCTGTACCGTCGCCGAAGACAACTATTATAAATCGCAAGCCGTCAATGATAACGTCGTACGTATCGTTGTAGACCAGCCATCAGAGATCTTAATCAATACTAACGACTACGTAGTCGTAACCCCTTAGTCTTTGCTTCTTTGCTCTAAACCTCTTACATTAGTCTTTGTTCTAAATCTCATTATCTTTTGTCCTAACACATATGCAAAAAAAACGGCTAACCCTAGGGTTAACCGTTTTTTTACTGAACTTTTAGCTTAAATAAACTTTAGTACTATATTTTAGCACTGAGTGTTTAAACTCTGGTTTGTCTTATGCTTTTTTGCTACGGCTGTGACGCTTACGCTCACTTTCCGTCAAATAACGCTTACGGATACGAATGGCTTTTGGTGTCACTTCGACCAATTCATCGTCTTGAATAAATTCAAGCGCTTGCTCAAGGGTGAACTTCACAGCTGGCGTCAATGTCAACGCTTCATCAGTACCACTAGCACGAACGTTGGTTAGCTGTTTTGCCGTTGTGGGGTTAACGGTCATATCATCACTACGTGAGTTTAGGCCGACGATCATGCCTTCGTAAACTTCTAGCTGTGGCTCAGCAAAGAGCTTACCGCGTTTTTGTAGGTTAAATAGTGCAAAACCTAGACATACGCCATTGGCCATAGATACTAATACACCATTAGCGCGGCCACCGACATCACCAATCTTTTGAGGACCATAGTGAGAAAAGCTCGATGTCATGATGCCCGTGCCTGAGGTCAACGTTAAAAATTCAGAACGGAAACCAATCAAACCGCGCGCAGGTATCGTCGCTTCAATACGCATACGACCTTTACCATCAAGCTCCATATTGGTCATCTCGCCTTTACGCAGACCAACTTGCTCCATGATAGGGCCTTGATGCTCTTCTTCGATATCGAACACCACGTTTTCATACGGTTCTTGTAGCTTACCATCGACTTCTTTTACGATAACTTCAGGACCTGATACACCAAGCTCAAAACCTTCACGGCGCATGTTTTCGATCAATACTGAAAGGTGTAGCTCACCGCGGCCTGATACTTTAAATTTATCAGGAGACTCTGTATCTTCTACGCGCAGGGCGACGTTATGAATCAGTTCGCGCTCCAGGCGTTCACGAATATTACGTGACGTCACAAACTTACCATCACGACCAGCAAACGGCGAGTTGTTTACTTGGAAGTTCATAGAGACTGTTGGCTCATCAACCGTCAACGCTGGCAATGCTTCTACATGATTTGGATCACAGATGGTATCTGAGATATTTAGTGCGTCGATACCCGTAATACAAACAATATCACCTGCTTGCGCATCTTCTACATCGATACGCTCAAGACCGTGATAACCCATAATTTTTAAAATACGGCCGTTACGTGTTTTGCCGTTTTTATCAATAATCGTGACCTGTGTGTTGGTCTTTACTTTACCGCGCTGGATACGACCAACACCGATAACACCAACAAAACTGTTGTAATCAAGGCTTGAAATTTGCATACGGAATGGCGCATCTACATCTACTTGAGGTGGCTGTACCACATCAACGATGGTTTTAAACAGTGGCGTCATATCTTCTGCTAAATCATCAGCATCTAAGCCTGCAATACCGTTTAGCGCTGAAGCATATACTACCGGGAAGTCAAGCTGCTCGTCGGTTGCGCCCAAATTATCAAATAAATCAAAGATTTGATCCATGACCCAGTCAGGACGCGCGCCTGGACGGTCGATTTTATTGATAACCACAATCGGCTTTAGACCTTGCTCAAATGCTTTTTGCGTCACAAAACGAGTTTGTGGCATTGGGCCATCAACCGCGTCCACCACCAACAATACACAGTCAACCATTGACATAACACGCTCGACTTCACCGCCAAAATCGGCGTGACCTGGGGTGTCTACAATGTTGATACGGTATTCGGTACCATCTGTCTGATCTGTCCAGCGGATGGCTGTGTTTTTAGCCAAAATAGTAATACCACGTTCTTGCTCAATATCACCTGAATCCATCGCACGCTCAGCAATGTTTGCACGGTCGCCAAAAGTACCAGACTGATGTAATAACTTATCAACCAAAGTGGTTTTACCGTGGTCAACGTGGGCAATAATTGCAATGTTACGCAGGTGTTTGATATCGTTCGCCATATAAAATGCTCGTTTCGTCTTAAAAAAATGCAGTAGCAATAAGCGCCGCTGGATAAACTTTTATCATCAATCAGACAGGTATTTAATACTGATTTAAAAAGTCGTCCAATAAGTACCGACTTTCTAATTATTTCAAGAGAATCAAATATCTACACTGATAAATTCATCATACAGATAGCTATGCTAATGTACACTCTGTCAATTTACAGAATGTTTGGGCTGCTAGTATAACATTATTGCCCGATAAATTTATGTAATTACTTGCTTTTCTCAACACATAAACAAAAAAAAGCCACCCTATGGGCAGCTTTTTTTGTAACTATATATGAGTGTTTTCACTCAAGACTTAAGTCTATCAGTTGTTATTTACTGAACAACCATGTCCTTAGTTTGCTCAACAGTCATTGTTTTGTCGCCAGTGATGATGGCATAAACACGACGGTTCATAGCACGACCTTCTTCAGTGTCGTTTGGCGCGATTGGGTTGTTGTAACCATAGCCAACAGTGGTTAGACGGTTTGGCGCGATACCAAATTCGTTAGTTAGCATAGATTTAACCGCAACGGCACGCGCTTCAGATAGACGTTGGTTATAACGTGCTGAAGGACCAGTCTTAGAAGCATGACCTTCTACGCGAGCGGTAGAGTTAGGATATTCACGCATCTTCTCAGCAACTTTAGCGATTTCTGGCTTGTACTGGTTTTTGATCGTTGACTTGTCGTTGTCAAAGAATACGCGTAGTTCCATTTTTAGCTCATCAGTAATATCTACTGGAACTGGGCAGCCGCGCTCATCAACGACAACGTTCATTGGAGTGCCTGGGCAAGCGTCGATGCTATCAG
The DNA here is from genome assembly GCF_032842965.1 of Psychrobacter sp. CAM01. Lineage (NCBI taxonomy): Bacteria > Pseudomonadati > Pseudomonadota > Gammaproteobacteria > Moraxellales > Moraxellaceae > Psychrobacter > Psychrobacter sp. CAM01. The sequence goes on from NZ_JAWJBL010000009.1 coordinate 68,804, forward strand.
GTACACCATCACCATCAGAATCAAGGTCATCAACAACCACGACTGGCGTGTTATCAACTACTGGCTCTTGCATAGGTGGTACTGCTACGGTAGGTGCTAAATGGCCACCAAGTACAACTTCTAGGCCGGCCAATGCCATGCCTTCCCACCAGTTGTTGTCAAAGTTGTGAATCGCACGAGCTTCACCACGTAGGCTTAGTGCATCATTGATACGATACATAGCACCTAGACCTAGGTTACCGATAGTGTCTTTAGAGTTTGCTACCTCAGTACCAGCGTCTACAGTTACACCAGCAGTAGTACCTTGAGCATCAGCTGTTGCTACATATTGCTCTTGGTTTTCTACTTTGATTTTAGATTGACCAGCACCAACCAATACATATGGTTTGAATGCGCTGTCGGTGTAGCCAGTGAACTCTTCAGTACCAATCAAGAAGTTACCAGAAAGCATGGTTTGTTCTACGTCAAAACGGTTTACGCCAGCATCTGCTGATCTTTCTGAAGCTTCACCATTGGTATTAGTAACACCATACTCAACTTGGAACTGCGTGGAAGGTGTCAATTCGATACCAAGAGCAGCACCAGTATAAAGACCACTTTCTTGTGCTACGCCACCGTTAAGGTTACCATTGCGACCATCGATTGGCTGCGAAGGGGTTTGACCATCCATATATAGGTCTTTACCAGTTCTTAGGATATCACGTTGCTTATCACTAGTATCGCTGAACTCTTCAGTCATGTGATAACCAAGTAATAGCGGGCTGATTGTTACGCCAGCATTTGCTGCTAAAGGCGCAGCTGCTACAGCAACCAGAGCTAGAGCAATTTTATTCAATTTCATGGACTTCCTCCAAAGGATAATTTTAGTGATGCGTTAAGCAAAACCGCTTCTCAAGACGCTCTAAAATAGACATCTTTTACGAATTTTAAGTTACAAAGCAAAACCAATTAAGGAGTAGCTTAGCGATTATCAATTCAGTTTACAACTTTTTTCGTTAACGAGCTACACATTATTACACGATAATGTCGTAACTAAAACACAATAACCAGCTTAAGTTACCTAGAACTAACACACCTTACGTTTTTTATCTTTTGTATGTCAGTTCGCAATAGATAGTTCACTTAACAATACCTACTGTCTGAGCGTATTTTAATACAGTTAGTAATTTTTCTCTATTGCTAAAACCCAACATTCACCAATTGAAACATTTTTTGACAGTAGACATATATTTTGTTTAAATTACATAAGTCGACATTTATTCACTGTAGAATATAGCGTATTTATACAGTTTTATGTAAAGCAAAACAGTGGCACTTTGATAAAAAACTAGCAATATATTCAAAAATACAAATATATGATGAAGTAACAAGGAAACAAGTGGGACCCCGTTATTAGATTCCTTCACTTAATATAGGTTACACACCTCATGAACTGGCTACTTAGGATAGAGCTACTTAGAATTTGCTGCGTTGGTCGCTTTGGTAAAGTAACGTTGGTCTTGGGTGCACTGCTATTTGATAAAGCAAGACGTTACTTGCTTTATAAGAGATGTAAAGACAAGAGAGGTAAAGACTGTATAGCCTGGTCGCCCCGCTCACCATATCCAACCACTTCATTAAATAAATCCAAGATCACGAATTGTCCGCACGTATATAAAGGTTGTCAGGGTTTTACCTTAATTCAGCTGATTATCACTGTGGCGATACTGGCTATTATAGCGATGATGGCGGCACCAGCCATACAGACGCAGCTGGCGCGGATGGAAGCTGAGCGCGTTAAAAACCAATTAGAGGATACACTTGCTTTAGCCAAGGCTGAAAGTTTTATCAGAAGACAAAACGTGTTGCTGTGCTTATCAGACGCAGGTGGCCGCTGTCATAGAAACAGTGACAAAACCCTCTTGTTATTTATCGATAAAAATAACAACAAGCACTTCGATGCGCAGGTCGATCAGCTGTTGGTGCAGCAGTCACTGAAGCTAAAATACAGTAAGGTGATGTTACGCGTAGGCGGCAGACGCCACTATACTAAGTTTTGGGGAGATAGTGGCAAGCCGCGTGGGCACTTTGGTCATATAAAATACTGCCCAACGGCCGCTTATAATAAAGCCATGTATCTTATCTCATTTAATCAACGAGGCATCATCAAGCAAAAGCACAATGAGCATCATCCTACGCAGTGTAATAGCTAAGGCGTGTCTTCAATTCACTCGATAGTTATCTAAGTAGGCTAAAAACGGCTCAATAAAGAATTATTTTTCTTGCATGCTGTGACGACGCCGCTCGCTGTATCGTTTTTATATCGGATTGGCTATATATGCATTAGCCGCCTTGATGCATGGCCTGCTTCATCATCACGACGGCCTGCTCTAGTCCGGCAAATACGGCATCTGCGATGAGCGCATGGCCGATGTTTAACTCATAAATCCCTTCTATCTGTGCAATGGCATAGACATTGTCACGTGTGAGGCCATGACCTGCATTGACCAGTAGCTGGTTATTGAGACGTTGCGCAGTCGCAACCGCCGCTTTGATGCGCGCAAGCTCATTTTGCTGGGCATCTGCATCACCGGCCAAACCTGCTTCGGCATAAGCACCGGTATGTAGCTCGATGGCATCCGCGCCGCACTCGATGGCTGCTGCGACTTGTTTGTCGTCAGGGTCAATAAACAGTGACACTTTAATGCCCGCCGCTTGTAGCTTACCGATATAATCGGTCAACCAAGCCAGTTGTCCTGCGACATCAAGACCGCCTTCTGTGGTTAGCTCAGCACGCTTTTCAGGCACCAGACATACCCAGTACGGCTTAACCTCACTGGCGATTTTTAGCATCTCCTCTGTTGCAGCGATTTCTAAATTCATTCTTGTCGTCAGCTGCTCGGCTATCTCATAGACATCAGCATCTTGAATATGGCGACGGTCTTCGCGTAGGTGTATCGTGATACCGTCGGCGCCTGCCTTTTCACACAGTAAAGCGGCTGCCAAAGGGCTTGGATAATTGACACCGCGTGCTTGACGCAATGTCGCTACATGGTCAATATTGACGCCTAGCAAAGGTTTTTGCAAAGTACCATGAGCGGCGGATAATGATGAAGTGGTCATAAGACATCCTTTTAATAACGAGACCTAATAGACAGACATGACTATTGATAGACGTAACGATTGATTGATAAACATGACTACCGCTAGACGCAGTTATTGATAGCGCCGCTGCTGCTGCCACAGCAATCGACTTTGCAGGGGCTGATACTCTAATAAATGATCAATCAGATGACGATGTAGTTTTGACCAGTCGTTTAGCGTCGTGGTAGTGATGCCTGACTGCGCCATTGTTATGATATCTGCACCCAAAAACACCGCATAGCCACTAGCATTTGTTAAACGCTCAGACTCTGAGTTATCACGCGATATGGCCAAAAACCCAGCATCTGGCAAAAACCGATATAGCCCTTCAGGCACAATCGCTTCTTGCATACTGTCATGACTGAGAGTCAGGGTAAAACCAAGCTCATCAAATAGGTGCTTTTCAAATTGACGCAAGCATAGACGCAGCTGCTGCTGGGTTAAAGGCTGTTTGAGTTGGTATAGGCTGTTTTGGTAGTGCTGCCACAGTGTCGGCATTGGATCTTCGGTTGGCAAAAGACGCCACAATATCTCGTTGAGATACAATGCTGAATACTGCTGTTGACCCGTGATTGTCTCATAAGGCATGGCAGTAAGCATGTGTGCGTCATCTACCGCTGCATTATCGTGATGGGCATCTGAAGAGACTTTTTCATCACTATTACTGTGTACAGCGATGTTGATTTGACTAAACGTCTTTAAATCACGCTTGCCACTGGCAAATAGCTGCAAAGGCATAAATAGCGGTGCGCCTTTTTTGCCAACTCCATGTACGACCCCATACTGCTGAGAAAAAAGACAATATAATGCGCGCTTTTCTTGATAAGGACGCTGATGCAATAAGTAACCGGTCAACGCTTCGTTACGCATGTCTATTACCTCAGCAACCATGTCTATCAGGTGACTTAAAAACGGCTGTACCTATCGATATCGCTACTCATCAATAGCCCAAACTGGTCAAGGCTCGTTCGTCATCAGACCAGCCACGTTTGACTTTTACCCATAAGGTCAGCATGATTTTTTTGTCAAACAGTTGCTCCATATCCTTACGAGCATCCATACCGACTTGCTTGATACGCTGGCCTTTATCTCCGATGACGATGGCTTTTTGTCCGCTACGCTCCACATAGATGGTCGCATCAATAAAAGTACAAGCTTTGCGTGGACGGCCAGTTTTGGCATCTGTATGCGCAGGCTCGTCTTTGAACTCATCAATTTGCACGGTCAAATCATAGGGTACTTCATCGCCTGCACTGCGCATGATTTTTTCGCGAATGATCTCACTGGCCAAAAAGCGCTCTGAGCGGTCGGTGATTTGCTCGGTGTCATAAATAGGCGACGCCACTGGTAAATGTGAGGCGATCACCTCTTGCAAGCGATCGAGGTTTTGGTTTTTTAGCGCAGATACAGGAACGATATCAGCAAAGTCAAAGCTTTCGTGGAACGTTTCGATCAGGGGCAAGAGCGTACCTTTATCCTTTAAGGTATCGGCTTTGTTAATGACCAATACCACGGTCAGATCTGTCTCACCAAGTTTTTGCAAGGTAAGAAGGTCATCATCGCGCCATTGATCCGAGTCGACCACAAACAGCACCAAATCCACATCGACCAAAGCCGAAACCGCGGCTTTGTTCATACGCTCATTGATCGCCCGTACTTCGTTACGATGGATACCTGGCGTATCGACAAACACCGCTTGCATCTCATGGTTTGACAAAATACCGTGGATACGATGTCTGGTGGTTTGCGGCTTGCGCGAGGTAATAGACAGTTTTTGCCCAAGCAAGTGGTTCATCAGCGTCGATTTACCCACGTTTGGACGACCAACAATCGCCACATAGCCCGACCTGAAATCCTCCGCGATACGCGTCTGGCTACTCGGTGCAAAAAACGCCTCAATGGCGGCATCGTTTTCTAATGAGACATCTTCTGACTGATTGATCTCGTCTGTGCTCATTGCTACCTGATTTTGGTCTGCGGGCATGGGGGTATTTTCAGTCATATTGTCAGTATTATCTGCATTGTGTGATGGCAAATCAGAATGATTGCTCATAAGGTAATCCTGTAGGGTTTATCACCAGCCAAACGGTGTTTGATAAAAAATCACTAGGCGTTAAATGGTGTGTTATCACCAATATTAAAACATCCATTGCGTTATGGGCTAATAAATAGGTGTACTTTTATAATATATGTGGCCAAGACGAGTAAAATCAATATGGACAAACTGCCTTGCAACAATCATATTATACGTAAGGCTGTGGGTTTATCACTTGCTATAAGCGTTTTTTGGCAGAGTTTGGCAGCTTGTGCAACTGATTAATCATCAGCTCGGCCGCTTTTTGCTCAGCGATACGGCGGCTCTCACCAGACTCAGTAATATCAGGGCATTCATCAATATTGACATGACAGCGCACTACAAATATCTGATGCGGCGCATTCCCTCGAGTTTCTAATAGCTCATAATGCGGCAAATCAAATTGCTTGGACTGTAGCCACTCTTGCAAACGGCTTTTGGCATCTTTTAAGGCTTTTTGATCGTTGACATTGTCGATCAAATCTCCATACCACGACAGTACGCACTGGCGCGTGATGTCCATGTCTTGGCTATCTAGGTAAATCGCCCCAATCAAAGACTCTACGGCATCGGCCAAGATAGAAGCGCGATTGCGTCCGCCACCTTTACGCTCGCCCACGCCTAAAATCAAATGGTTGGAGAGCTCAAGATTTTGCGCGATGATTACCAGCGACTCTTGACGTACTAAGGTGGCTCGCATACGCGTCAATCGCCCTTCATTTTGCGTCGGATAACGATGGTACAAAGCTTCTCCGACGATCATCCCTAGCAGGGCGTCACCCAAAAACTCTAAACGCTCGTAGTTTTTTTTGCTGTCAAAAGAGCGGTGCGTCAGCGCAAGCTTTGGCAAGCTCAAATCGTTGAACACATAGCCTAATTTGCGTGTCAAAACCGCTAATCGTTGGACGAACTCTGTACTCACAACGTGGTTGTCGACAGACGTGCTATTTTTTTTGGGAGTAGTAACCGCTTGGGAGTGCTGCGAAGTTGGTTTCATGCGTGGCTTATGGTTATCCCTTCTGTTTTTACTGATGTGGTGAATGATTGAAATGATAAATGCGATATAAAAATCATCGGCGGCTCGGCTGCGCTACTCTGCACTATTCATATCGATATCGGCCTCAAAACGATTGACGATATCGACATTGCCAAAGAAGTTATTGGTGACCGCATACTGCTTATGAATCGCCAGTTGACCCGTTTTTTTATTGGTAAAGGTAAAGACGTCCTCTGCTTTGGTGTCATAATCAGCGTTGATAGATAACTGCCGATTGACACGTTCGACGTACTGTCTGGCGGTTTCGTTATTCTTATTCGACTCTTTTAGCTGGGCACTCAAAGTCTTATTTAATTGATAATCACCAATGTGAGCGGGTACGATAGCAACGATGAGTTTGGCAGCAACACCCAAAACCATAATAACTAAAACGATGCTGGTCACACTTGCACCGCGCTGCGTTGCCAAGCCAGATATCTGCTGCATGATCCTTTTCCTTTACTGGTCCATATTGATAAGTCACTTTTTTAACCGCCGCCTACCTATGAGGCGAGCGTTTATTAACTAGTAACAATATTAGCACAAAACTATTATCGATAAAGAAACCAATAGCGGCATTGCTTGTTTATCAGCAGACATATCATGCTTGTACGCGCCGCCTCAATCTAAACCCTAAGTGAAGAGGCGCTCTAGTCAATCTTTATGGTTAGTGAATCGTACCGTTACGTGAAAAGGTGGGCAGGTTTAGGCCAGGCGGCTTATGCATCCAGATGTAGACCGCTTTGCCCGCTAGGTTTTGTTCGGGCACAAAACCCCAAAACCGGCCGTCAGCACTGCGATCACGGTTATCACCCATCACAAAATACTGACCTTCTGGTACCTGGATACGCCACTGTGTGCCCTCAGAGCTGACCACTTCTGGCGCTTGTTGCTGCAAAAAAGGCGCATATTGCGCGCTATTCATATCGGTCAAATAGCGCACAAGATGTGTCGTATCCCCTTGGGTTTCGGCAAAATACTGCGCTTCACGCTCTTCTTGCTGGCCCATGGCAGCAGCGCTCTCTTCGGTGAGTATTTGACCGGGGGCAATCTGTCCTGGCAAATAAAGCTGAGACGTCAGATCTGTATTGGCCGTAAAGCTGACAGGCTTGGTTTTTACTGGTACGTCATTGATCGCAAGCGTCCCTTTATCATAGCTCACCGTATCCCCTGGCAGACCAATCACACGTTTTATGTAGTAAATACTTGGATTTTCTGGATAGCGAAACACGGCCACGTCGCCATGTTCAGGCTCGCCTGTGTCCAATACTTTATTGTACGTCAAAGGCAGACGCACACCATACGCATACTTATTGACCGCGATAAAGTCGCCTGTGTACAGCGTAGGCACCATCGATGATGAGGGAATATTAAAAGGTTCAATCAAAAATGAGCGTACCACTAACACCACGGCCAATACGGGGAAAAAGTCATAGGCCCAGCGGACCAATAAGCTCTCCTTGCCGCGTCCGCGAGTCTTACGCTGTTTGAGGGTCAATTTATCTAATAGCCAGATGATACCTAAGCCGATGGTTAATGGCACTAAAATTAAATTAAAATCAAAATCCATAATAACTTGCCTATTAACGAGCGGCTTATCTTATTGCAGCATCGATAAGATCAAACCATCTGTGACGTATTTTTTATCAAACCTTTACCAAAGCAGAATGTACTCTTAGCTATCTACTTGCAGCACGGCTAAGAAGGCTTCTTGTGGAATCTCGACGCTACCCACCTGCTTCATACGTTTTTTACCCGCTTTTTGCTTAGACAACAGCTTTTTCTTACGTGATACGTCACCACCATAACATTTGGCTAGGACATCTTTACGCATGGCTTTGACCGTACTACGGCCAATGATCTGGCTACCAATCGCCGCCTGAATCGCCACATCAAACATCTGACGCGGAATCAGCTCTTTCATCTTGGTCACTAGCTGGTTGCCACGGAAGCGTGCTTGGTCCTGATGGACAATCATCGCGAGCGCATCAACTCGATCACCATTGATAAGTACATCTACTTTCACCAGCTTATCGACTTGATAACGCTCAAAGTTATAATCTAACGAGGCAAAGCCGCGCGAGACTGATTTTAGACGGTCAAAGAAGTCCATGACCACCTCGCCCATCGGAATATCAAAGGTCAGCTGGACTTGCTTACCCATAAAGCGCATATCGACCTGTACGCCGCGGCGCTCGATACACAAAGTCATGACGTTACCCAAGTAATCTTGCGGTACTAAAATCTGACAACGGGCAATCGGCTCGCGGAACTCTTCGATATTGTTTGGCTCAGGCAATCTCGATGGGTTATCGACATAGATAATCTCACCGTCTTTTTTGACAATCTCATAAATCACCGATGGCGCAGTGGTGATCAAATCCAAGTCATACTCGCGCTCTAAGCGCTCTTGGATAATCTCCATATGCAGCATGCCCAAAAAGCCACAGCGGAAACCAAACCCTAACGCATCTGAGGTATCTGGCTCAAAGAAAAGCGAAGCGTCATTGATTTGTAGTTTTTGTAAGGCTTCACGGAATTTTTCAAAATCATTGGCATCGACAGGGAACATACCTGCATAGACCTGCGGGGTGATTTGCTGAAAACCTGGGATACGCTCAACGTCAGGCGTGCTGGCATGCGTGATGGTATCACCCACCGGCGCGCCTGCGATGTCCTTGATACCAGCGATGACAAAACCCACCTCCCCTGCTTCTAGGACGCCGGTATCGACAGGTTTTGGCGTAAAGACACCGATAGAGCTGACAGGGTGAGACTCTTGGGTCGATTTGATGTAAATCTTATCGCCTTTTTTCACCGTCCCTTCACGGACACGAACCAACGATACCACGCCCAAATAGCTGTCAAACCAAGAGTCGATGATAAGGGCTTGTAGCGGGGCGTCGCGGTCGCCTGTTGGCGCGGGGATAACCTCTACTAACGTTTCTAATAGCTCATCGACGCCTAGACCTGATTTGGCAGAGACACGAGGCGCATCAATGGCTTCAATCCCTATGATGTCTTCAATCTCTTGAATCACGCGCTCAGGCTCTACTTGTGGCAAATCAATCTTATTTAAGACTGCCATGACCTCCAAACCTTGATCGACCGCGGTGTAGCAGTTGGCCACCGACTGTGCTTCGACGCCTTGCGCAGCATCCACCACCAGCAGCGCCCCTTCACAGGCGGCAAGTGAGCGCGACACTTCATAAGAAAAGTCGACGTGGCCTGGCGTGTCAATAAAGTTAAGCTGATAGCGCTCGCCATTTGGATGGTCATAAAACAAAGTGACCGACTGCGCCTTAATCGTGATACCGCGCTCACGCTCGATATCCATGGAGTCAAGTACCTGCGCTTGCATCTCGCGATCTTGCAAGGCACCGCACATCTGGATAAAACGATCGGCAAGCGTCGACTTGCCATGATCGATGTGGGCAATGATTGAAAAGTTACGAATATTTGCTAATGCAGTCACAAAGCGCCTACTAAATTAAGGGTGATAGAATAAAAAGATTCGAGCAAATGCTGTCAGGCGCATGTCACACGGTCGCTATCTAAAAAGTCGATATCTAAAAACTGGCGGCCCATAAATGAGCCATAAATATCTAGATATTATCAGACCGATATCCGGTATTACTGTCTTTAGTCAACCACTTAAGACACTAACCGTTATGCGCAAACATAAAAGCGTATTCTAGCAGTTTTCCACTATAAAGTAAGGCGATTTTATGCGTTGGCAGAGGATTTACCAGTGAGGTTACAAGCCGATAACGCTACAGAAAAAAAGGAGGCAACAGATTGTTGGCTAATTTGTTTATCGCGTCTGTGTCTTTTGCGATATCGCACGTTTACCTCCGCTATTTTTTAGGGCGTCTTACTCTCAGAAAACGCTGAATCGTCAGTGTTTTTTGTCGCGCTTAGATACTTATATATCCATGGCGACTTGCCATAAAAAGCACCATTTAGCTGGGTTTGCTCTATCAGATACTCACGAAAGCGCAGATAAAACTCGTTGTCTGGGCCCTTTGGCTGCTGCCAGAATTTATCGAGTGGCTTTTGATCCGTCAGTTTGGGAGTGTCATAGATAGCGCGGCCCATAACTTTGGTCGGTTTTTTATGATATACCGATTGTAGACCCGTGGTGCTGTTGATGGTGACCATTCCGATACTGTGCTTAATCAAGGTGGGCAGATGCATATCACAGCCATAAAACACTCGGTTTGCGACTTGGTAGCGCGCTGCCAAACTTGCTATCAACTCACGATAATCCCGATGACCTCGGTCTAGCGGATGATGCTTAAATACCAGCAGCTGCGCAGCATCGGCATGATGGGCAAAACTTGCGATGGCCTCGTCAATAAACTGCACCACATCACGATAGTCACTGTGATGAGTGATTTGCGAGTCATTATGCACCTGTAAGCTAATCAAAAAATAATTATTGCTATCTTGCCGCGTTAGCCGCTGTTGTAAGCGCTTGTCAGGTAAGTAGCCACGCAGCTTGCGCCACGGCGCTTTTAGCCAAGCGATTGCCTCTTGCCAGGCGGTCATGCCACGATAATGGGAATAATGCGGGTAGCGGCCTTTATACAGCCAAGTGGCCGCATAGTAAACGACAGCCGCGACGCTCAAGCGATAAAAGCGATTATGCGTATATAGCGGCTGGTCGTTGGCTTTTTTCAGCGCCTTGATATCAGCCGTATTGAGGCGTGAGTAGCCATTGATGCCATGCTCTTGCAAGGTGATGTAATCAGGGCGCAAATAGCCTTCTTCAAATACGAAAAATGAGGTGCCTAGCTGCTCACCGACCCGCGCCGCTTGAGTATGGTGCGGACGGCAGTCGCCAAAACAGACGATGGCATCGACCCCTTGCTCTTGAATAAAAGCAGACAACCACGACGAAAACTGCGCCAATGTGCCTGTGTATTCGTAAGTATTGGGATGATGATAAAACAGCGCATCGCCAGCATTAAAGTTAATCTTGCTGACCTTGATATCTTGCGTCTGCAAAAAACTTGAGAAACGATGAAAAAACCCGCCCATTTTTCCTTGTAATAGCAAGACATGTCGATGAGTAAGCAGATGAGACATCGAAGCTGTCATAGTATCAAATTACCATTAATCAAAGAAAAAGAAGGTCGCATCAAAACAGGCCAATATACAAAAAAACCGCATAAACGACAGGCAATTATACCTAAAAAAGACATGACTGTCGCAGGGGATTTACGTTGATTGTTGAGATAAGGTTAGTGCGGTTTATTACTTAGACGCTGTTGCCACTGATGGCGATACTGCATAAAACGCGTCGCGGCGCGGCGTTTTAATTGGGTAGGCGTTGGTAATAAAGCGCGCATAGGGCTCTTGGTGCTGGGAGTAATGAAAGCCTCTGAACTGGCCATCAAATCATCGTCATCAGGCGGATACAAATAGTCGATGACCTGCTCCACTTGCGCCAGCCCATGGCCATTTGGCAGGCGATATAACGGGTAGCGAATCAGAGTACAATACAATAGCTGCTCAAGCGATAAAGGAGTGGCGCGATGACGTCTGACCAGATACTGAGATTTTAGCGGCAGATGCGCGTCGATATCTGTGGTCAGCCCCCACCCTGCATAAAACGGCAGACCATAACACGTCACACTCAAACCGCGAAGCAGCGCCTCAAAACCTGTCAATGAGCTGATGGTGTGCACCGCATCGACCCCTTCTAAGCAGTCAGGCATCGCGGTATCATGAGCGACCGCATCTACCAGCTGTAAGCTATCAGCGCCTACCTTGCCAGCGCGCAGTCCTGCCTCTACATCGGGATGCGGTTTATAAATGAGATATGCATCAGGATTGTCTTGCCTAACGCGCGCGATCAGATCACGGTTTTTTTTGATCGTTGACCCGCAGTGCTGCACAGAGAGATCATCTTCTACTTGTCCAACGATAAGGAGGCGACGCTTGCCAGATTGCTTTGCCTGTATGAGCCAGCTGCCATCACGACTTGCCTGACGACTGAGGCTTGCACCCACATTGTATTTACTGACTCGCTGGGTGAGCAGTTTGGCTTGTAGGTTTTGGACGCGCTGACGCTGCAGCTGACTTAGCGGCTGACAATGGCGTAACAGCGTCTCTAAATCCGAGGGCGCGGTGGCGTCGTAATAGATGCCTTGTTTGTCTATCACCACAGATAAAGGCGCCAGTAGCGTTGCGCCCAGACCGTTGGAGCGGATAAAACCATCTTCCATACAGTAGATAGCTGGGCTATCTGCGCCAAAACCTACCTGCTTGCGCTGGCGTTTTTGTTGTACCTGCTGCCGCTTTGCTAAGCCCCAAACCAGTAACGGCTGCTGATAATCCACCCGTAAATGATCAGGATGCAGCAGGTTTTTTAGACGAGGTTTTGGTTTGATAAACAAATCAGTACGCGGCAAATCCAAAAAAGCCTTAACAAATGGCAGCTTCCAGCGGCTAAATTCATAAACCGTCAAACGACCTGCCAGCTGCGCTTGCCAGTGACGGTTGGTCACCAGCCACTCAATCGCCGCCTCTATGTCGCACGATTTTCTGCTCGCAGGATCAACATAGTGACTATAATCGACATAAGCACTATAAAACAGCATCTCTAGAGTCGCGCTCACGTTTCTCGCCATCTTGGCTCTAGACGTCGTTTGAGAAAAAGCTGGTGGAAATAAGGCTGAATTAGGCTGGGGGTTTGACGGCGGTAAACCCATCGCAAATTTTTGACGACGGTGCATGACCGTATGATACAAGCGTTTGGGCGCACCGCTATCATCTGTCAGCCCCCAGCCGCTATACCAATTGACCCCAAAGCAATGCACCTGCTTACCAAGCATCAGCGCCTCAAAACCCATATGCGAGCTGACTGTATACACATGATCGACCTGCGCCAGTAAGGCGATAGGATTGAGCACCTGTGTCAACACTTGCACGTTTTTGGGTAGTTTGAGACCAGTCAGATAACCTGTGCGGGCGGCAGGGTGTGCTTTTATCCAAATATGGGCATTCGGATGATTGCGGCAAGCGGCTTTTAGCATACGCCTAAACTGACGTTTATCTGCACCAGCTCCTTTGACAGAGGCATCGCCTGCGACTTGATCGATTAATAAGATATGTGGCTGCCGAGGAGTGCTTGCGGTATTGGCGACTTTTCGCTTTGCCGCTTTGCTGTTTGCCAACTCATTGAGTGAGGGGCAAGCCGTCACCGCATTATATTTACTCAGCTTTTCTGCACAGATGCGTGCTATCAGCTGCTGGGCACGACGGTGATGCAACGCATGATGCCCAGCACTGTCACGATTGTCACGATTGTTATGATTGTCAAAACTGGCACGGGCAACGATAAGCTGCTCTAAGCGCGAGCTTTGGGTCAAATCAAAATAAATACCCACATCATCGACGACCACACTGACAGCATGGCGGCTACTGATGCCAGAGTCTAGTGAGCGCAAAAAGCCGTCTTCGATACTCAGCGCAGCACAGCTTTGTTTGCTGGCGGCTTTATGGGCGCGCTGGAAGCTTTTTTTGCGTCCCCAACCGATAAAAGCCTCAGGCTGAGGCTTCGATATGGTTTTGATCTGATTCTTGATACGGTTTGGTAAGGGCAACCTAGACAGCAGTGATGCAGCAGGGCCCGTGACACCTTGTTGCCCTGCTGACCACGGATACCAGCGCTGAATATCAGCATGCAGCACTTGTGGTAGCAAAAGATTATTACGCTGCATACCTTTACCAATCACCGCCAGTTGCATCGGCTGCAAGCGCTGGGTTAAGGGCAAAAACAGCGTGTCATCAAAGGCCGATATAGAGGCGCTTTTGCCTTCATCTGTGACGCTGTTTGCCATTATTTCCCCTTGTCAATCAGTGATGTACCAATCACTGATACTTTAGTATAAACACCTTATCCTATAAAACGCCTATCAGTCGTTATAGATCCAGCACCACTTTTGCAGCGATGGCCAACTGATAGAAAATCTGCGACAGTCCGCGCGCAATCTCTACCCGCTTGGTCTTAACCTTTGGCAATACCATAATTTCATCGCCTTGCTGGATACGGTAAGCGGTATTCACCACTTCGCTGGCGCCATTTTGATGGACAACCAAAATCTCGTTGGTATCTGCATTATCACCGAAGCCGCCTGAATTGGCCACATAATCGCCGACGGTATAATCTGGGTTAAAGGTCAACGCCCCTTGCGCGCGTACCTGTCCATTGACCGTAATCACAGACGTCTGCGCGGGGATCTCGATGACATCGCCTTGCTGAAGGATAATGTCTTGCCATGAGTTTGGCACCACAACGATCTGACCGTCTGGCTGTACATTTCGCGCTTTTGCCACAAACTGCTTGACCAAAGCGGCATCATCTTGACGCAGTGCGGCCTCTTCACGGGTCGTTGACTGCGTGGCAAGTGTCAGCTCTTCTAGGCGATCAAGCGACTCATTGATCATGCGTTTTTGCTGCTCAGCGACTGACTGACGATAAATGGTCAAATGCGTCAGCTTAGCCAGCGGGCTTGGCTGCAATTGCGGCACGATGTCTTTGAGACGAGCGCCATAAGGCACCACCATCGCGCCATTGCCCGTATGCGCCCCTTTTACCTGTACAGCGATCGTCCCAGCATAGCGATCTGAGGTCACTACCATCTGATCACCATTATAGACAGGCACGTTTTGCGCCTCTGCCAGTGAGTAGTACTCCGCTGTCTGGGCTCGGCCTGCACTGCGGGTAATACTGACGTTGGTGGCGTTGGCGGCAGGATTGGCCACTTGCAAGACATCACCGATGGTCAGGTCATTGACATCAAACTCAAAGGTATATTCGTTTTGTACTTGGCCGCTGACCTCAAAGGTTTTTTTCTGCGGAGCCACTGTAATCACATCACCATCACGAAAGGCAAAAGGCTGCAACTTACCGGCCAATAAAAAATCATAAAGATTGACTTGCTGGAGCATTTGGCCATTGCGTTTGATCTGAATGTCGATAAAGCTGCCGCGTGTCGGGTCGACGCCGCCGGCTCTGTCCAGATAAGACAGCACCGAGTCCGCCGCCAGCCCGCCATAATAACCAGGCTGTTTGACAAAACCGGTGACAAATACTTTGACCGGCTGTGCTTGCTCTAAAGAAGCATAGACGCCGACGTTTGAGCGGTAGATACGATTGACCGCGCTTTTGACCACGTTTTGCAAGTTGCCGTTTTGAACCCCAGCGATACGTACCGGACCGACGTTTGGTAAGAAAATATTGCCTTGTGGATCGACTGTCATGGTGGAAGCAAATTGATAAGCACCCCACATGCGCACTTGGACATTGTCGCCTGGGTTTATCACATAGCTGTCGTTAAAGGTCGAGCCGGAGGTGGTCGAAAAAGCCCCGCGAAATAGCTGCTCACCAAACATCATGTCTTGGGTGTTGATGTCTTGGTAAGGGCGGGTGGTGTTAATAACCGACTGACTGGGCAAGCTGGCGGCATTCACCGCTTCTTGAGTGGTGGCCTGCCCGGCTACACCGCCAGCAAACGCTTGGGTTGAGACATTGATATTATTACGATTTTGATCTTGGCTGGCATTATTGGCGCTTGTACCAAAGCTAGAGCCTGCCATTTGCTCGGCATAACTGACGGCGTTTGCTGACATGCTCATAGCAGCCATCGCCACACTTATCATCATCACGATCGCACGTGGTTTCGTATTCATGAATTATATTCCTTTACTGATCTGTCGATCATTAGTGGTATCTGGTCGGTCAAAGCTGGCAGACCGCAAACTAGCTACGATGATCGCGGACAACGGCCATCACCAAACGCACAAAGCCGTAGAATATCAATAACAATATAAGTGATGTCCAAATGATATAAGCGCGGCGTGGATACAACGCCTCTTCGGCCTCATAAGGGGTTGAGATCACAATCAGGTTTTTCATCTTTTTAAAGGCTTCTAGGCGCGCCTTTTCAAGTGATGATAGCGACAGCTTATACAGCTCTGTGGCAAAGTCCACATCCGCTTTGATGGTCTCAAACTGCACCGCTTGACGGTTTAGCTTGGTGGTATTTGGCGAGGTCAGCTTGGTTTGCTCTTGACGAATTTGCGCTTCAATCGCTTTGATTTGGCTTCTGATCGACACCACTTGCGGCGCATCAGGGTTGAGATAGCTAAGCAGTTGCCGCTCCTCAGTACGTAGAGAGCTCAGCTGTCCTTGTAGGCTGCCGATAAGCTGATTGATAATCTGGGCGTTGGCCTGCGGGTCATAAATCTCATTGGTGTTTTGATAATTGAGTAGTTTTTCTTTGGCGTCATTTAGGCGATCTTGTGACTCTTCTAATTGGGTTTCGGCAAACACCAACTGATCACGCGCAACTTCTTGTGAGATACGGTTTACGAATTTCTCAGACTCGTTCAAGATGGTTTTATTTAGCTCATACGCGTAGCGTGAATCAAAGGCTTCTGTCGCCACCGACAGCACATAGCTTTGCTCATCGAGGTTGATGTGTACCCGCTTTTTGAAGTAATCGAGTAGCTCTTCTTGCGTGGCATCTGGATCAATCTCATAGATGGGGTCTGAACCATCGACATAATAAGCCTCGCGAAACTTAAACTTATCATCAAGGCGCTTGACCATATCATTCGATAAGATGTACTCCGTCAGATAAGTGGCGTCTTCTTTGCTGGTGCTATTGACACCCAGTAAAGCAGACAGACCACCACCGGACGGCACACTTGACTCGCTGACTTGCTTTACCACCACATCAGCGGTCGATATATAACGCGGATGAGCCAGCGTCATGACATAAAATATCACGAGCACCCAAGGCAGTATGACTAAGCCGATAAATAACGAGAGGTTAATTATCTTACTTTTTTGCTTTGTGGATATGCTTTTCATAAACCTCAATCGCTTCTGTTGTATCTTCAAAGACGTGTGCTGTCTGATCCATTAATACAATACCAATATCGCAGTTACGCTTAATATCACCGATATTATGCGACACTATCAAAAACCCTGCTTGCTCACGGCGGGCGGCCAAAATCTCTTCGCTGCGCTTACGAAAAGCCGCGTCACCCACCGCCCCCGCTTCATCGAGCATATAATAATCAAAATCAAACGCCAGACTCAGCCCAAAGGTCAAACGAGCCTTCATACCAGATGAGTAGCTTTTGACAGGCATATCAAAATAGTTGCCAATATCCGCAAACTCTTCGACAAAACGAATTTTTTCATCGATATATGCTCCGCTCGAATACAGCCGGCACACAAAGCGGACGTTTTGCCGACCCGTCAAACTGCCTTGGAAGCCCCCTGCCACGCCGACTGGCCATGAAATGGTAGAGTCCGTGATGATCTCGCCATGGTCTGGCTCATCAAGTCCGCAGATGATACGCAGCAAGGTTGACTTACCCGCACCATTACGCCCGAGCAGGCCAACACTTTGTTTATCACCAATGGTCAGATTGAGATCTTTAAAAAGATAATGCCGACCTTTTTTTGTCATAAATGACTTAGAAATGTTTTTAACTTCAATCATTTATTTACCATAAAATAAAATCAAACATTATAAATATCATAAAAATGAAATACTACGAGCTTTATTTTGAGCGTATTAGATCTTTTTCTACCGCTTTATACATGAGCAAACCTAAGAAGTTGACAGCCACTGTCCACTTCAAAAAATAGGTGATATCAATATGATAAGCGGGATAATTAGGGGCAAAAGCATGCCTGATCAGCTCGATATTATGAATAAAAGGATTATAAAGCAGGTAGCTAAAGTATGGCTCTGGTACCACATGAATCGGGTAAATGATGCCAGAAGCAAAGTACAAGATGGTAAATATAATGGTAATCACCTTGCTAATCTCACCACCATAATAACCAATAACCATCATCATCAGTGCAATGCCAAAACTAAATAAAAACAGTGTGATCCAGCAAAACAGTACGATATGTAGATTCTCTAAGCTGGCATAAATATCAAAAAAGGCCAAACCAACTAACAAAATAATCGAGGTAATAAAATAGATGATTAGTTCTAATACCGATCGAGCAATAATGACATCAATATGACGTATCGAGCGATACATCAACAAGCCTTTGTTTCCTTCAACAGCGCCTAATGCTCTCGTCGCTATCGTTTGAAACATGCGAAAAGGCACCATGCCTGTCACCAAAAACAGCGGAAAACCCATCCCTGGTAAAGCGCGTTCAATAATCACGCCAAAAATAACCAAAAAGATAAGCACTTGAAACAAGACTTCAAGCGGCGCCCACAGATAGCCCAAACGATAACCACCGAAGCGCGTCTGTAGCTCACGCATCAGCAACGCATGAAATGCCGCACCCATGACTTTAAGGCCACTACGGTGCTTGATAGGACGATAAGGAGGCAGTTGTACAGACATGGCGTTACAGGACTTTACCGAAAACAGCCCCTATGATAAGTAAGCAGGACATAAGTTACAAGAATTAATCTGTGAGTAAACCGATAAACCAATGATATAGCAAGAAATCCGTAAGCTTAATGGCTGTTTTATAAGCGGCTTCATGATAAAAAGCCCTCAGCCTGACAGATTTTTTAAGTTATTTTAGGCAAAAAAAAACCAATCATTGAAGATTGGCTTTTTAAAACTGATTAGGTTTTATGATATATGGTGGCGATGGAGAGACTTGAACTCTCGACCTCACGATTATGAGTCGTGCGCTCTAACCAGCTGAGCTACATCGCCATTTAAGGCTCGGTATAATACCGATAGAGGTGGGTATCGTCAACCCCTAATTGGCTTTTTTTGCAAAAAAATTGAGTTTTATTCAAATTAAGCGCAAAAACATCACTGCTAACTATACAAACGAAGTGTAAAAACAATGCGTAAAAACAATGTTTAGACACAACGCTTAAAAAACGAAGCATAAAAAAGTTGGTAGACCGATAAGCCGGGTTCTGTCGTGGACGATCATTCCTCTAGGCGCATCATCGCTGATACGCTCAAGCAACCTACCCGCATCGAACGCGGGCCGCGCCATGCCGATGCCTATTTGGTCTTGCTACGCGTGGAGTTTACCATGCCGTGCACCATTGCTGGCCACGCGGTGCGCTCTTACCGCACCCTTTCACCCTTACCTCGCTTGCGCGGGGCGGTCTCCTCTCTGCTGCACTGGTCGTCAGGTTACCCTGCCCAGCCGTTAGCTGGCACGCTGCCCTATGTAGCCCGGACTTTCCTCCCCTGCGCATCTGTTGCCAGTGTGCAGCGGCGATCGCCTAGTCTACCAAGGGCGCTAGTATAGCAAACCCAAGGCTCATCTGGGAATATCTTTTGTGACTAATTTCGCCTCGTCAAATAATCGCTTGTAGCCGCCTCAGAAAAAACCATTTGGTAAATAAAAATCTGGCAGAGTGTGACGTTGCTTATCTTGCTTTATATAGGGCAGGGTCAGCCAGTGCGTGTCTGGATGGTACTGCTGCAGATGGTGCTGTAAAAACGCCATGGTACTCGTCGCAATCTCAGTATCTGTCTGAGCCGCATTATCATGAATGGGATTATAAATCACGCTATGCAGCGTTAAACCGCGTGCTTTGATGGCCTCAAGGCTAAGCAAAGTATGATTGATACTGCCAAGGCGACCCGAGGTCACCAAAACCACTGGATAGCCTTGGGTAGCAATATAATCTAGCGTCAGTAATTGCTCGGTTATGGGTACGAGCAAACCGCCTGCCCCTTCTAGCAACACCACATCGTAGTTTACTTGCAATTGCCGCGTCGCCTGAGTGATGATATCAGGGTCTAACACGTCATCGGCCAGCCTGACCGCCAGATGCGGCGACGCAGGTTTTTTATAACGATAAGGGCATGTGCTGTGAGCAAGGTCACACGGCTGTAGCGGTACATCCATCAACTGGCGATGAGTAACAATGTCATCAGCAATATCCATCTCACCACTGACCAAATCAACCCCAACGCCCGTTTGTACCAGCTTTTGGGTGATGATATTTATGCCCTGCCGCATCAAGGCCTTAGCCAGCATACCGGTGGCGTAAGTTTTGCCAATGTCGGTATCGATACCGGAGATAAACAGCACACTCATATGGCCGCTCTATTGGTGACACAAGTTTGATTTAAATAAGAGGTAACGACGGCCAGTAGTGACTGACATAACGTCATCAGCTCATCATCCGTCATGACATAGGGCGGCATGATATAGACCAATTTACCAAAGGGTCTAACCCAAATGCCATTTTTAATCAATAAGGATTGGAAAACGGGCATATCGACCGCTTCATCCAATTCAATGACAGCGACCGCGCCCAAACAACGTACCTCTTTGACACCATCCAATGTCGCTGCAGGCGCAAGCTGCGACTCCATAACGGCTTGCATCTCTGCCGTACGCCTCTCGATATCGTAAGACAAAATCAAATCAATCGACGCACAAGCGACCGCGCAAGCCAGCGGATTACCCATAAAGGTGGGCCCGTGCATCAGTGCAGGATAGTCGCTGTGATGAATGGTATCGGCAATATGGCGGGTGCATAAGGTGGCCGCAAAGGTCATATAGCCGCCCGTTAGCGCCTTACCCACGGTCATGATATCGGGGCTGATATCGGCATGCTCACACGCAAAAAGCTTACCACTACGGCCGAAGCCTGTGGCGATCTCATCGGTAATCAACAGCACATCATGCACATCACATAACTGCCGCAGTAATTGCAAATACTCTGGATTATAAAAGCGCATGCCGCCTGCGCCCTGAATGACAGGCTCGATAATGAATCCGGCAAGCTGAGCGCTATGTTTAGCAAAAAACTGGGTTAATTCATCGCGCACGTCTTGCGTTAATCTATGTTCAAATCCCAATGGCGGGGCTGGGACAAAATGCTGCACCGGCAGCTGCTTACCGTATAAGCTATGCATGCCATTGATAGGATCGCAGACGCTCATCGCATGCCAGGTATCGCCATAATAGCCTGAATGTGTCGAGGCAAACTGGCACTTTTGCGGACGCTGAGCAGCAATCTGATACTGTAGCGCCATCTTTAATGCCACTTCCACCGCGATACTGCCGCTATCAGCATAAAAAATAGCATCGAGGCCTGCTGGTACGATGGAGAGCAATTTTTCACCCAAGTCTATCGCCGGCTGATGAGTCAAGCCCCCAAACATCACATGCGCCATTTTGCCGAGCTGATGAGTCATTACCGCATTGAGCACCGGATGATTATAGCCGTGCACGCTTGCCCACCATGACGACATACCATCTATGAGGCGCGTACCATCTTGGGTGACGATATAGACACCTTCGGCATGGTCAATGACGATATTTGGATAAGTGGGCGGCAAGCTGGCATAGGGATGCCACAAGTGCTGGTGGTCGAAGTCGCTGGTAGGCATACTCATTGTCTGCTCGCAAACGAAAAGTATGTATGTTGAAAAAAGTCTATGGGCAGTTGAATATCCGTATTCATCATATTATTCCTAGGCGTTGTTGGGCAGTAGCATCTCAGCGCATTATTGACCAGTGATACGCTTGTATTTGGCCAATAAATCGCTTTCGCTCTCGACATGGTCAGGGTCTTTTGGAATACAGTCGACAGGACAGATGACCACGCATTGCGGCTCATCGAAGTGACCGACACACTCTGTGCACAGGTCAGGGTCGATCACATAAATATCATCGCCCTCAGAGATGGCCTCGTTTGGGCAAGCAGGCTCGCAGACATCACAGTTGATGCATTCGTCAGTGATGAACAATGCCATAAACTGCTCCTTATGTATGACTAATAACAAGCGCGGCAGATTACTCTGGCGAGTTTGGTGAAGGATAAAATAACTGTCAGCAGATAAACGGTGACGGCTAGTTAAGCGTGAGCTTTTTGGCAAAAGCTTGCGAGACACAAGGCGGCACAAATTTATTGACATCGCCGCCAAGCTTGGCAATCTCACGAATCATCGTCGATGAGATAAACGAGTAGTTTTGCGATGGCGTCAAAAACACCGCCTCAAAATTTTCATCGAGCTCGCGGTTCATATTGGCCAGCTGAAACTCATACTCAAAATCCGACATCGCACGCAGGCCACGCAAGACGGCAGTGGCACCTTGCAGGCGCATAAAATCCACAAGCAGACCTTCAAAACCCACCACCGACACTTGCGGCAAATCTGCAAACACCGTCTCGACCAAATCCACCCGCTCCTCAAAACTAAACAGCGGTTTTTTGTGGTGCCCTGATGCCACGGCGATGACCACCTCATCAAACAATTTGGTCGCTCGCGTCACCAAATCGACATGGCCATTGGTAATGGGGTCAAAGGTGCCAGGGTATAAAATCTTGGTCTGAGGCTTTGAAGCATGGGCGACATTTGCTGAATTCATAGCAGTGTTAATCTGGTCGTTAATGATACTGCACATGCTAGCAAATTTTGCCTACATTTAATACTTATCTGCTACATTTGTCCTAACAGCCGATTTACCTTTTGCCCCTTTGCTTTGCTACAATAAGCGCTTCGACTCATCTCACATAGTAGGCCGCCAATGGTCTTGGATGAGGAATGGTAAGACAAGGATGCAGCGCACTGACATCCTGATGGAGAATTTATGTCAAAAAAAGCAAAAAAACCAGACAATCAAATCTGCGCCAATAAAAAAGCGCGGCACGAGTATTTTATCGAAGAAACCTTTGAGGCAGGCTTGTCATTGCAAGGCTGGGAAGTCAAGGCCATTCGTGCAGGCAAAATGTCCATCACCGAGGCTTATATTACCTTTCGTAATGGTGAGGCTTTCTTGTTTGGTGCTCATATCCAGCCTCTGCTATCTAGCTCGACACACATTAGCCCCGATAGCATCCGTACCCGTAAGCTGCTGCTCAACCGCCGCGAGATCGACAAATTATATGGCGCGGTCAATCAAAAAGGCTACGCTTGTGTGCCGCTGTCTTGCTACTGGAAGCGCTCGATGGTCAAGTGTCAGATCGCCCTTGCCGTCGGTAAAAAGCAACACGATAAACGTAAAACCCTGAAAGACCGCGACTGGGAGCGCGATAAGCAGCGCGGCTTTAAGCAGCATTTGGATTGAATGCTCTGGCAGACGTTGCTCCTATCGAGCTGATAAACAGGACGATTTACCACCGCGTAAACCGTCCTGTTTTATTATAGATATCGCCCCAGCGTACATGCGTTAAGCCGCAGCTTTAATGCCTAACGTTTCGTTCTTGGCACCGCGCAGCTGACGGATACCATGAAGCAGTAAACACACAATACCGAACCAGATCAGCCCATAGCTATATATCATCGCCGCAAAACCTCTATTTGCAGTAGCAAAGTATTGGATAAACAAGGTAGGATATCTACAGAAAACCACCGTCATCTCCCCACAACAATATCGCAAACAAGGAAGTGCGACCATGACCCCATCAAAAACCCCACTCTCTCATAAGCTGCAAAGCATGAGCGCAGCCGTGTACCTAAACGTATACCTAAACAGGTATCTAAAAGCCAGCTGTATAGGGCTATCGCTTGCAGCGCTACTTGCCAGCTCAGGCTGCGCTACCAGCGCACTACTAGAAAATGATCGTCATGTCAGCAGCCAAACCAGCAAAGAGATATTATCCGAAGATCAGATCGTCGCTTTTGGTCGCCCAGCTCAAGTGTTACCCAAAACACCCAATGCTACCATGGTCATCGTCGGCGAAAAAAACAGCTATGTGTTGACGCAGGGCGGGACAGAGATGATCAGCTTACTGAGCACCCTGACACCCAAAAACATCCACGTCGATAATGACATGAGCTTTTATGTACCCGATAACGCTGGCGTTTTTCAAGGAGAGATGAAGCTGTCTTATGCCAAATTAAAAGACGAGTTTCAGCGCTCAGACTATCAGTTCTTTTTGCAAAATAATGGCCGTGACTGCACCACCACTAGCGACCAGCGCATCGATGCACAGCGCTTTTGCTTTAGCGTTCCTGTCAAAGGCGCTATCTATCCGCAAGTCAGCAATTTACGTTTGATTCAGTCCAATTACCGCTCACTGACCAAACCTTATACCGTCAGCTTTTATACACAAACAGAGCACGAGCAGGTCAATCGCCGCGGCCCTAATAGCGCCCAAAAACTGGTGTTACTGCCTTTTGCCTTAGCATTTGATGTGGTGACTTTTCCATTACAATTATTGGGCGATTAGCTTGTGTCTTTGACTAAAGCAGTCATGATTTTAAAAATACGGCACAAGCCAGCGGTTTGGTGTCCGCCTTTACGCTCAATATTTTCTTACGCTATCAATAACTTACCCTTTACTCATTAAAACGGCTTTATGACATCCTGAAGACAATTCATGTTAAAATGAGCGTTTTTTAATGAGCCGTTATTATTATTGATAAATAACGGCTTATTTTTTAGTGTCTCTTTTTATTTAACAGGTCCGCCCATGTCTGCCGATACCATCGCCCGTACCGCCTTTAAACAAGGCATCAAACCGCTTTATGATTATGACAAACACTGGGCGAGCTGCTACGAGCCTGCGCCTTATCTACCGATGAGCCGTGCTGAGATGGACGCGCTGGGCTGGGATGCCTGTGATGTCATTATCATCTCAGGCGACGCTTATGTCGATCACCCAAGCTTTGGTATGGCGATTATCGGTCGCTTATTAGAAGCGCAGGGCTTTCGCGTCGGTATCATCGCCCAGCCTGACTGGAAGAGTAAAGACGCCTTTATGGCGCTTGGCAAGCCAGTCTATGCGTACGGCGTGACCGCGGGCAATATGGACAGCATGATCAACCGCTATACCGCCGATCGTAAGATTCGTAGCGATGATGCGTACTCGCCAGGCAACGTGGCAAACAAACGCCCCGACCGCGCTGCGATCGTCTATAGCCAGCGCTGCCGTGAGGCCTATCCCGATGTGCCAATTATCCTCGGCGGTATCGAGGGTAGCCTTCGCCGTATCGCCCACTACGACTACTGGTCGGATAAAGTGCGCCGTAGCGTCTTGCTCGACGCCCGCGCTGATGTGTTACTGTACGGCAATGCCGAGCGCGCCATCGTCGATGTGGTACATGGTCTGTCTAAAGGCTATACGTTTGAGCAGATGAGTAAGCTGCGAGGCACAGCGTACCTACTCTCGCCGAGTCGTCGCCATTGGCAAGCGGATATGACTGAGGTCGCCAGCAACGATGTCGATACCATCGGCCGCGTCGATCCAATCATCAACCCGTACGTGATGACCGAGGACGTTGATAGCTGTAAAATCGAACAAGAAAAACCATCGGACTCGCCAGTTGGGCAAGCCACATCAGCCATGACAGGAATGTCTGCCCAATATGCTGGCTTCGTCGCCGAGCCCGTCACCAACAAAGTCTTAAATGCTGATCAAGTCGATACCGACACGCAAGTGGTACAGATGCGCGGGTTTGATAAGATAAAAACAAACAAGCCGATGACCGCGCGGAAACATAAGCTAAAAATGCCGCCACGTGATAAGACAGTTATTCGCCTGCCTGACTATGAGCAGGTCAAATCAGACCCTGTGCTCTACGCGCATGCCAACCGCATCCTGCATTTAGAAACCAATCCCGGTAACGCTCGAGCGCTGGTGCAACGACACAGCAGCGGCGGTGGTAATTCACACAGCGCCATCGATGTGTGGCTAAACCCGCCACCGATTCCGCTGTCCACCGAAGAGATGGATTATGTGTTTGACCTGCCTTATGCCCGCTTGCCGCATCCGAGCTATGGTGACGCACGCATCCCAGCTTATGACATGATTAAGTTTTCGGTCAATATCATGCGCGGCTGCTTTGGTGGTTGTACATTTTGCTCTATCACTGAGCACGAAGGCCGCATCATTCAAAACCGCTCAGAGGACTCCATCCTACGTGAAGTCGAAGCCATCCGCGATACTGCGCCTAACTTCACAGGTGTTATCTCCGATCTTGGTGGCCCTACTGCCAACATGTACCGCCTCAACTGCAAAGATGAGACCATTGAGAAAAACTGCCGCAAGCCGTCTTGTGTCTATCCTGATGTCTGTGAAAACCTCATTACCGATCACAGCAACCTCACCCAGCTATATCGTAAAGCTCGTGATATCAAAGGTGTAAAAAAAATCCTAATCGCCTCAGGCTTGCGTTATGACTTGGCGGTCAAAGACCCTGAGTATGTCAAAGAGCTGGTCAGCCATCATGTCGGCGGCTATCTAAAAATCGCCCCAGAGCATTCTGAAGAAGGCGTACTGTCCAAGATGATGAAGCCGGGCATGGGCAGCTACGACGAATTTAAAGCCATGTTTGAGCGCTTCAGCGCCGAGGCTGGCAAAGAGCAGTATCTGATTCCTTACTTTATCGCCGCTCACCCTGGCACCAAAGATGAAGACATGATGAACCTTGCGCTGTGGCTAAAGCGTAACGGCTACCGCGCCGACCAAGTGCAGGCGTTTTATCCTAGCCCCATGGCGACCGCGACCACCATGTACCATACCCACAAAGACCCGCTACACAAGGTCAGCCGTGAGGGTGGTGATATGGACATCGTCAAATCAGGCAAGCAGCGCAAATTGCACAAAGCCTTTCTTCGCTACCATGACCCAAAAAACTGGGCATTACTACGACGCGCGCTACAAGACATGGGCCGCAGCGACCTGATCGGTAAAAACCGCGGCTGCCTGATACCGCCATATAACGCCCATCTAGAAGGCCGTGATGCGGCGCAAGACAGCTACCAGTCTGCACGCAAAAAGAACAGCCGCGTCGGCAATGACTCGCTCAAACGCAGCAACCGCGCCTCTGATCGCCCAACGACCAAAAAAGCTGGGAACAAAAATAGCAAAAAGCGCGTCAGTAAAGGCAACTTTCAGACGCAGCATACTGGCCTGCCGCCGCGCAAGACTAAATAGTCTGGACGATGGCTAGAACTATCCTAAGCGCTGTTTAAGCAAAACGCCTATCGACCAACGGTCGGCAGGCGTTTTTTTTGGTGATTGTAGGGTGTTATATCGCATTAACTGTCAAATGTGGCACGGGCAGCGAGCCGACTATCACTAACGACTGTCCCATAGCGTTACATTAGTCAGTGTTTACGTAACTTAATGAACATGTAACAAACAATTTCTAACACTTATCAGAGGCAGTTTTCGTTACCATAGGCACTATATGCTTATGCCTATGTTTAATGCATTTTCGGCTTAATGCATTGTTAATAATAAATACATGATAATTTTTATAAACGTCTTAAGACCTCTTATAATTTTGTTAAATATTTGGAGAATACCATGAAGACCCTAACCAAAATCGCTACTGCCTTACCTGCCCTTGCACTGCTAAGCGCTTGTGCGACTACCGCACCGACCACGCCAAACGCTACAAACACGCCAGCATCAGAGAGCGTCACGGATGCCGCTTACGACCGTATGGCACCAGCACCTTATACCTGTACTGATGACAGCCAAATCATGGCAAAACAGTCTATCAATAAAAAACAAGTTATGCTAAACGCCACCATGCCTAAAGTAAAATGGGCAGAGCAGCCAATTATCCTAAACGGCGGCGTACAAGGTGACGTAGCCAGCTATATCAATGACTCAAACCCAGAAGCAGTCTATGCTTGGCATATGAAAGGCGACAAAGGTATCTTTGCCATCAAATGGGCAAACGGTAAAGAATATCAAGTAAACTGCCAGATCGGTAGATAATGTTTAAGGTTTAGTCGTTAAGCTTTTGCGTTTAAACGACAGAAGGTCAAAAAGCCAAACCAATAAAGTACGTCAAAAGCAGTCATCAAAAGATGGCTGTTTTTTTATGCGTGTTAATAGTCTCTGTCAGTGCCATGGTTGAATGTTCAACACGCCCTAATCAAACAACGAGAATAGCGCAGGTAATATTGAGATATTAGAAAGTGTTGAGAACACGCCCTAGAGAAGCCGAGCAAAAGCTGGCAAAATAGCACAACGGGCAACCATAACGACCAATAACAAAGAGGATACATCGATGGGAATGCGCTTAACGAGTATATTACTGATGGCTACTGCTGGTTGGGCGCTAGTAGGCTGTGACCAACCAACTGAGATAGCCAAACCTACAACTGAGCAAGCGGCAGCGTCCAGCGATGGCACTGCACAAACCTCAGCGCCTGCCGCCTACACCATCGATTGGTCATCGGTCGCGAGCGGCGAAAAGCCTGCTGAACGCAGCACCTATGAGTACCCCTTTGCCATCGATAGCCAAAACGTCCTCGATTATGCCGAGTATTTTGATATGGATGCTGCTACTGCCCAGCATAACCTCACGGTGAGCATGGCGAGCAACGAAGCACTCTCAAAAGTGCTAGATCAGCTGAGCGAGCGCTATACCTCACATGAGATTATCGATAGTGAAGAGATAAAACTTGTCATTCATACCACGCCTGACGTGGCGGCCAGCCGTTATGATTATGTATTGACGGATGACTTTGCAAAAGGGTTGGTCTTGCCTATCGTCATTCAGCCAGATGGTAAAAAAGGTGAAGCAAAGGCGCATGGGGAAATGGCGGAGTAGAAGTTCATAGCGTGTGTTTTGAGTCTTATCACACACGCTACGAAGAAATATTAAGTCTGACGATATGGGTTGTTTGAAAGTTCAATTTTGACATTCGTATTGCAAAGTAGTTTAGCTAAGTAAGGTTGATATTGTATTGCAGCTGGGGCAATGTAAATTTTATCAAGGTTAGATTTTACGTCAGCCTCATATTCCACATATAAAAACTTGCCAAAGTCCATTTGTACTTTTTCATCGTCAAGTGAAGTCATATAAACCATACGACACTCTTGCTCTTCTTGAAATGCTGAATGTTTGATAAGGTATTTTAGAGGTAAAAGAATTCCATTTAATAAATTTTTTATTCTGCCTGATAAACTCGGATTTCTTTCCTCAATCTTAGTTAATTCTTCTACAATAGCTGTATAAGCAATTCTAAGGTCTATAAAGGCCATTCTGAAATCTTCAGTCTTTTTATCAATAAAGCTCTGGTATTTCTTCCACTCGTGTTCGGCTTTACTTATCTGCTCACTTTCCAACTGTACAACTTCATCATTAAATTCTCGAAAAAACGTTAGTCGATTACGTTGAGCTAAATGAATGTAATCAGACGTAGGATCAAGATAAACACATCTCATTACTGGCTGCTTTTTTATTTTGTTTATAGCTTCTATATTATTTTTACCAGATTTATCATCAACATGCTTTTGAACAGAAGTTATGCTGACTTCCTTTGAATTATCTTCAAATGCTACGTAAGACAACCCTACAGTAGAATTATATTTTTGAAAAAAACCTTCATTAAACACTAAGCTAATTCCAGAGGCTTCTTTATTATCTTGCTTACCGTATAGTCTGAATTGATTGAGGCTATCGTGGTTAAAAGTAAAGCAACTAATAAAAGCATGTAAGTTTTCATCAAATTGAGAATTATATGAAAAATCCTCTTTGATTTCTTTTAGGTAATTTATAAGAAGTTTACCTTCACTAGGATCATTTACGTTATTTATAGTGTTAAGACGGAATGAGCTTGGTTGTTCTTTTCCTTTTTCTATATCTAGTAATTTATTTGTTGTATCTGTACCAGTATAGTGAGCTAGTTTACGTTCTACAGGCTTATTGTCACTTACTCTATGACTAAAATCTACTTTAAGTATTTCAATAATCTCAGTAGTACGAATGAATAGTAGTAATAAATGTTTTCCAATATCAGTAGAGGAAGTCTTAAGCAATCTACAGATTTTTTCTAGACATCGCTTTTCATATTGATACCCATTTACGATTTTTTTAAGTGCATTCTCAGCTCTATTAATATCTTGATACTGCGTATTTTCCAACGATACTGTGCAAATATTGTATTGAGCACGATTGAATGCTTCTAAAGAATCCTTAGCTTCTATTTTTTCCCATGTCTCTAAAGCTTCATAAGTACTGTCTTTGATATTTAGACTAACGCCTATATTAAACTGTGCAAGTGCATATATCTCAGAGTCATCTTTCTTTCCTATATTACGCCATGCTCGAATAGCATTGTCTTCCTGACCTTCTTTGACAAGTCGAGAAGCTAGATTATATTGTGCTCTAGCATATGCCTCTGGACTACCGCTTTTCTTAACCTTGCTCCACGCGTTTTTTGCTTCTTCAAATTCACCTAAGTCATTTTTTATAGTGCCAATATTATATTGTGCTCTAGAATATATCTCTGAAGAGTCTGCTTCTATTTTCGACCATATCTTTAGAGCTTCTTCAGTTTTGTCTTGTTCTTCATAAACAGTAGCAATATTATATTGTGCTTTTTTATAATGTTCTCTATTGTCCTGAGGCTCAATTAATTTACTAACTCTAACAGCTTCATCAAGCAATCCATTCTTATAGAATATTTCAGCCAGCTTTCTCTGAGCAAGTGAGAATTGCTCATCACTTTCGCTCTCACGCGTCACAGTCAGCAACTCTTCAATTTCTTTCCGAGTTTCTTTGTCCAGACCTTCCATATCATCAATATTCATACCCTACTCCCCAACCATCGTCAAGAACTCATCCTCACTCACCACTTTTACGCCGAGCTTTTCCGCTTTGGTCAGTTTTGAGCCTGCTTTTTCGCCTGCTAGTAATGCGGTAGTTTTGGCGGAGACACTACCCACCACCTTTGCGCCTAAGGCTTGTAGTTTGGCCTTGGCTTCGTCACGTGCCATGCTCGCAAGCGCTCCGGTGATGACCCACGTCTGCCCATCAAGTGGTAGCCCTTCTGCTGCGACCTGCTCGACTTTGTCCCAATGCACGCCCGCCTCGCGTAGCGCGGTGATGACCTCGATATTGTGCGGCGCTCGGAAAAACTC
Source organism: Psychrobacter sp. CAM01 (assembly GCF_032842965.1). Lineage (NCBI taxonomy): Bacteria > Pseudomonadati > Pseudomonadota > Gammaproteobacteria > Moraxellales > Moraxellaceae > Psychrobacter > Psychrobacter sp. CAM01. Next base: position 99,867 of record NZ_JAWJBL010000009.1, read on the forward strand.
ATAAATCAGCTCGGCGGTGATCGCACCGACATCAGGCGTGAGGAGCAGTTTTTCGATACTGGCAGACATTAAGGCATCAAGCTCGCCAAACTGCTGGGCGAGGTTTTGCGCGGTCGTCTCACCCACGCCGCGAATACCAAGCGCGTAGATAAAGCGTGCGAGTGTCGTCTGCTTGCTGGCGTCGATAGCACTAATGAGATTTTTTACTGATTTTTCGCCCAGTTTTTCAAAAGTGATCAGCTCGTCGGTATGGTTGTGTAAGTCATAGATATCAGCGACGGTTTTGATAAGGCCATGCTCAAAAAAACTTATCAGCCAGCGCTCGCCCAGCCCATCGATATCCATCGCCCGCCGTGAGACAAAGTGGATAAGCGCTTCGACTTGCTGCGCAGGACAAAACAGGCCACCGCTACAGCGCGCCAAAGCCTCACCCTCTGGCAGCACCACAGGCGAGTCACACACGGGGCAAGCCGATGGTAGCTCGACTGGCCTTGCGTCCGCTGGGCGCTGGTCGTGCCAGACACGCGTGACTTTGGGGATGACGTCGCCGGCACGATGCACACTGACCATATCACCTGCGCGCACATCCAAGCGCTGGATTTCGCCAAAGTTATGCAAGGTGACATTACTGACTGTCACGCCGCCGACTTGTACAGGCTCAAGCTTACCCACAGGGGTGATCTGCCCGGTGCGCCCCACTTGCCATTCGATATCGTTTAAGCGCGTCATCACCGTCTCGGCAGGGAATTTATAGGCCGTCGCCCAGCGCGGCTCACGCGACAAAAACCCAAGCTGCTGCTGCAATGCCAAACGGTTGACCTTAATCACTGTCCCATCAATTTCAAACGGTAGCGCGTCACGGCTCTTGATCACCGATTCATAGTAGGCTTGTGCTTCGCGTGGATTCTGTACCACTTCGACGGCGCTCACGGTAAAGCCAAGCTCTTTTAGCCAAGCAAGTGCATCGGACTGAGTCTCAATCGCCGCCGGCAGACCTTGATTGACCGAATACGCATAAAACGCCAACGGGCGGCTGGCGGCGATAGCAGGGTCGAGTTGGCGCAGGCTACCGGCGGCAGCATTGCGCGGGTTGGCAAAGGTCTTGTCGCCGCTTTCTTCTGCCAGACGGTTTAAACGTAAAAACCCCGCCTTTGGCATCAACACCTCGCCGCGCACTTCTAATAGCGGGATGTCTTTTGCTTCACAAAGATATAGCGGCAAGTTCCGAATGGTTTTGGCGTTTTGGGTGATGTCCTCGCCTGTCTGCCCATCACCGCGCGTCACCGCTTGCACAAATTGCCCATACTCGTATTTGAGTGACACCGCTAGGCCATCTAGCTTTAGCTCCATCTCGTACTCAGGGTTTTGTTGGGCATCGCTCAGGCGATCATTGACGCGGCGCATAAAGCCGTGCAGCTCGTCATAATCAAAGACGTTGCCAAGCGATAGCATAGGGATGTCATGGGTCACCTGCGTAAATGCCGACAGCGGTATGTCGCCGACTTGGTTGATAGGGCTATCGGACTGCACTAAATCTGGATATTCCTCTTCGATCTCAAGCAATGCGCGGCGCAATTGATCGTATTCGCTATCGTCCAAAATAGGATTATCGAGTACATAATAGGCATAATTGTGTTTTTTGATGGCAGCGATCAGCGTGCGCATCTGTGCCACGATGTCATCAGGTGTGGCGGGTTGTTGGGGTTTTTTTGCCGTGGCAGGCGATAAGTGCAGGTCAGTCATAGTCAGCGTCTTGATTATTCTAGATGCTGATATCATAACAAGTTTGGCCAATATTGTGATAAACCGCTCATAAAAAAAGCAAAAAACATCACGCTATCATGATGTTTTTTGCTTTTGATTTTAATTTTTATTGGTTTATTTAGCGCTGGCGCTTAGGCTTCATAGTCACGGACTTGGTTGCGTAGCTGCTGCTTGTATTCGGGCGTGATCGGTTCGTTATTTTCATCAAGTAAGATAGCGTCCAAATCGCTTGCCATCATATAAGCGATGCTCATCATACTATCAAAGCTGCGCAGCGCTTGTGGATGCGGCAATGACAAAAACACCACCACACCGTTATAGACATTGGTCGCGACGCTATGCGGATCAAAAGGAGCGATACCGCTTTCGGTGATACCCATCATACTAAACCATAGCATGCCTGTGCCGTCTTTTTTTTCATAGCGATGAAACATGTTCATCGCCCCATAGCGCAGGCCATATTTGTCAATTAGTGCCAGCAAATCACGGCCACGAATAATCGCCGTTGGGCGATCACGATACTGGGTTGGTAAAATAGTGATGTTGATGTTGTCTTGGGCGTTGATAAGCGGCGCGTTTTGCGCTTCATCGACCGGCTCTGAGAGGTGCTGATCTAGTATGGGGCTGTTGCTATCAAAGCTTGGCTCTTCTGCCGTATCAATCGACGGCATCAAGCTATCAGTCGCCGATACCAAACTTGAGAACGCATCGAGCTCTTGCTCACTGTCCATCTGCGCCGCTGTGTCCGCAAACTCTGCATCATCACGGCGCAGCTCGGCTTCTTGCCAGCGCATATAGTCTTCATCATTGCTATCAGGCGTATCATTGGCCGAGCTTTGCGCCGTGGCTGACGGGGTCGCAGCATTGTGAGGCGCAGCCACAGGCTCTTGCTCAACCACCGTATCTAAGTAACTGCGATCAGGGCCGATACTGGTCTCGCCGGCGACAGTATCTTCTAAATCTGGTTGGTCGACGATGTTGCGCTCGTGACGCGGTATGATCGGAATACCGTTTTTGTCATAATTGACGACAGGAGCGTCAGCGCTGCTACGACGCTTCAAGCTACGAATGACCATATACAGTCCTGCGAGCACGATAAACGTAGCAATGGCAATCAAGATAAACTGAATAGCGGTCATGAGAGATACATCCTAATATATGACAAAAGGGAATACACAAGAAACAATAAATGGCAATAGTCTAGCATGGCTTATGAATATCGTCATCATATAGTCATCGTTTATCATCAGCCTGACACAGTTGTGTGACGTTGCTGGCGTGCTATTTACTATACCATTGCTCGCCGCTTGCTGTTATCACTATTTTATTGCTCCGTGATTTGTTTTGTCTAGCGCGTGTCCTCATGCTTCTTGTTATTCACTAATATAGCGCGCCGCCTCATCGAGCGAGACGCTCACCAAACGAGAGACCCCAGCGCTTGGCATGGTGATGCCTTTTAGCTCGTCAGCGATCTGCATGGCCAGCTTATTATGACTGATAAAAATAAACTGCAAGTCACCTGCCAGCTCATGAATGAGGCTAGTAAAACGCCCGACATTAGCATCATCGAGTGGCGCATCGACCTCGTCAAGCACACAAAACGGCGCAGGATGCTGCTTAAAAATGGCAAAAATAAGACTGAGCGCTGTTAGAGTTTTTTCGCCGCCTGAGAGTACCGCAAGGCGGCTATTACGCTTGCCTTTTGGCTGCGCCATCAAGGTCAGCCCCGCCCGCCACTGCTCTGATTTGGGTGTGTTTGCTGGTAGATCCTCTAAGTTTAAGGTCAAGCTTGCCTGACCGCCGCCAAAGACTTTAGCAAACAAATTGGCAAGCTCAGTATTCACCGCCTCTAAGGTCTCGATAAACAAGGTCTTGGTGGTCTCGTCGATAGCAGCAATCGCCTCGCTCAATGTCTTCATACTGGCAGTGATGTCAGTGGTCTGCTGCGCGAGCGGCTCTAGGCGCTCATTGACCTCGGCCAGCTCTGCCACGGCGGCCAGATTAACCGCGCCAATCTTGCTGATTTGCTGCTCAAGCTTGGACTTTTCGCGCTCAAGCTCGGCGATTTTATCAGGGCGCACGCGGCGATCATGGGCGATAAAATCCGCCAACAAGCCCGAGACACTCATCAATTGCGCGGTGTCACCCTGTTCGCTGGTACGGTGATACTCGGCCATGGCTTCTTCAGCATAGCGACTCGCCTCCTCTAAACGCGCGGTGCTCAATGCCAGCTCAGTGGCAAGGGCGGACTGTTCGCTTTGCTGCGTCTGTAGCGTCTGCTGTAGCGCGTCTAAAGTCGCCTGCTGCTGACTGTAGGTCTCTTTTAGCGCGGTCAATGCCGCAGCGCGTTCTGCCAAGAGCGCCTGCTGCTCATCGCGCGTTTGTTGCAGTGCCTGCAAGGCGGTCTGCAGCGCTGGCAGTTTGTTTTGCTGTTGCTCATGCTGCGTTTTTAGACTTTTCTCGTTTTGTTGCGCCTTATCATATTGCGCATTTGCGCGTTTTAGGCTACTGCTACTGTGCTCAAGGCGCATTTGGCTTTGCTGTACACGTAGCTGCAGGGCTTGCCAAGCGTCGTCATCTGCTTGCTGACGGTGCTGCTGCTCACGGCGCTCAGCTTGCAGTTGCTGCATAGTCGCCTGCGCCTCAGTGATTTGCGGCGCAAGGGCTGCCAGCTCGCTTGCGATATGCTGCTGCTCATGCGTAAGCGCCTGCTGCTCGTGCGCCAGTTCCTGCTGCTCTTGCTCAAGGGCTGCTTTGTCCGCAGTTAGGCGCTGGCTATCTGCTTGCAGGCGCTCAGCGGCAGCGCGCTGGGTTGTCAGCTGCTCCTGATAGTTATATTTATCACGCGTCAGCTGCTCAGCTTGCGCCCGCGCCTCCTCTAATCCAATCGTCAACGCATCATAGCTTCGCTGATTATTGGCAATGGCTTTTCGCTGTTCTTCTATTTTATTCTCAAGCCCATCAAGTAGTTCTTCTAAGGCCTGCAGCCGCTCGCGCTGCTGTAGACGCTGCGTCAAAAATTGACTATTGCTGTCGTTTTGACCATCTTGCGCACCAATAAGCTTGCCAAGATTTATCGTACCTTGACGACTGATAAGCCAGCCATCAGACGTTAGCAAAATCGCTGACGGTGGGAGAGCTTTGAGTATATCTGCCAGCACATCGAAGGTCTGATGGCTGTTTGTTGTAAGGTCTGCGATATATAGATAGCACTGCTGCCAAAGCGCTAGGGTGGGCGCCGCGATCAGCTGTGATAAAGGCAGTACCTTATCAGTCAAAGTATTTGGCAATGCGCCAACAAATGGCTTTTCGTTTACATCATTTTGCTTAGCAGATAGCCACAAGCTATGACCCGTTTCTATTGACGAATTGTCCTGTGTATTAGTCTGTTCGTTTTGCGCATTCTGATAAGTAAACACATCCCTTAAATTATACTCAAGCGCTTGCCATAAGCTATTCGCTTTTTGCACCTCGCCGTTAACTTTTTCATTACTTGATTGTTTAGAAGTCAGCACATGACTATCGAGCCATAGTGCTAACACCTTATCGAGCAGCTCAGCATGCTGCTTGCCTACTGCACTCAGCTCAATCTGCTCGCGCAAGGTGGTAATGGCTAAGTCGTTATCGTTATTTACTACTTGATTTGCTAAATCAGTTGTTACTACATCGGTGGTTTTTACCTTAGCAGACTGTTGTGACTTTGGCGTAGGTGTTGGATGCAGTATCTGGTGCAAGGTGTCGTATTCACTGGTCAACACTGCATGACGTTTTTCTTCCTCGCCCAGCGCGCGCTGCTGCTTATGTAAAAGCTGCTGCAGCTCATGCGCGCGCGGCTGTAGCTCGGAGAGTCGCTCATCGACGCTATCTTGTTGGCGCTCGATCTGTTGTAGCTGTTTATTCAGCTCATCAATGTGCGACGCTAAGGTCGGATTTTGTCCATCTGCGCTATGTGTATTAGCCGCATTTACTTTGACAGACAGTGACTGCTGTAGCTGCTGCCAGAGGTTTTGCCAGTTCTGCTGGCGGCGCTGCCATTTTTCATGGCTTTGCTGCTGGCGTTTTTGTGCTTGGCTATTAATCGCTTGCTGCTGCTCTAGCACACGATGATTGTCTTGTAGCCGTGACAGCTGGTTTTGTGCATCATGATAGGCGCGCTGTAGCGGCCGCTCGTCACGTTGATGCGTCTCGCGTTTACTCGCTATCTCATCGAGCTGCGGGCGCAATTTTTCTAGCACGTTTTGCTGCTCGGCTTGCTCGGTGGTGATGCGTTCAATCTCATTGACGGCCTGCTCGCGCTGCTGCGCCAAGCTGCTCATCTGCTGCGCCAAACTGGCAAGCTGCGATTTGGCATCGTTTAGCGCGTGCTCGGCATTTTGATAATTGAGCTGCTGCTGGTAATGGCGGCTTTGTGCATCGTCTTTGAGCCATTGCTCTTGATTGATATGAACCGTCAGCTTATCTTGCTTGGCTTTTAGATCCTCATACTGTGCTTGCAGGCGAGCGGTTTCAGCACAGCTTTGCTCATGGGCGCGTTTTTGCTGCTGCTGGCTATGCTTGGCCTGATACAGCTGCTGAATGGCCAGCTGCTGCTGAATGTCCGCCAGTGTCAGTGCCAGCGCTTTATAACGCTCAGCGCTAGCGGCTTGCTTGGACAGGCGTTTTTGTTGACTGACCAGCTCGCTTTGCATGTCATGCAGGCGCGCCAGATTGTCTTGGGTTTTCTCAAGCTTTTTTTGTGTCTCTATTCTGCGTGCCTGATAGCGCGATACCCCAGCCGCCTCTTCGATAAACTCACGTAGCTGCATCGGACTTGACTCGACAATACGCCCAATCATGCCTTGCTCAATCACCGCATAGCTACGCGCCCCAAGTCCAGTACCCAAAAACACATCGACCACATCACGGCGGCGCGCGCGCGTGCCATTGATAAAATAGTCTGAACGTCCCTCTTTATTGACCTGACGGCGCACAGAGAGCTCATGGTACAGATTCAATTCATGGCGAATACCAGTTTGCTCATCTTGAGTATGCTCAAAGGTCAGCTCGACACTGGCGACACTTTTGGCCGCTTTGTCTTGAGTACCGGCAAAGATAACATCGCTCATCGCCCCGCCGCGTAACTGCTTGGCGGAGGTCTCACCCAGCACCCAGCGAATGGCATCGATGACGTTGGATTTGCCGCAGCCGTTTGGCCCGACGATGGCGGTGATGCCATGACGAAAGGTAAAGGTCGTAGGATTGGCAAAGGATTTAAATCCTGCCAGCTTAAGAGATTTTAGACGCATGAAGGATCGACAAACTTAACAAAAACAGGCGGCTATTCTACCGCAAATGATGACGATTTTTTGGACTTTGTGCAGGTGTGATACTATGGCTTGATGTTCAAGCGATTTATCTAAACATAAAAAACAAAAGGAAATAAAATGGCTGATTATAATCCACAAGAATTACAACAAAAATATGAGCAGTGGTGCAAGCTATACCGCCAGCAACTAGAGGCGCAAGAGCAGTTCGCACAAGCAGAAGCGCTGCTAAATGACCTAAAAACCTACTATCTGGATCCGCAGTGGATGAAAGACCGTGAAGCAGATCTGCCCATCGAGCACTCGGGCGAAGCGCACTCTATCTTTAGCGAAGATGCGTTATGGAATATGCTCACCGACCATGACGAGCTGGCCATGAAATGGATGCGCTTGGGGCTCGATGCGCTTGAAAAAAGATAAGTCATATCACCCCAATCGCGCTCAGCAGCAGCTGCCCGCCGGCAAACAGTAACAACACGCCAAACGCGCGCTTAAGCGTGGCGGCTGGCAAGATGTGGGCAAGCTTAGCACCGACCTTTGCCATCATAAAGCTGGCGACGGATATGCATAAAAACCCTGTGATATGGACAAAACCGAGTGTACCCTCAGGCAAATTGACCACGTCTTGACCAAACCATGCAAATCCTACCGCGCCTGCCACCGCAATCGGTAAACCGCACGCGGCCGAGGTGCCAACCGCTTGCTTCATTGGCAGTCCTGCCCAGTTTAAAAACGGTACGGTCAAGCTACCACCGCCGATACCAAAGATAGAGGACGCCATACCAATCCCTGTACCCGCGCCAAACTGCACGCCAGCGGGCGGCAAAGGCTTGCCGAGCTGCTCTTTGTTAGACAAAAACAGCATCTTTAGCGCGACCAATAACGCACCAACACCGATGATGGCTTGCAAAACTTTTCCATCAATCATATCAGCGATACCGGCACCGACAAGGCTTCCGATGACCAAGCCCAGCGCCATCTTGCGCCAGACTTCCCAGCGCACACCGCCGCGTTTATTATGTGCTGTCAATGAGCTAATAGAGGTGACAACAATGGTCGCAAGCGAGGTACCAATCGCCAGATGGGTAATGACATCAGGCGAAAAGTCATAGGCGGTAAATATCCACACCAAGGCGGGCACGATAATCATACCGCCGCCTACCCCAAACAAGCCTGCACAGACCCCAGCAAACGCCCCTGCAATCACAAACCATACATATAACATCATTAGCTCAGCCTTTTATTTTGGGGTTTTAGAGTTTTTTGGAGTATTTTTAGCGCATCTACGCATTTGTAAGTCGTAGGCACAGCAAGGAAAACTTATACCAGTAGCACGTTTAACTTTATATAACCGTTTTATTTGCAATTGACTATATATTCTATTTGCCAAACCTGCAGCTGATCTTTATGCTATTTGATTACCGCCACTAAGCCGCGTCACTATGATTATTCATGCTCATTCGCGCTTATTCATACCAAGCCGTGACCCGCGCTCAGTATAGCAAAGATTATTCCTACGACCTTAACCACATCGACGAAACTTATGCCGCCATCAGCCCCTTTATCTGCAGCCTCTTTTGACCCTTTAGCCGAGGCCTCTACGCCAACTACGTCAGATACATCGCCAACGCTTGTACATTTGCCTGAGCTCAACCATCGGCATCTCGCTAGTAGCGCCTCGACCAATAGCGAGCTGATCACAGCGGTACAAGATGGCACGCTTGATGCTGCACAGATGCATCTGCTGACTGCCGACACCCAAAGCGCTGGTCGCGGACAGCACGGACGCTCTTGGCAGTCGCCACCTGGTAATGTTTACTTGTCGTTATATCACCCTGTGCATCAGCCGATTAGCGGTTTGTTGTCTTTAGTCATCGGTGTCGAGCTGGCAAAAATGCCTGTCATTCAAGCGCTCAATGAGCAACTGCGCGCGCGCCAGCTGACGCCTATCGGGGTAAAATGGGCCAATGACTTGGGCTTTTTTGCTGCCATATCCAAGCCAGCGTTGACACCCTCTGAGCAAGCAATACAAACTCAGCCGTTCTCAAAGCTTGCGGGTATCTTGATAGAGCCTGTCACCATAGCAGGCAAGTTGGTCGGTGTGGTGATGGGTGTGGGGCTAAATGTACAAGCGGCACCAGCGCTGACCGCGCAGACTTGCGAAGGCATGAGCTATCAGGCGATCAGTCTACAAGATATCTGTCAGATGCTGCCTGACGCGGCGACGATGCGCTTGCCAAATCTCAAAACACTCTATCAGCAAATGAGCAAAGCGCTGATGGCAGCGATGACGCGTTTTGAATATTTTAGTTTAGAAAAACCCACCGGTCATACCTACTATTTGGATCGTTTTTTAGAGCAGTTTGATGACGTCGATGCCCTCGCAAGACGGCGCCTACGTGTCACTCAAGAGCATCATGGCAATAGCACTGTGGTGACAGGATATGCCTGCGGTATCGATACACATGGGTGTTTGCAATTGCGCCAAGATAACGGTAATATTTCTGCGCTTTTTACTGGACGCATTGACGTGATTCATCAGGCCTAACACATAGAGCCTGCGGGCGCTATCGCCCTTATGGCATAAAAGTCTCTGGGTTTTATTGACAAGCTTCAACTACAAGCTTTGCCATAACATTTTTTAGTGAATTGACTATATAAAGGGATTTTTATGCTCTGGTTAGATCTTGGCAACACCCGCTTAAAATACTGGCTCACCGATGATATCGGTCAGATCGTCGCTCATGATGCCAAGCAGCATTTGCAAGCGCCTGCCGAATTGCTCATGGGTCTCACCGATCGCTTTGAGCGATATGCACCCGATTTTATCGGCATCTCATCTGTGCTCGGTGAAGCGCTCAATATAAAAGTCACCGAAACCCTCAGCCGTCTAAATATCCCGTTTGAGTTTGTCCATGTCGATGCCTCGCACCCATTGATGCGTAGCGACTATAACGATCAGCAGCTCGGCTGTGATCGCTGGTTACAGATGCTGGGCGCAGTCGATAAAAAAAAGCGCCAGTGCGTGATAGGTTGCGGGACCGCGGTGACGATTGACTTGATCGATCATGCGACACATTTGGGCGGTTATATTTTTCCCAGTATTTATTTGCAGCGCGAGTCGCTATTTTCTGGCACCAAGCAAATCACCATCTCTAACGGTGCCTTCGATAGCGTCGGCCAGGGCATGACCACTCAAGACGCGGTACATCGCGGCATACTGCTCTCTATCGTTGGCGCGATCAACGAGATCAGCCATCGTCATCCTAACTTCGAAGTCATCATGACGGGTGGCGATGCCGCCATCATCGCCCAGCACGTCAATCGCCCTGTACGACTACGTGATGATTTACTATTAAATGGCCTGGCACGCTATTTTGACCATAGTAAACAGACATAACATTTTTGATCTAAGATTTTTATAAGACATAAAATAAACATAAAAAAGCAGGACGTTTTAAGCGACCTGCTTTTTTGGTTTAATATGAAAGTATTAATATGAAAGTACGTGTTGCTACTTAGTCTCGTTAAATAACTCACGCCCAACCAGCATACGACGTATCTCACTGGTACCCGCGCCGATTTCATAGAGCTTGGCATCACGCCAAAAGCGACCGAGCGGATACTCGTTGGTATAGCCATTGCCGCCAAAGATTTGAATGCCCTCGCCTGCCATCCATGTGGCTTTTTCGGCACACCACAGGATCACACTGGCACAGTCTTTACGCACTTCTCGGCTATGACCTGCACCACGCTGATCGAGCATATCGAGGTTTTTGCCGACCGTGTATAAAAAGCTGCGTCCCGCCTGCAAGATGGTATACATGTCCGCGACTTTGCCTTGGATAAGCTGAAATTCACCAATCGCTTGCCCAAACTGCTTGCGGTCGTGGATATAAGGCACGACATTATCCATTACCGCTTGCATGATACCGATAGGGCCTGCGGCAAGTACCGCACGCTCATAATCAAGGCCGCTCATCAGCACCTTGACGCCTTCACCGACGCCGCCTAAGATATTATCACTTGGCACTTCGACATTATCAAAAATCATCTCACCAGTATGACTGCCACGCATGCCGAGCTTGTCGAGCTTTTGTGCGGTGCCAAAGCCCTTCATGCCTTTTTCTACGATAAATGCAGTCATGCCTTTGGCGCCCAGCTCTGGATTGGTCTTGGCATACACCACCATCACATCAGCATCTGGGCCATTGGTGATCCACATTTTGCTACCGTTTAACACATAATAGCCGTCTTTTTCTTCGGCTTTGAGCTTCATACTGACCACATCTGAGCCAGCGCCGGTTTCACTCATCGCCAGCGCACCAATAAACTCACCACTGATGAGCTTAGGCAAGTACTTTTGTTTTTGCGCCTCATTGCCATTACGTTTGATTTGGTTGATACATAGGTTTGAGTGCGCGCCATAGCTCAGCGCCACAGAGGCAGAAGCGCGGCTGATTTCTTCCATTGCGACCATATGAGCCACGTAGCCCATATCCGAGCCGCCGTACGCTTCAGGAACAGTAATGCCATGCAAACCCAAGTCGCCCATTTTTTGCCATAAATCCATTGGGAACTCATCGCTGCTGTCGATTTCGCTTGCGCGCGGGGCGATTTCATTAGCCGCAAACTGCTGTACCACGTCACGCAGTGCGTCGATATCTTCGCCAAGCTGGAAATTCAATCCGGGTAAACTCATAACCATTCCTTGTATTTTGATGTTTAATTTCTTAAAAATTTAGATCCATTCAAAAAGAGACCATATAGCTGGTACAAATTTTTATCGCTTGCTGTGCGACTGCGTCACTCCAGAGGCTTCAAAAAATTTATACCAGCTATCAATTCATTTATTTCTATTCATTTAGCTTATGTCTAGCTTTATTTTTTCGTTAAGACTGACGCTTATTAATCAGCGCACGTGCCACGCTTGAACCATTGCGGCGACCGAGAAACTCACTAATACGCTCACCTGCCACGACCAATTTATCTAAATCTATGCCTGTGCTGATACCCATACCATGCAGCATGTAGACGACATCTTCGGTAGCGACATTGCCCGTTGCGCCTTTGGCATACGGACAGCCGCCAAGCCCCGCAACCGAGGTATCAAATTCGCTGACGCCCATCTGTAGGGCGGCCAAGGTATTACTGACGGCTTGACCATAAGTATCATGAAAATGGCCTGATAGCATAGTGATATCTGCATACTCGAGAGCAGCTTGTAGCGCGCGCTGTACTTTTAGCGGGGTGCCGACGCCGATAGTATCAGCAATACCAATCTGCTCAGCACCAATCTCTACCAAACGTTTGGTGACATACGCCACTTGGCTTGGGTCAATCTCGCCTTCATAAGGGCAACCAACCGTGCAAGAGATGACGCCGCGTACCTTTATGTCCTGCGCTTTTGCCGCAGCGGCAACAGGTGCAAAACGTTCAATACTTTCATCAATACTGCAATTGATGTTTTTTTGACTAAAGGTTTCACTGGCTGAACCAAAGATAACGATTTCATCAGGGCGGTAATTGATAGCACTATCAAAGCCGCGCATATTCGGCACCAGTACCGAATAAATAACGTCATTATGCCGCGTCTCTGCCAGCGCGGTCATCAGCTCACTGTTGTCGCCCATTTGGGGCACCCACTTTGGCGAGACAAAGCTGGTCGCCTCCAGCTTTTTGACACCTGCTGTGATTAAATCGTTAATCAACGTTTGCTTAACCGCCGTCGGTACCGTCATGGCTTCGTTTTGCAAGCCATCACGCGGGCTGACATCAACGATGGTGACGTGCTCTGGATACGAATGGCTCATGGTTATTATCCTTTCACTTTTCTTCTGTTCAGGTTCTTATATTTTAGTTGTTATACTTCAGCTCTTATACTTCAGCGCTTAAGCGCCACTAGCTTCGGTATCAATACGTAGCAGCTCATCACCATCAGCCACCGAATCGCCTGCTGCAAATAACAACTCTCCCACCACGCCATCGGTGGGTGCAGTAATGGTGTGCTCGATTTTCATCGCTTCGATCACGGCGAGTGGCTCGCCTTTTTTTACACTATCGCCGACAGCCACTTTAAAGGCAACGACCTGCCCTGGCATCGGTGATTTTAAGCTACCGACTGCCGCAGACTCTTCGCCTACGTGTGCCATCACATCGACAAGTGTAATCTCGTCACGGCCACGATCGGTGAACACATAGACGGTCTCATTGTTCACCCAGCTCTGCGCATTGATACGTGCGCCATCGAGCCATAATGTATGATGGTGCGCGTCATCGCTGGCGTAGCTGACCTCACCTTCATATACCGTTTCGGTTGGCGCGGCGACATTGGCATTGGCGTTTTCGTCAGCGTTCGCGATTTCTTTTTCAATCACTAGTGTAAAGCTGCTCAGATTATCTGTGCTTTTTTTATCATCAGCGGCAGTGGCGTTGTACCAATGACTAATACGAGCGCTATAAGATTGCTCATCATAAACCAAGCTAAACGAGCGTGTATAATCGTTATAAGCACGGAATCCTGTCGGCTTACTAAAAGGATCGGCGTCTTGCGCCATGTCTTCACTAGCCAGCTGCTGGGCGATAGCAGTCATAACCAGCGTCGATAAATCAAGTGGATGCTGATCAAATAACTCGTCCGCCTCGCGCTCGATAAGCGCCGTATCGAGATTGGCTTGACTAAACGACTCTGTATTCAAGATATAACGCAAAAACGCCACATTATTAGGTAAACCGACGATGCGCGTTTGTGCCAATGCACGATCGAGTTTGGCCAATGCCTGCTCGCGCGTCGGCGCATGCACGATAAGCTTGGCAATCATAGAGTCATAAAACGGACTAATCACATCGCCTTCGCGTACGCCATCATCGATACGTACGTCGGCAACATCAAAGGTGCGGTGTTCAGGTTTTTGATACGTAAAGAGTGTACCCGTCGCTGGCAGGAAATCATTGTCAGGGTTTTCCGCGCAAATACGCGCCTCAATCGCATGACCATTAATCGCCAAATCATCTTGCGACTTTGGCAATGGCTGACCGGAGGCGACCAAAAGCTGCCACTCGACCAAATCAACACCAGTAATGGCTTCACTGACTGGATGCTCAACTTGCAGGCGGGTATTCATCTCCATAAAATAAAAGCTCATCGTGCCTTCGCGCTGCTCAACGATGAACTCAACCGTCCCTGCGCCGACATAGCTGACCGCACGCGCCGCCTCAATCGCCGCGGTCCCCATGGCTTCACGCATCGCTGCATCGACACCGGGCGCTGGCGCTTCTTCTAGCACTTTTTGATGGCGGCGCTGCACCGAGCAATCACGCTCAAACAGATGTACATAGTTGCCATGCGTATCACCAAATACTTGGATTTCGATATGGCGCGGCTTTAGCGCGTATTTTTCGATGAGTACCTGATCATTACCAAAGCTGGTGATTGCTTCGCGGCGACAAGAGTCTAGCATTTCGATAAAATCGCTGCTTTGCTCAACGATACGCATGCCTTTACCGCCGCCACCGGCACTGGCTTTAATCAATACAGGATAACCAATCGCGTCGGCCTTCGCTTTTAAAAACTCGGCGTCTTGATTGTCACCATGATAACCCGGTATCAGCGGCACGCCAGCCGCTTCCATCAAACGCTTGGACTCAGACTTGCCGCCCATCGCGCGAATAGCATCAGCGGATGGACCGATAAACACCAGCCCCGCATCCTGACAAGCTTGAGCAAAGTCAGCGTTTTCACTTAAAAAGCCATAGCCTGGATGGATCGCTTGCGCGCCTACATCGAGAGCAATCGCAATGATCGCATCGCCTTTTAGATAGCTGTCTTTCGGCGATGAGCCACCCAAATAAACGGCTTCATCACAGACGGCGACATGTTTGGCGCCGCGGTCGGCATCAGAATAAACAGCGACGGTACGAACGCCTAAGCGCTTGGCAGTCGCGGCCACACGGCAGGCAATTTCACCACGGTTGGCGATTAAAATTTTAGAAAACATAACTATCCCTGTGTCTTGTCGTTTTTATTTGTCGGCTTGGCTATCGTTTTTTGTCGCTAGTCTGCCGTCAACCAGTCAGGCTTACGTTTTTGCAAAAACGCTTGCACGCCTTCCTTACCTTGTGTGGATGAGCGAATATCAGCGATGCCTTTTACCGTATCGGCGATCAGCTCATCGCTAATGGGCGCGCCTGCGATATCATGCAACAGCTGCTTGCAGGTTCTCACTGCATCGGGGCTGTTTTTGACCATCTTGGCACAAAACGTTGCCACCGCATCTTCGAGCGCTTCCTCACTAACCCGCTCATGGATAAAACCGAGCTGATGCGCTTTTTTGGCATCAAACACTTCTGCACTTAAAAAGTAGCGATGCGACGCCCTAACCCCTAATGCTCTTACAACATACGGGCTAATGGTGGCAGGCGCTAGTCCCAAACGCACTTCACTGAGGCAGAAATTGGCAATCTTCACCGCGATGGCCACATCACAGACGGCGACCAGACCCATGCCACCTGCGTAGACATCGCCCTGCACCGCAGCGACCGTTGGTTTTGGGCACTCATAAATGGTTTTGAGCATTTGCGCCAGTTTATCGGCGTCGGCTAAATTTTCTTCATAGCTATAATCCGCCATGGCGCGCATCCAGTTTAGATCGGCGCCCGCACAGAACGCTTTGCCTGCTGCTGCTAGCACGATGACTCGCACATTATCATCAGTGCCAAGCATGGTAAAAACCTCTGTCAGCTCAGCAATCATTTCATCGTTGAAGGCATTACGTATCTCAGGGCGGTTTAGCGTCACCGTCGCCACGTGCTGTTCGATATCAACCAATAGGCTTTTATAATTCTTCATATAGCGTTATCTCAATATTTTGTGGTAACTTTTGCATGTCTTTTTTACGGATAATTTTGCGTAATGCTCTCGGCCTGAGTAACCCAATTTTTATTTTAAACCAAAGCATTCTCTCATCGAAAATATAGTACCAACCTACATTCTAAAGACCCCAAACTTCGTCTCTTCAATCGGCGCGTTATAGGCGGCGCTTAGCCCCAATGCCAGCACTTGACGCGTATCAGCAGGATCAATCACCCCATCATCCCACAGACGCGCGGTGGCATAATACGGATGGCCTTGCGCTTCGTACATATCTCGAATCGGTGCTTTAAAGGCCGCTTCGTCTTCATCACTCCATGCCTCGCCCTTACGCTCGAAGTTGTCGCGCTTAACGGTTGCCAAGACCGAGGCCGCTTGCTCACCGCCCATCACTGAGATACGCGCATTTGGCCACATCCATAAAAAGCGCGGACTATAAGCACGGCCACACATACCGTAGTTACCTGCACCGAACGAGCCACCGACGATAACGGTAAACTTCGGTACTTTGGCATTGGCCACCGCCATCACCATTTTGGCACCATGACGGGCGATGCCTTCGTTTTCGTATTTACGGCCGACCATAAAGCCGGTGATATTTTGTAAAAACACCAGCGGGATTTTACGCTTGCAGCACAGCTCGATAAAGTGCGTGCCCTTTTGTGCTGACTCGCTGAACAGAATGCCGTTATTGGCGATAATGCCAACTGGCATACCCTCGATATGAGCAAAGCCGCAGACCAGCGTGTTGCCAAAACGCGCTTTAAACTCGTCAAAGGCACTGTCATCGACGATGCGAGCGATGATTTCTTTGATATCAAAGGGCTTACGCTTATCGGTCGGGATGATGCCGTATAGTTCTTTGGCATCGTAGCGCGGTGGACGCGGTTTGATTTGATTGGGAATGTGCTTGGCTGGACGGTTAAGGTGACTGACGATATCACGCGCAATCGATAGCGCATGCGTGTCGCTTTGTGCCAGATGATCGACGACTCCTGACAGACGGGTATGTACATCACCGCCGCCCAAATCCTCAGCGCTGACCTCTTCACCCGTTGCTGCTTTTACCAGTGGCGGCCCACCCAAAAATATAGTGCCTTGCTCTTTGACGATGATAGACTCATCACTCATCGCCGGTACATACGCGCCGCCTGCCGTACAGCTACCCATAACCACAGCAATCTGCGGGATACCCGCCGCACTCATATTCGCTTGATTAAAGAAGATACGGCCGAAATGCTCTTTGTCAGGAAACACGTCATCTTGGTTAGGCAAGTTTGCGCCGCCTGAGTCCACCAAATACACGCAAGGCAGATTGTTTTCTTGTGCGATTTCTTGCGCGCGCAAGTGCTTTTTGACTGTCATTGGGTAATAGGTGCCGCCTTTTACCGTGGCATCATTACAGACGATCATACACTCAGTGCCATTGATACGGCCAATACCGGCAATCACGCCCGCGGCGGGTATCTCTTCGCCATACATATCGTGCGCCGCCATCGGAGCCACTTCTAAAAATGCGGTGCCGGCATCCAGCAAACGCTCGACTCGCTCACGTGGTAGCAGTTTACCACGCGCTAAATGCTTGGCTCGCGCGCGCTCTGAGCCACCCTGAGCGACTTTACGCAGGTGTACATATAAGTCATCGACCATCGCTTGCATGGCGGCACGGTTTTGCTGAAAATCGCTGGCGTTTGGACTCAGTTTACTGGTTATGATAGTGCTCATGATATCCCTTTTCTTTGCTGCGTAAGTGCAAGTGATTGATTGTATGGTTTATAGTGGCTGCTGGTTATACGACTGCTAACCGATAGCTTGCCAGCCGTTTATCTTTTGTATCACTCACCGGTGTCGTGGATGTTTTGTACTCGAGAAGTGCGCTTAGTCTAAACCCAGCTCTTCTTTCATCTGCTCGATAATCTTATACTTTTGAATTTTACCGGTGATGGTCATCGGATATTCTTCAACAAACCGATAGTAAGTCGGTACTTTATAATGAGCAATGTGCTCACTACAAAACTGGCGCACCTCGTCTTCACTCAAGCAGCCCGGCTCTTTGGGAATAATCCAAGCGGCCAGCACTTCACCATATCGCTTATCTGGTACGCCAACGATTTGTACATCGCGAATCTTGGGATGGCGATATAAGTAGTTCTCAATCTCAACCGGATAGATGTTTTCGCCGCCGCGGATGACCATGTCTTTACTACGGCCGACGATTTTGACATAGCCATCCTCATCCATGGTAGCCAAATCGCCAGTATGCATCCAGCCATCTTGGATCGCTTCACGGGTCTTAAAACGGCTGCCCCAATAGCCTTTCATCACCGAGTAGCCGCGTGTGAGCAGCTCTCCTGTCTCCCCTAACGGCACAATCTCACCCGTCTCGGTATCGACAACTTTTACCTCAAGCGCAGGCTGTACCAAGCCAACGGTCGAGACTTGTTTCTCGAGCGGCGTGTGCTCGTTGGTCTGGCAAGAGACTGGGCTGGTCTCGGTCATGCCATAAGCGATGGTCACCTCTTTCATATGCATCTTATCAATGACACGGCGCATGACCTCAATCGGGCAGCTGGAGCCAGCCATAATGCCAGTACGCAAGGTCGATAAATCAAAGTTTTCAAACTCAGGGTGATCAAGCTCGGCGATAAACATCGTCGGTACGCCATGCAGACCCGTACATTTTTCTTCTTCGACCGCTTGCAAGACTGATAAAGGCTCAAAGCCATCATTGGGATAGACGATACAGCCGCCATGCGTCAAGATGGCCAAATTGCCGAGCACCATACCAAAACAGTGATATAGCGGCACAGGAATACACAGTCTATCCTCGAAGGTAAGGTTCATGGCTTCACCGATGAAGTAGCCATTATTGAGGATATTGCGATGGCTTAAGGTTGCGCCTTTTGGCGTACCAGTTGTGCCACTGGTGAACTGGACGTTAATAGCGTCGGTGTTTTTTAGCTGGGCTTGACGCTCGGCCACGCGCGGATCGTTGGCATCGCCTTCCGCCATCCAGTCAGAGAATTTTTGCATAAACCCAAACGCTTCGTCAGAGTCTGGCTCATCAATCCAAATGATACGCTCGATGGTTGGAATCTCGACCAAATCCAGCTGGGTGTAGTCTTTATGGTAAATCTCAGGGCACAGCTCACGGATAAGGCCAGCGTAGTCGCTGCTTTTAAAATGGCGCATAAGCACGAGTGCTGAGCAGCCGAGTTTATTGAGCGCATATTGCAGCTCAAAGGTACGATAGGCCGGGTTGATATTGACGAGGATTACGCCGACTTTGGCCGTGGCAAGCTGCATAAGTAGCCATTCGGCGTTGTTGTGCGACCAGATACCAATGCGATCGCCAATCTCCAGTCCCATCTCGATCATACTGCTGGCCAGCTGATTGACATGTTGCTGCAATTCGCGGTACGTCCAGCGGATGTTTTGATGACGGACGACCAGCGCTTCACGCTCTGGATATTTGGAAACAATGGCGTCAAAAAAGTCGCCGATGGTCGCCTCAATCAGCGGCACATCAGGGCCTTTATCATAGCTTTGGGTCAGTGGCGCATTCGCTGAGCGCGCGCCCATATTTACGGTAGGAATGTTGCTTAATATGTGGTCAAATGCAGTAGGTTGCGTCATAACGAGTCCTTTCGTTGTGCTTTTTATTCTACTCAAAAACCGCCCGTGGGCCAATTTTTCTTCCTTGAGTATCTATCATATATGATTCACTACTATACCGCCTAAAACGAAACTGTCAATAATAGTAATACATTATGTATCATTTAAATTAACCGCTAAAAATGTTAGCCCAGTAAAAAATAGCATAAAAATCCGCGATTATTGTCGGCAAAAAAGCCAGCTACGTATTTGTTACACAGCTGGCTTTTGAGAAAATCAAAACTAGAAATTAAAGCTAAAAGTTAAACTTGCAGCGATTAAGCGGTGATTAAGATTTAACCATTGGCGGCGCTTTAATCGTTACTGTCGCACTGACGTCATTGTTATCATCTAGCAATTCCATGATTAATTCGTCATCCGTTTCAGTCTTTACCTGCCAATTGCCTGTTGCTTGTGGTACGCCAGTGGCCATGACAGAGATGGCTTTATTTTTTAGGCGAATCATTGGCGGTTTATGATCATAGCCGTCATGTGCCATCCCTAAGATATCATCGGCAATGGTAGCCGCCTGCGCGCGCAGCGGGGCAACATAACGGCAGGCAACGCCATTGATAGACATACAATCACCGATGGCATAGATATTTGACGCTTGCGTACGTAAGGTGGTGGCATCCACCACGATACCAGTCCGGCGATCGAACTCTACCCCTGCCGCAGTGGGCAGTCTGGCATCGACCGTGAGGCCAGTACTGGCAATCACATGATCGACGACCAAAAGCTCGGATGACTGAGCGGCCGCGCTGCCAGCACTATCTGCCACTGGCGCATAGCGAACTTGTAGCTTGCCATCCTCCTGACGCGTAACACCCGATACTTGATAACCACCCAAAAAGTGAATACCTTGGGACTGGACCGCCGCCGCGATACGAGCGGCCGCTTTTGCTGGTAGCATTTGTGATAAAGGCGCATCATTTAAATCAATCAAGGTGACTTCATGTCCAGCTTTGAGTAAATCTTCGGCGATTTCTGTCCCCACCATACCAGCGCCAACGATGGCGACATGCTGACTGCCTGCTACCAGCTTTTCTTGTAGCTGCCCAAAGCGCTCAATATGATTGACATGCCATACCAAGTCCTCCGGCAGGCTCTTTGGAAAAATCGGCTGCGCGCCCATCGCCAGCACCAACTTGTCATAGCTGATGGTGGCATAATTGGTATAAACGGGGTCAGAGCGCAGTGCAGAGACCAGCTGCAACTGCTGCGTAGTGGCGTCAACATCCGTGACCTGCGTGTTGGCCAGCAGATTGACGTTTGCCGCTTTGGCAGCGTCAGCGCCTGTTGCGCGTACCAAGTCTGCCGCCCGCTTGTTTTGGCTGATAGCCATTGTCAGCATTGGCTTATGATAACGATCGCCATTATCCGCTGTGATGAGAGTGATGGCGATGTCTTTGTCTTTTGCTCGAATGGCATCGATGACGTGCCAACCTGCCAAGCCAGCACCAACGACGACGATGCCCTTGTTTTCCGCTGACGCATGGTTTTCCGCTGATTCATGGTTTTCAGTATGTAAAGGGTTTTTAGTATTGGCGGGGTTTGTTGAGTTTGCGAGGGTGTCGGCATTTTCTATGCTCATAATAGCTCCAATATAATGTATAAACTTTTCATTGTCGGTATCTTGAGCGCTATTGTAGCAGTAAACAGTCATGCACTCATCTACTTGCTTATCCCCCACTACTGGATCGTTATAGCCAAAAAAACCAAAAAAAAGCGCCTAAATTCATAGACGCTTTTTGGCAAATGCTTAGAGCTCATTGAACAGACTCTACATCAAGGCGCTAAAGTAGCAGCAAAAACGTTGCTATTAGTGATTTAAAATCTTGGACAAAAACAGCTGGGCGCGCTCGCTTTTTGCCCCTTCAAAAAACTCATCTTTACTACAGTTTTCGACGATATGACCTTCATCCATAAAGATAATGCGATTGGCGACCTGACTGGCAAAGCCCATCTCATGGGTCACACACATCATGGTCATGCCATCACGAGTCAGCTCGACCATCACATCAAGCACCTCTTGAATCATCTCAGGATCAAGCGCTGAGGTTGGCTCATCAAACAGCATCGCCACAGGGTCCATCGCCAGCGCACGGGCAATCGCCACGCGCTGCTGCTGACCACCTGATAGCTCGGCGGGGTATTTTGGTGCCTGTGCACTCAGCCCCACGCGATCTAGATAAGCCATGGCTTTTTGTTTAGCCTCAGACTCTTTACGGCCCAGCACCTTGATTTGCGCGACGGTTAAATTGTCGATAATGGTCAAATGCGGAAACAACTCAAAATGCTGAAACACCATACCGACACGGCTACGTAGTTTGGGCAAGTTAGTCTTAGGTGCACCAACAGAGACACCATTGACCATAATCTCGCCTTGTTGAAAAGGCTCAAGCCCGTTGACCGTCTTAATCAGCGTTGACTTGCCACTACCCGATGGCCCGCAAACCACGACGACATCGCCTTTGTGTACATGGGCCGTGCAGTCAGTCAGCACTTGAAAGTCGCCATACCATTTACTGACATCTGCCATCTCAATGACCATCTCATCACTGGCATGACCATTATTGGTGACCAGCCCGCCAAAGGCATTTACATACGTATCAGCATTGTTCATTACTGGCTCCTAACCACATTATCTTGATAATCATTGTCTAAAAACCTCTTCAGCCGCGACCGCGCAGTCTAGGGTATGTCAGAACCGCAAACGTTTTTGTAGCTGCTGCACGCCCATAGACGCACTTAAGCTAATGACAAAATAAACCGCACCAGCGCCCAAGATATAAGGCGTCAGAAGCCCCATCA
Organism: Psychrobacter sp. CAM01; assembly: GCF_032842965.1. Classification (NCBI taxonomy): domain Bacteria; kingdom Pseudomonadati; phylum Pseudomonadota; class Gammaproteobacteria; order Moraxellales; family Moraxellaceae; genus Psychrobacter; species Psychrobacter sp. CAM01. The sequence goes on from NZ_JAWJBL010000009.1 coordinate 122,271, forward strand.
GCTCACCGCGCACGTAGGCTGCGCGGAAAAAATCCGTCAAACCAATGGCAAACACCAATGTCGTATCTTGGAATAAAATAATACACTGCTGCAAAATCAGCGGCAGCATTTTGCGAAAGGCTTGCGGTAAGATAACCAAACGCATGGTCTGCCCATAAGTCATGCCCAGCGCTTTGGCGGCATTGATCTGCCCGCTGCCGATCGATTGAATGCCAGCACGCACCACCTCAGAAAAATACGCCGCCTCAAACATCATAAAGGCCACCACACAAGAAGCAAACGCCGCATCGAGCTGTAGATACTTACCCGCGATCCAAAAATAAATCATCGGTACGGCAAAATAAAACCACAAAAGCACCAGCAGCAAGGGCACTGAGCGAAAATAATTCACATACAGTTTTGCTGGTATCTCAAGCACTTTGATACCCGATAAACGCATCAGCGCCAGTACCGTCCCCAAACTGATACCGCCCAAAATCGCCAAAAACAACACCTTAAGCGTGGTCAGCATGCCGCCCATCAAACCGGGATAGGCGGTGGCAAGCTCAGTCATCATATTCATTTTTGACCTCCAGCAATCAGCCCAGGCACGCGCAGTTTGCGCTCGATTAGTCCCATTATCGCGATTAAGGACAAGTTAAATACCAAGTAGATAATCGTCGCGTAGGTATAGATCTCAATGCTGTTTTGCGTGTATTCACTGATGGTTTTGGTTTGGCTAATCAGCTCCATCACCCCAACGAGCGAGGCGACTGAAGCGTTTTTAAAGCAGTTGGTCAGCTCAGAGCTGAGCGGTGGCAAGATGATACGAAAGGCTTGCGGCAGTAGGACTTCTTTGTAGACTTGCGGGATGCTAAAGCCGAGCGCATAGGCGGCGTTGACTTGGCCATCTGGTAGCGACTCGATACCGGTGCGCACCTGCTCGACGATACGGGCGGCGGTAAACAACCCCAAACCGATACTCGCCGAGAGCATGGCTGAGGTATTGGGCGATAGGTCTTTATACCACCATTCTTGTATCGTCGGTGTCAGCCAACCAGGGGCGATATAAAACCAAAAAAACAGCTGTACGAGTAATGGTATATTACGAAAAAACGTCACGTAAGCGGTACCAATCGCTCGTGCCGTCTTGCTCGGCAGCGTGCGCATGATGCCCAAGATGGTGCCGACGATCATGGCGATGGCCCAAGCAATACTGCCAATCAGCAGCAGCCAGCCAAGACCGGTAATCATCCAATGGATATACAGCTCGCTACCGATACCGGTCTGCTCAAACAGCACACCCCAGTTCCAGCTATAATTCATGGTTGTCTCTCCAAGCAGCGATAAAAAAGCCTATGCGTCAAACAACACATGACATACGCATAGGCCAGCTAGGGTTTGGGACAACGATTACTGTGCTGGCGCCGCTTTTGGCTGCGCACCATCGTGCGGGTTGGCAATCAGTGCCTTTAGATTGTCAGACATCTCAAAATTGAGGTTGACGTTCTTTGGCGGGATTGGGTTCAAGAACCACTTATCATAGATGCTATTGATCTCGCCTGAGCTAAAGACATTGGTCAAGGCTTCATCGACCACCGCTTTAAACTCAGGGTCGTCTTTACGCATCATACAGCCATAGATCTCAAACGATTGCGGCTCACCGACGATGACCCATTCATCTGGGTTTTTGGCTTTTGCTTTTTCACCAGCGAGCAGCACATCATCCATCATAAAGGCGTCAGCGCGGCCGTTTTCTAACATCAAAAATGCCTCGCCATGATCTTTTGCTGAGATGATGTTGATGTCCATCTGATTGTCGTCATTATATTGGCGGATATAGCGCTCTGATGTCGTGCCAGCAGTGGTGACTAGCGTCTTGTCTTTTAAGTCGGCAAAGTCATTGATACCAGAGTCTTTTTTGGTCAACAGACGCGTCCCAATCTCAAAAAAGCCATTGGAGAAGGCCACTTGCTTTTGGCGCTCTTCGTTGTTGGTGGTTGAGCCACACTCAAAGTCCACAGTACCGTTTTGTACCAAAGGAATACGCGTCTGCGAGGTAATAAGATTATAGCGGACATTAAGATCAGGCATATTGAGCCTTTGTTTGACAGCCTCGACGACTTTCATCTCTAGGTCGTGGGCATAGCCTATCGGCTGATTTGGGTCGTCCGCGATATAAGAAAAAGGAATAGAAGAGTCACGGTGACCGACCACGATGGTGCCTGAGTCTTTGATTTTTTGTAGCGTGCCGTTTGCTGCGCTGGTCGCGGTGCTCGCCTCATCGGCAGGCGCTGCTTCACTGGTCGCTTGGTTGCTGTTATTACACCCAGCGAGGCCAAACGCCATAAAGGCCGCTAGGGTCAAGCTCTTAGAGAAAGGTTTGGAAGATAGATAGCTCATGAGATACATCCTTTTTATCACATTATCACTAAATTAAACGAGTGCTTGGACGATGAAGGGTTTATAAATCACCCCCTATCGACTGACTGGTTGTCACGCATCCTTGTCGTTGTTGCTATTGTTTATCACAATGCAACTTAATGTTACTGTACAACAAAATTGCAACGGGTGGTAAACTTTTTTGCGCAAAATATAGAATGATGGTTTTTGGCGATTACCCATCTAGCCCACGCCGGCCATCAAGGGTAATTGATAAGATTGATAAATACGCAACAATCCCCATAAAGTTAGCAACTTCTCAATCACATAAGCCAGTTATGACTCAAGATACTCAAGCACCAAATACTGACACCCAAACCACCAGCTACAACGACATTCGCCAGCGTTTTTTTATTGAAGACTCGCCTGTACGCGGTGATGTGGTGCGTCTATCGCGCAGCTATGCGACCACGATTGCCCAAAAGCCCTATCCTGAAGCGATCAAACGCTTATTGGGCGAGATGATGACGGCGGCAAGTTTGCTGATCAGCACGGTCAAAATCAACGGCCGACTGTCTATCCAGCTGCAGTCCTCAGACCCTGAGAGCCTGCTCAATTGGGCAATGGCGGAGTGTGACCAAGACGGCATCATCCGCGCGCTTGCCAGCTGGAAGGCCGACACCGACGCGCAAGTACAAGCGTGGGAGAGCATGACCACAGCCAAAGACGCTTTTGCCGAGCTTGGCGCGATGGGGCAAGGCGTATTGTTTATCAATATCCAGCCTGACGGCGGCGACTCTTACCAAGGTATCGTCGAGCGTAGTCATGACAATTTGGCAGACTGCTTGGCGCACTACCAAAAACAGTCCGCGCAGATTCCAACGCTGATCAACTTAGCATCAGACGGTCTACAAGCTGGGGGTATCTTGGTACAAATGTTGCCACGTACCGCTGAGGAAACCTACGAAGTCGAGCAAAACCAAGACGCCGGCATCGATGATGACCTATGGCCGCGCTTAAGCGTCCTTACGCGTACGCTAAAAGCAGAAGAGCTGACTACACTCGATACCAGCGAGATTTTATACCGCTTGTATCACGAAGAAAATATCGTGGCACCTGAGCCTGTGGCGCTATCATTTGGCTGTACTTGCTCACGCGAAAAATGCGAGATGGCCATCGAGCAAATCGGTGAAGCAGAAGCGTTAGATATCGTCGAAGAGCAAGGCGGGACGTTTGAGATGGACTGCGGTTTTTGCGGTGAGATCTATCCGTTTGATAAAGACGATGTGACCGCTATCTTTGCTAAATAGGCGGTATCTGGTAAAATATTTCTCAGTAAAAGAAAAGGCCTTCAACATAAAGCGTGAGGGCCTTTTTTTATGATGCTGTGCTTAGCAAAGGCAATCTAGCTTAACCAGCATTTATACCATCAGTCCCAGACTTTCGGGATAAGAATATATCCGCGGCTGCTCGGCGTAGTCACTGCGGCCATTATCTAACAGCCACGCCACTACTTGCTCGCGCACCCGTCTACTATGAATCAGATTCATATGACTGACGCCATAAAACAGTGCTTTATGCCCATCAGGGACAAACAAAGCATGTTCGGCATCATCTTCTCCAAGCGCTGAGGCGACAGAGACCAGACCATCGCCCAGCAGGTGCGTCATCTTCGAGTCATAATGGGTCTCGACCAATGCACTGGCGACAAAATACGTCTTGATACCACTTGGCAAGCGCGCAGGATGCCGAAAGTCTTGCGGCAGCACACTACGACCCTCCAGCGCCCGCCAGTCTGCATCGCGAATACTACCGTGACGCAGATCAACGATACCCGCGCTGCGCATCTCGCCCAACTTGGCAAGCGAGCCTGCAAACGGCAGCTTGGCGATGATGTCTTGTACATGATGACCGATACGCTCTAGCACCGCGCCGTGGTGCGGTGAGCCGAGGGTGATGAGATTGCCGGCCCGCTTGACCCAAGCCAGATGATCTTGCTCGCCATAAAACAGCGCACTGCGAGCGACCAAGCCGCCCATACTGTGACCGACCAGATCGATCTGACCGATATTGGGATGCTGCTCGATCAAGTCCTGTAGCAGCTGGCAGAGCTTACGGCCACTGCGCGAGATACGCCGCCCCGTATTATAATCAAGATACAGTACTGTCGCTTCAGGCTGACTGCGCGCGATGGCCTCCCCCAGATGATTGCCTTCTGCAGATTGCCAGCTGAGATGACTCATACATAAGCCATGACATAAGATCACCACTCGCCCTGAGAGCGGCGCTAACTGCGTATCACCATTGCTATCATAAAGCTGCATCGGTATGGCAAGCGCGTTTTTATGATTGACCAGATGATCACCCATCACGCCGTTTAGCACATTGACCAGTTTTTTTAGGGTGTCGGGCAATGGCTGAGTATTTTTTTGGCGCATCATGGTTTTGTAGATACGCAGCACCGCGGCCAGATTGTTGCCCACCAGTAGCATGACTTGGCGTATGGTGCCATATATACGCCCCGTGATACCCCGTTGCCAATTGTTAAGGTGGTTTTCATCAAACCGCCCCAAAGGGCGTAAAATCACCTCGCGGTGAATGGCTTCCACAATCTCTGTCACCTCCACCACGCCCATCGTCGCCAGCTGCGCAAGCCCTTCAAAAAAATCGGCATACAGCACAGGATGTGTCGTCACGGCATTGGCATCATCGGCTTGCAGTTTGATGATTTCGTCGATATCGATGGCGGCTAGCTGATCGATTTGCTCATACAGGTCGCTATGCGGCGCTACTGTGTGGTCTGCAGTAGCAGTCTCTGAGGCAAAATGCGCGGCCAGCTCATGACCCGCCTCATCATCTGCGCTACCAGACCTCATGCTGTCTTTCCTCATGCTGTCTTTATAAATAATCTCTACACTGTCCATAGTGTTACTCGTTAGTGCGTTCATAAAATGGACACATTTGGTCAAAAGATATTTATATACTAGCCTGTAAACGCTTGAAATAGAAAAAAATGATGTAACCGGTAGCCGCTTTACGATAAAACATCGTGACATCTGTCGCTGCACACAACAAAACCCCAAGCCTGCGCTTGCGGTTTTAGCTAACATCACTATCCGTATTTGTAATCACTGTGCCGCCGTTTTACCATCGCAGCCGTTCACTATTGCAGCCATTTCACTATCGCAGCCGAGTCACCCAAGCGCTCTAAGTAAAGGATTCTGCCAATATAACATCGCCATCTTCGCGCGTAATCATCACGGTGGCCGAGCGCGGCGTACTACCTCCAGCCACCGCGCCCCACGTATTGCCAGGATGCTGGATATTGATAAATAACGTCTTAAAATCTGGCGTCATGGTGATGCCTGTCACCTCACAGCCTTCAGGACCGACAAAAAAACGTTTGATATTGTCATCACTAGCAGTCATTCCGACTCGGGTTTGCTGGCCTGCAGATGTGGTGATCGTCGCGCCATCATTGACCTGACCAGGCAACGCGGCCAATAGCATACAACTGCTGGTATCGGTATACGCGCCATCATCGGTCTGAATCCATAAAACCCCGCGCGGATCAAAGTACAGACCATCAGGCGATGACAGGTCATTGTTTTTGTTTAATTGCGATAAGTTCTCTGCCGCCAGCTCACTGGGCGCGGCAAACAAGTATATATCCCACTCAAAGCGAGTTGCCGCATGGTCTCCGCCTGCTTCGGCCCAGCGAATGATATGACCATTATCATTTCCGCGGGATTTGCCGCGCGCCTCGTAGCTGCGCGGGTTGGCTGCTGAGAGAGGCTGATCCTCACGCTCGCCGCGATATTTATTGTTGGTCAAGGTCACATACACCTCGCCTGTCATGGGGCTCACCGATACCCACTCTGGACGATCCATCTTGGTCGCACCCAAGGCATCGGCAGCAGCGCGCGCAAAGACCAACACCTCATCTTGCCCAGCAAAGGGCATCTCAGCATTGGTCGCATCTAGTCCATTTTGTCCATGGACCAGTGGCCGCCACTCGCCGCGACCGTCTTCGTGAAACACCGCCACATACAGCGTGCCTTCATTTAGGTATTTGTCGCCAGCTTTGAGGCCGCCGCCGATATCTGCATTGGACCATCGTGCCTTTGAGACAAACTTATAAATATACTCGCCACGCGCATCATCCCCCATATAAAACACCACAGGTTTACCTGACTCGACGGGTGCATACGCACAGTTTTCGTGTGCAAAACGACCGAGTGCCGTGCGTTTTTGCGGTGCTGAGTGCCGATCAAAAGGATCGATTTCGGTGATGTAACCAAAGGTATTAAAGCCATTGCGATAATCCTCAGTAGCATCAGCGCCTGTCGCGGTCATATCCCAGCGGGCAAACTCGTCAGCTATGATTTCATCTTTGGCATAAGGCGTATGCCATAGATACTCCCAGCCAGGGAAGTTTTCGCTGGCCCCATAGCGCTCACGCCCGTAGTTATGACCTCCGCTTAGCTGCTCGGCGTCTTGACCACGCGCAAATACGCCCAAGAAATTTTCTTCTGTCGTCAGATAGGTACCCCAAGGCGACAGTCCTGCGCCGCAGTTGTTATTGATGCCGCGCGTCTGAAACCCTGTTGGATCAAACTTTGTCTTGACCAAATCAGAGCCTGCCACAGGGCCCGTCAGCTGGGCGGGCGTACTGCTGGTAATACGGCGATTGTATTTTGAATCCTTTACCATCTCATAACTCACCCCATCGGCACGGCGCGTCATCTCAACGACAGCGACCCCGTGGCAGTTGACCTCGCGGCGCACATCACTGGCCAGACGACGGTTTTGATAAATGGGTGCCGCATTGTTATCCGAGATGACATGGTAACCAAATGGGCTAAGCTCACTGCTATTGACATACTCATGGTTCATAACCAGCAGGCCGTTTTTAGAGGCTTTGGCATCGTAGTTATTGCCTTTTTTGCCAAAAAACCACATGCCATCATGGTTGTCGCCCATGCGCCACTCAAACGACTCAGCGGACTGCTCACGGTTGTCCTTCCAGTCAGCGATACCAGACATCAGCGGTGTCCCTAGTGGCAATATCATCTCTGCCTGATAGCCTTCTGCCACACTCATGGTATCGGCTGTCGAATGCGCCACTGCAGTGAATTTTAGGGTATCGGGACGTTTGAGATTCCCTTGTGCTGGGATGGCGGCTTGGTCATCGTCGCTGGGCAGGCGAGATGGGCTGTCGTCATCGTCGTCACTACAGCCAACCAAAGGCAGCGCCCCAAAAAACGCCGCCGCCGTCAGCCCTGTACCGCCTTTTAAGATATGGCGACGATGCATACGGCGATTGATGATGGTTTGAAATTCGATATTATTGCTCGTGTTTGAGTCTTCTACGGCTTCATGAGCGAGCGGTTTGTTCAGTAACGTCATGTTCAGTCACCTTGCTAGTTGGCTAGAGTGGCGTAAAGGATAGGTTGCGGCTTTATCAAATCCACCACAACCATATAAGTTACGCTCAAGTCTACCGAGCATTTATGACAGTACGTTGACAATAACTGCTAAACCTATCACTCAGCGGCCCACCAAAGGCTGCCAAGTTGTTACAGAGATAAGCGTCAACCACGCTCATCAAATAGCTTCCTAAAACACTCTTATAAAAACCATTGTCATAAAAAACCATTGTCATAAAAAACCATTCCCATAAAAGTCGTTTTCATAAAAAACAGCGCCAATAAAAAATCCCAAGCGGTCACTTGGGATTTTTAGACAATTTCATTAGATAAAGTACGCACTAGCTAGGCAATGTCCTAGTGTACCTCTGCCTGCCACTCATGCGCGCCAAGCTTTAGGGTCAGCGTATCGCCAGCATGTAACACCCCAACACCACTTGGCGTACCCGTCATAATCACATCGCCTGCCTGTAAGCTAAAGGCATGACTGATATTGACCAGTAGCTCATACACCGGAAACAGCATCAAAGCAGTATCGCCATCTTGCTTGAGGGTATCATTGATATACAGCTGATAGGCGACATTGCGAAAGTCGCCAAACGCTTGGGGGTCGAGCCAGTCAGCCAGCACACAAGCGCCATCGAAGCATTTGGCGCGCTCCCATGGATGGCCTTTTGCTTTTAGCTCAGACTGCAAGTCGCGCAAAGTCAAATCCAGCCCCACCGTCACCGCACCGATGGCTTGCTTTGCCTCCTCCATCGTCGCAGCAGATAAATCCGTTGCCAGCTGGATACACAGCTCGGTCTCATAGTGCGTGTCACCAAATACTGCCGGATCTGGACGGACCACGCCTTGGCGGATAGACACCACCGAAGAGGCGGGTTTCATAAACAACATCGGCGAGCTAGGTTCCTCATTACCCAGCTCGCGAGCATGCGCGGCGTAATTACGACCGACACAAACCACTTTACCAATCGGTGCACGCAAGCTTTGATTGGCATCGGTCATGCTCTCATCATTATTGGCATTGGCGGCGATAGCATTGACCAGCGACATATGGGGCGATTGACTCATACTCGGCTCTCACAGCAAGTTATTCACAAACATCAAAAGCAGCGATGCTGACTGATATCCTTAAGGGATGGTATTGGTCGCCACATCGGGTGGTACATAGCTGGCATGGCGATTCATACGTTTTTCAAACATTCTAAAGCTAAACAAGATCACCCACGACAATAGCAGATAAATGACACCTGCTGCAAAAAACAGCTCCATCAAAGTATAGGTTCGCGCACTGATCGTCCGCGCCACCCCGGTGATATCCATCAAAGCAATGGTCGAGGCCAGCGCACTACCTTTTAGCATAAAGATGACTTCATTACTATAAGCAGGGATGACGATACCAAAGGCGCGCGGCAGTGTCACGCGGGTCAGTTTTTGCCACTTCGACATGCCCAGCGCATCCGCAGCTTCTAGCTCGCCTACGGGAATGGCCTGAATCGCACCGCGAATGATCTCTGCCAAATACGCACTGGTATTCATGGTAAAGGCGATGATCGCACACCAGTAAGCTTGACTGAGTACCGGCTCCCATAAAAACGAGTTGCGCACCGCCTCAAACTGACCCAGACCATAATAAATCAAAAATATCTGTACCAGTAGCGGCGTGCCACGGAAAAAGAAAATATATAAAAATGGTAATATCTGTACTGCCCAATTTTTCGATAGGCGTAGCAGCGCTAAAATCAGACCAAAAAACAATCCGATGATACCTGATACCACCACCAGCTGTACGGTCAGCACCGCACCACCCATCAAATCAGGGATATGGTCAAAGATGACCTGCCAATTCCAATCCATAGTCTCTCTCCTCTACCCTATGGTCGATTGACGTTGTGTTGACTGACGGCTGATTTTTTTGGCGTAGCGCGCCGCTGGATTGGCACGCCACTCAAGCCACATCATAAAACCGGTAATCAACATGGTCAGACCCAAATAAATAATGGCCGCCGCCATATAAAACGTAAATGGCTGCTGTGTCGACTGCGCAGCCCGCGAGGACTGATACATGATGTCCTTGAGACCCACAACCGAGACCAGCGCTGTGTCTTTGAGCAGCACCAAAAACAAATTGCCCAAACCTGGCAAGGCAATCTGCCACACTTGCGGCAAGGTGATACGATAAAAAGTCTGCAGCGGACGCATACCAATCGCTTGCGCGGCCTCGCGTTGCCCGACTGGAATCTCTTGAATCGACATGCGAAAAATTTCGGTCGCATAAGCACCAAAGGCAATCGAGAGCGCCATGACCCCGCCCCAAAACGCGCTAATCTCGATATAATCGTTATAGCCGAATTTTTTGAGGATGCTCATCAGCAGTATGGAGCCGCCATAATAAATAAACAGCACCAACAACAGCTCAGGTATGCCGCGCATCGTGGCAGTATAGACAGTCGCCAGCTTACGCAGCACCCAGATATTGGACATCTTTGCTGTCGCGCCGAGCAGGCCCAAAGCCATGCCGATGACTAGGCTAGTCAGCGCAAGCTTTATGGTGACGGTAGCGCCGCTTAATAAAAGCGCGCCAAATCCTTGTAAATCAAACACAATTATCCACTCAGTCTCTTTATATTAGCAAGTTGCAAAATATGAGTTAAAAGAATCAGCATCAATAGCTGAGCGCGGCTGATAGTCGTATAAAAAACCGCATAGACGGGCGGTTTTTTGCGTCATAGAGTGACGTGGTATTCATACGACTATGGCGACGGTAATTGACACAGTAGAAATGAGCGCTGATTTTATCATATTCGCTCGCCGCTATGTTAATACTCAGACGTAAAAGCGTTGCCTAAATAGACACTTATCAGGATAAATAGCAAACAAATCAGATAGATTTGATAAAAGTCGACCTTTCTTTGCAGCCATCACGCACCGATTTGCCCAAAACAAAAAAAGACATCGCCACTGGCAATCCAATGGCAATGTCCTTGTGCTGACTAATTAATAACAAATGGTCTTATAATGACAACCACGCCATAGAATATCTCAGCAGACCTGTGATTTTACCAAACACGGGGCGCCAAGCTTACTGCGCCGCGTCATCTACTGCTGGCGTTGCCGCTGCACTGGTAGGCATGGCAAAGTATTTTTCATTGATTTTATCATAAGTGCCATTGGCCTTGAGATTGGCCAGCGACTGATTGATTTTGGCTTGCAATGCTTCATCGTTAGGACGCACGGCAATCGCAAAGTTATCATTGATATCGATCTCCTCGCCTTTGAGTGCATAATTGCTGCCTGATGGCGAGCCGAGCCACTCTAGCGCTGGCAGTTTATCAGAGATCATGGCATCGACGCGATCTGAGCCCAAATCCAAAAAGGCATTACTCAAGGTATCATACAGCTTGATATCGGCCTTTGGATAGGCGTTCTCCAGCCACTGCGATGAGATGGTCGAGCGCTGAGCGGCGATAGAGTGCACATTGATGTCGCTGCTATTGGTAGGATCAAAGCTGCTGTCCTTTTTGGCCAAAAACACCAGCGCATTACTAAAGTATGGCTCGGTAAATGCCACCTGCTTGGCGCGCTCAGGCGTGACCGACATCGCCGCGACGATGGCATCGTACTTACCCGCCTTGAGTCCTGGAATGATACCATCCCAGTCTTGCGCCATGATCTCACACGTCATCTGCATGTCAGCGCAGATGGCATTGGCAATATCGACATCAAACCCGCCAAGACTGCCATCAGCATTGGTATAGTTGAACGGCGCATAAGCACCTTCGGTACCGATACGCAGCACTTCACCTGTCGCAGCAGCGGCGGCTGTGTCTTGAGGGTCATCAGAGGCGGTTTCGTTTTGACCAGTACCACAACCGACCAACGTAACAAGCGCACTTATCGCGATAAACGGTGCTAAACAACGTCGGACGCTGATAGGGCTTTTGGCAGGTACAGTGGCGACGGCGCGGCGTTGGTCAAAACGATTATTCATGATCATCCTTGAGAGTTGTGATAAAAACAATACTCATCGCTATCTTGCGCCAGCAATCACAGAGATGACCCTATGCGCCCAAATGGCGATGAGCGGTAAGATTAGTTCGTTGCGGCTTCTGCTTGCTCTTGGTCAGCGATGACCGCATTGGCATCGACATCGCCATCATCAACGACCAGCACTTCTTCCACACCTTCTGTGGCGACGGCTTGTTGCGCAGCGGCGGTTGAGCTGGTGCCAAAATAGCTGCCCGTGATTTGATCGTAGGTGCCATTGGCTTTTAGCTCAGACAAGGCTTTGTTGAACTTCGCTACTAGCGGATCGCCTTTACGAAAAGCAATACCCATCGCATCATCGTTGCTGCTGATCTCATTGCCTTTAACTTCGTAGTTTTGCCCAGCTTCTGTTTTTAGCCAGTCAATGCCTGTCACTTTATCAGACATCATACCGCGCACGCGACCTGAGGTAAGATCTAGATACGCGTTGTCTTGCGTGTCATAGAGTTTGATATCCGCATCGCTGTGCTCATCTTGTAGATACTGTGAGGCAACGGTTGATCGCTGAGACGCAATCGGCTGACCTTTTAGCGCATCGATAGAAAGATCATCGCCTTTTTTACCGATCAAGATGATACCGCTATGGAAGTAAGGGTCACTAAAATCCACCACTTCTTTACGCTCAGGGGTGATGGACATGCCCGCGATGGCGGCATCAAATTTTTGTGCATTGAGCCCTGGGATTAAGCCATCCCAGTCTTGTGAGATGACTTCACATTCTGCTTTCATTTGCGCACATAAGGCATCGACCAGCTCAATCTCATAGCCAATCAGTTTGCCATCAGCATCGGTATAGCTAAAAGGCTTGTAGCTCGATTCAGTGGCGATTTTAATGTTTAACGGGGCATCTGCTGCATCTGCCTCGGCGCTGTCTGCTGGTGCCGAGCTGTTGTTACAGCCTGCCAGCATTAGCATGGCCGCGCTTAGTGGCGCAAGCCAAAGGACTTTTTTGCTCATAGAGCGAGTCATTGAAATTGTCATAGGGTTATTCCTTAATATATTTACCAGCCGTTTGTCACTCATGACTTATGGGTTACTGTTTATTTATAAGGCGGGTCAGTATTCGTTTGCTGACACGCCCGACAGCTTATTGACCAAAATTCATCTGCTCAAGACGCGCCAATTCACCGTTGCTACGGATTTCGCTCAGGGCTTTGTTAAAGTCTTCTTTGAGTGAGTCACCTTTGCGCACGGCAATGGCAATATTATCGTCATTGTCAATTTCATCGCCTACAATACCAAAGCCTTCGGTATTGTCTGCCAGCCAAGATTTGGCTGAGACTTTCTCGGCCAATACCGCATCGCTACGGCCTGATTTTAAGTCCAAGTAAGCGTTGTCGTAGTTGTCGTACAACTGCACGGTGTTGCCGTCTTTGCCTTCGTAATTATCTTGTAGATAAGCGCCAGGCGTGGTCGAGCGCTGACCGCCGAGCGTGAGGTTTTCGACCGAGTTCGGATCAAAGCTACCATCGGTTTTGGTCAGCCAAACCATGGTGTTGGCAAAGTATGGCTCGCTAAAGTCTACTTTTTCTTGACGCTCAGCGGTGATAGACATACCTGCGATTACCGCATCGTATTTTTGCGCCAATAGACCTGGGATAATACCGTCCCATTCTTGAGCGACGATTTCACAATCCGCCTGCATTTGCTCGCATAGCGCATTGGCCACATCGATATCAAACCCGCCCAAGCTACCATCGGCATTGGTATAGTTAAAAGGAGGGTAAGCGCCCTCGGTGGCGATACGAATGGTCTTGCCAGCGGTTTCTGCTGCCGGTGCGTCAGCATTGGTATCAGCAGTTTCATTGGCTGGTTGGCTACAAGCGCTCAGCATCAACGCTGCAGTAACGGTCATCGACGACCATAATAGGCGAGAATTCGACATCATACATTCCTTAAATTCTGATGAGTTTTTGATATAGGGTTCTGATATTTTGTTCTCTGACGTCCCTGCCAGACAAGCAATATAGATAGCAGAATAGACAGACAGCCATCATGCACGGCCGCCTATAAACCTTCTGATAATACCTGAGTAAAATATCAAAAACAAACGTTTTACATACGGACTGTTATTGTTGAGAAATAAACCATAAATGCTACTGACCACATAGCCATGGCTAAAAATCATGACCAAGCGCTAGATTTTATTATAGAGGTGGTTTTCAGACTTAGTTAATTAGGGCGTGTTGAACATTCATAATTTGAGCCAGATATAAGCACAAGCGAGCGCGACCGTATTCTCATAACTCTGCTTGAGTTTATCAAATCTGGTGGCAACCGCCCTATACTGTTTTAGCTTAGCGAAAGCATTTTCTA
>NZ_JAWJBL010000010.1:0-4467 GCF_032842965.1 Psychrobacter sp. CAM01
AGTAGAAAATGCTTTCGCTAAGCTAAAACAGTATAGGGCGGTTGCCACCAGATTTGATAAACTCAAGCAGAGTTATGAGAATACGGTCGCGCTCGCTTGTGCTTATATCTGGCTCAAATTATGAATGTTCAACACGCCCTATATATCAACGTGGAACTGGTATAAATTTTCCTTGCGTGCTATGCCTGCGCTGCTCGATGCTGCATAAAACTCATCCCAGTCCCACTGTATCGTTTTTATACTGAACTCACTATATCATCATATTGTCTTGTTATTTCACTATTGACAGAAATAAAAGAATAGTGCAGTATGGAAACAGACAATGGTTATCAATTTAAAAAATAGCGTGTATCTATCAATTATGAAACTAAATCCTGTGACTGAAAAATTCGTTTTGCATTGGGGAGAGATGGGCTCGCAGTGGGGCATCAATCGCACCATGTCGCAGATTCATGCGTTATTGTTTATCATTGGAAAGCCTTTAAATGCTGAGCAGATTACTGAAACGCTTGGTGTTGCACGCTCAAACGTTTCAAACAGCCTCAAAGAGCTACAACATTGGGGGCTGGTACAAAAGGTCTCAATACTGGGCGACCGCCGCGATCACTTTACCACCAATACCGACGTTTGGGAGTTGGCACGTATCATCGTAATTGAGCGTCAAAAGCGTGAGCTTGAGCCGACAGTACAGTTTTTGCAGGCGCTTATAGACAGCCCAGAGTTTGAGCACGAAAACAGCGACGTAAAAGCTCGGCTTCGTGAGACACAAGCATTCGTCGAAACAGTGACCACGTGGTCTTCTGAGATGCTACGATTGCCCAGCAGTGTACTCAAAAAGATATTGAAGTTGGGTAGTAGTATAAAAAAAGTCTTACGTTAATGGGCTGTGTTAAACGAGTGATGGTGGGTGGTTTAATGATAGTTAATCTACTGTAAAACAGGTACAGCGCGACTGGTATTCAGTTTTTTTGCGGGCGGTATTTACGCCGACAGAGGACACGCCCTACATAAACTCATAAAAACTTAGACTGTTATTTCTGTTTTGACAGAAATAACAATAACAAGATAACTTATAGAGGCTTTAGACAGAGGTCTTAGACCAATCACAAATGGATGTGGCACATGAAACCAAATAACACACAGAGTCAGACAGAGCAAACGGTCAAGGATGTGGTGAGGTCGATAGTCTGGCAAGACCTGCGCCAGCTGACTGGTAGACAGATCGCTTATAATATTATTTTGCCTTATCCGTTTTTATTGTTGTCGTGGTGGTTTGCTAGCCAGTCTTGGTATGTACTGGCGTGCGGTGCGTCTTATCTGTTTTTTGCCGCCGCTTTTCGTCAAGCGCATGATGGTTATCACCATAGTTTAGGTGCAGGTCGGCGTCTGACCACTGCTCTTTTGTTGCTGCTTAGTGTGCTATTGATGACCAGCTTACATAGTATCCGAGCCACTCATATGGCGCATCATCGAGACCCATTAGGCGACCAAGACGTTGAGGGTCGTTTGGCAAAGGCATCATGGCAGCAAGCGCTGCTCGGCGGTATCACGTATCGGTTGGCTATCTACCGTCAAGGGCTGCGCTTGAGCAGTCGCCGTCATAGGATGCTGGCTTGGCTAGAGTTTGGGTTGATGGCATTGGTGATTATGGGCGCCCTGATGATGAGCGTATTTGCTGCGTCTACGGTGTTTGGGCAGGTAGTGCTATATCATCTCGTGGTGATGATGTTGGCCAATGCCAGTGTCGGTATCATCGCTGTGTGGGGCGTGCATCATGACTGTGACGAGACGATAGCTCGCACTGAGCGCAATCCTCTGGTAAATCTGCTGACATTTAATTTACTGTATCACGTAGAGCATCATTTGTTTCCTGCGATACCATCCAACCATTTGCCAGCGCTTGCCAAGCGTTTGGACGCAGCCGCACCTCACTTGACCAATGCGCCTGTACTACCCAGTCGCGCTACTGTTATAAAGCACATTAAGCGTCGCTGGAGTGCCATAAAAGACAAGTATCAAAACAGTAATGACAGTGAGTGCCCTATCCGTAAGCATTTTGCTTAGAGACGAGTAGATCTCTAAATGGATGAAAGAAGGTTGATTGTTTTATAGGTGCTGGTCACTAGAGCGTGTCTTCATTTTTATAGTTAGATGAATGTAAAACTGTTATGGATTTAAACGCGCTACTGGTATAAATTTTACTTGCGTGCTGCGTTCCCAGAGGCTGCGCAAAATTCATCCCAGTAGCGCTATGACATTTTTAGAGTGTATCGACTATAACCCATTTAGATGACTATTGATTGAATTGAAGAGATGTCGTAGACCAAAAGACGTTACCAAAAACCTGTGAAAGTCGTTTTGATATCACGGTGAAAGAAGACGATGATGGTGAGACAGCGTTTATCTTAAGCAAAGAGTTGACGATACAGATAGTTGGCGACATGAATAAGGAGTCAGACATGCATATTTTAATCAGTGGTGGTTCAGGTTTTTTGGGTCGAGCATTTAGCGACGAAATCATGGCGCGGTATCGTGAGCGAAAAGAGGCACTACAAGTCACTTGGCTGACGCGTGATAGTAACCAGGCGCACCCTGACGATATCGCTATGATGACTTATGATGAGCTTACAAAGACTGATAAAAGCTTTGATGTGATAATAAACCTAGCGGGGGCAGGTATTGCCGACTCGCGCTGGAGCGATAGTCGCAAAGAGCAGCTGATGGCGAGCCGTATCCGGCCTACTGAGGCATTGTTGGCATTTATCGCTCGCAGCCGCAGCAAGCCCAAATTATTGATTAGTGGTTCAGCGATAGGGTGGTACGGCACACAAGGCGATAAACCATTGACAGAAAGTAGTGGTTTTGAGACAGATTTTGCTCATAAATTATGTGATGATTGGGAGCAGTTAGCGCTTAAAGCCACTGAACATGGTGTGCCTGTGGCAATCGTGCGCACTGGTGTGGTTATTCATCCTGATGGCGGGATGCTTGCCAAGCTTTTGACCCCATTTAAAATGGGCGTTGGTGGACAATTAGGCGATGGCAAGCAAATCATGAGCTGGATCAGTCGGGCAGACTGGGTCGGCGCTGTGATATTTATCATTGAGCAGCACCTTGCTGATTATGACAACAGTCAAACCACAAATGATAACTCACTAAAAACCACAAATGATACGCCAGCCATGGTCTATAACTTGACCGCGCCCAATCCTGTAACCAATCATGCTTTTACCAAAACCGTAGGTACATGGCTACATCGTCCAACATTCTTTACTTTACCAGAATTTTTACTAAAGCTGATATTTGGTGAGATGTCGACACTACTAATTGATGGTCAAAAAGTATTGCCACAGGCGTTATTAGCGGCGGGTTATGAGTTTCGATATCCTACGCTCATGCAAGCCTTAGAGGCGAAACAGCGCTAAATAAAAGAACGGGTTGTAGTTGTTTCATGTGAAACAAATACAACCCGTTCACCATCCGCCTTAATATGATAAAACTGGTGCTTAATTATGGCTGTCAAAAAAAGCAAAGACTCAAGTATCACACTAACAAAACAGTACGCTCGCAATCCTTATCCGTGGTTAAGGATTGTTGTCAGCTTTGCGCTATTTGGTGGGTGGATCGGGGCCAATGCGATGAATTTTATATTGTTTTTGCTGAACGGCGCTTTGCCAAGAAATATGCAAGGGTTTGATGTTCAGTACTTCATAGCAGACATGTTCGAAGGTCTTGGTTTTAAGATGATAGCGGGTCTATTTCCTGCTTTGATAACTGCAGGTGTCGTTATATATTTTAAGCTGCATCTTAAAACAATCAAAAGCTGGCTTGCGTTAGGAGTATTGGGATTTATGGCGACTGTTCCGTTTAGCCTAATCGTAATGCTGATAGCGGAGTCGGTAGATCTTGAGCTCTTTTATTTGGCGACGTTGGTGGGTATGTCAGGGTCATGTAGCGCCATCATAGTAGGCGGTTTAACGATTCCCAAATCGTAGTGCTAAACGAATGGATATATCTGACTTTGCTGTGAGAGGTTTTAACTTAGAGGTGTTTCACGTGAAACCATATAACTGACTTATACCAGTTACGCGTTTAAATGAATAGCCCCTTTACTTTGAGCGACCCGAGCGCCGTGCAGCTGGTTTATTTGGATTCGACTATATAGTCGATGCACTCTAAAAAGCACATAGCGCTACTGGGATGAATTTTGCGCAGCCTCTGGGAACGCAGCACGCAAGTAAAATTTATACCAGTAGCGCGTTTAAATTTATATAACAGTTTTATTTTCAACTGACTATATGAGATTTTATGTAAAAAGCGTGAAGCATTAGGGCGTGTTGAACATTCATAATTTGAGCCAGATATAAGCACAAGCGAGCGCGACCGTATTCTCATAACTCTGCTTGAGTTTATCAAATCTGGTGGCAACCGCCCTATACTGTTTTAGCTTAGCGAAAGCATTTTCTA
>NZ_JAWJBL010000011.1:0-47457 GCF_032842965.1 Psychrobacter sp. CAM01
AGTAGAAAATGCTTTCGCTAAGCTAAAACAGTATAGGGCGGTTGCCACCAGATTTGATAAACTCAAGCAGAGTTATGAGAATACGGTCGCGCTCGCTTGTGCTTATATCTGGCTCAAATTATGAATGTTCAACACGCCCTACTATCATCAAAAAATAGATGGTCTTCAGCATCGTTAAGAGCTTTCTCCAAAGATGCACGAGAACTTTTAACTTTCTTTTCTAAGTGACTTTTAATTTCACCTTTTATGACATCAGGCAAAAGGTAATCTATATCACTATCTTTAAACTGTTTTAATTTCCCTAGTAGACCTTTTTCCAATCTCAAACCATATCTATCAAAAATAGACGTATCTACTAGGATTGCATCGTACTCCTTATCTTCATCAGAACTCATTTTTTGACCTCAAATTTGTTTAATATATTCAATGTTAAAGAACCTCAAACCCAAGCTTACCCAATGCCTCACGCAACATCGCAATATTATAATACGCATGCGCATTGACGGTGTTTTGAAAAAAGATATAGAGCGTGTCAAAGTGCTGACGCTGATTGGCAATCGCTTGCGCCCAGTCCTGCATCTCCGCCTCAGAGTAGCGATAATCATGACGGTCGCTGGCGCTCATCGCATCCCACCAGTTCAGATTATTGCCATGCATGCGCAGGTAGCCGGTGCGCTCGGTGAATATCAATCGTGACGGTGGCAGCCCGCTGACTTTGGGATAATCGACGCTACCCCAGATCAGACCTTGTTTGATAAAGCTATCGACCACTTGCGGGGTGTGCCAGCCATTATGACGAAACTCAACCGCTAACGGATAGTCTTTAAACCAACTGACCAGATTGGCCAGATACAGCCGATGCTCGCGAGTACGATCAAAGCCGTGCGGGAATTGCAGCAGTAATGGCGCGAGCGCATCGGCTTCGATGAGTGGGGATAGGGCGTTTAAAAACGCTTGTGCGTGCTCGCTTGTGCCTTTACGTGCATGGGTAAAGTCTTGATGCAGCTTTACCGCAAACTTCAATTTACTGTCGGCTTGTACGTAGGCTTTATCGATCATCCCAGCAAAGGCTTTTTGGCCGATAGGTGCGTAAAAGGTGCTATTGATCTCGACCGCGCCGTATTGACGAGCATATTCGCGCAAAAAGTCTGTCTTTTTGGTGCCGACTGGGTACAGCGTACCAAGCAAGTCGGTATCGCTATAGCCGCCGGTGCCAAGATAGATACGCGGTGTTGGGGTACCATCCATGTTGACCACCTCTTATCGTTTTCAATGTTTATTGCTCGGCTTATTTTTTACGTGACCATAGCCATTCGATGAGTGCCAATAAGGCGTTGGTGTCCTTATTGCCGCTCAACTCACGCAAGATAGCGGCGCGTCCGTCATTAAATAGCGACTGCGCATAGCTGGTCGCCTGCTCAACCCCCATCAGTTTGACATAAGTGGATTTATCCAGTTTTTCATCGCTACCAGCAGGTTTACCAAGGGTGTCGGTGCTGGTGGTGACATCCAAGATATCGTCTTGGACTTGAAAAGCCAGACCAATATGCTGGGCGCATTCTTGTAGCGCCATGCGCGCTTGTGCGGTCGCGCCAGCACAAATCCCGCCCATCAGCATCGCCGCTTCGATGAGCGCGCCGGTTTTATCACGGTGGACGGCCTCTAATTGGCTTTGGGTAATGTCGGGGTTGGCTTCGGCATTGAGATCCAGCGTTTGCCCTGAGACCATACGGCGAGCGCGCGGCGCAAATACCGCGAGCAACTGACTGGCAATCGCGGCATCAAATGGCGCAAAAGTCGGCAGCTCTGCGGTCAGTACCTCAAAGGCGAGGGTCTGGAGCACGTCCCCTGCCAGTAGGGCAGTTGCCTCGGTAAAGACAATATGTGCGGTTGGCTGCCCACGGCGCAGCGCGTCATCGTCCATACAGGGCAAGTCATCATGCACCAATGAATAGGTATGCAATAGCTCGACGGCCAATGCCGCTCGGCGCGCCATATCATAATCGGAGTCGTTTTCTAACAGGCTTTCTAATAGAGGGTTTGCCGTGCGGCCTTGCGTCATGCTCTCAGAGATATCTGGGCTGATAGGCTGCGCCTCATTTTGCCAGCGATTATCATTCACGCTGGCAAAGGCGCTGGCGACCAGTAGCGGACGCACCAGCTTACCTTGCCCCGTCATCACATATTGGCAGGCATCCAGCAGCGGGCTTGGCAGCTTGGCATACGCAAATAATACCTCGATATCTTTGGCGATCTGCGTGCGCACAATCTGATGAAACTGCTTGGTTTTATTATTGATATGGTAATCAGCATTATCATGCGCGCCGTCATTTATACGCAAAAAAGACATAAAGCCAGAAGTAGGAGAGACAGTCATAATCCAACCATTTATAAGAGAGACAAGAAAAATAGCGATAGTGTAGCATGATAGCTGGCCCTGCTTATGAAGCGCGTATCATCCGCGCCGCGTTTTTGGCAGTTTTTTATCAAAAAACACGCTAAAAAACACAAAAGGTAATGCCGTCTGTACTGCAGTACGCTTTGCAACCAGCCCTCGTTACGTATTGCCCGTGTTATTTAGTGATTGAATGTGTTGTGATGAGGCGGCTGTCCACTGAGTATACAACTGGTCACTTAAAGCACGTTAGTCACTAGGTAAAGGCGAGTCTCGACTTAAGAGTGACTTGTGAGTATGGTATTAGCTTGTGACAGTGAGGGGCATAATCCCCTACACTAATTGCCGTGGAAATGGGCTGATAAAGGCAGTCGCCGGCGTGAGTGAGCCGGACTGCCCAAACCGTCATCGCTGCGTCTACATGCGATGGCGCTCCCCAATCAGCACCGACAGCCGTAGTAGATACCTGTAATATATAAACAAAGCGCCAAACGATGTTGTACAAGCGACGTAAAAATAAGTACATTACTATGAGCGCTGGATAATAAAGATATCTTCACTGTGCGCCCGCTAGTGGTTTGTCGTCATGACGATGTTTGTCTTGATGGCGGCGGCGCACAGTGCTATTACCCATTTTACTAACAGTAACTGGCTATTGATTGTAACCCAAAACGTAGCTTTCGTTATATAGCAAGGAGTTTCAAATGGTATACCAAGGAAATCGCATCACGGTGACAATGCTAGAAGATGGCATCGCCAACATGCAATACAACGCCGAAAATGAGAGCGTGAACAAGTTTGATGCCGAGACCAACAAGCAGTTTGGTGAAGCGGTGAGCGCACTAGAAAAAGCCGACGATGTCAAAGGCCTTATCGTCACCTCAAGCAAAGGCGTATTTATCGCGGGCGCTGATATCACAGAGTTTGTTGGCTCATTTAAAAACCCAGAAAACGAGATCAAAGACTGGGTGGTGAGTATCAATGAGACCTTTAACCGTTTTGAAGATTTGCCATTCCCTAAAGTAGCGGCTATCAATGGCGCAGCGCTAGGCGGTGGTTGTGAGATGACCTTGGTGTGTGAATATCGCGTCATGAGCGACAAAGCCATCATCGGGCTGCCAGAGACTCAGTTAGGTATCTTCCCAGGCTTCGGCGGTACAGTGCGTAGTACGCGTGTCATCGGTATCGACAATGCGCTTGAGCTAATCGCTACTGGTAAACCAAAAAAACCACTAGAAGCGCTAAATCTTGGTCTGGTAGATGCGACCGTCCCTGCTGATGATCTGCAAGACGCCGCCATTGACCTAGTGAAAAAATGTATCTCAGGTGAGCTTGACTGGCAAGCCAAGCGTGAAGAGAAGCTAAATCCTGTAAAGCTAAACCAGCTTGAGCAAGCAATGGCGTTTAACAGTGCCAAAGGCATGATCTTCTCTAAAGCCAATCCGAAGCAGTACCCAGCGCCTGCGATCGCGATCGAAGCGATCGAAAAGCATGTCAATCTGCCACGTGACAAAGCGATCGAAGTCGAAGCGGCAGGTTTTGCCAAAGCGGCAAAAACCCCGCAAGCTGAGAGCTTGGTCGGTCTGTTCTTAAACGATCAGTTGGTCAAAAAACTGGCCAAAAAGCACAGCAAAAAAGCACATGAAATCTCTGAAGCGGCCGTACTTGGCGCAGGTATCATGGGCGGCGGTATCGCGTATCAGGCAGCCAGCAAAGGCTTGCTAATCATCATGAAAGATATCAAGTCTGAGCAATTGGATTTGGGGATGGGCGAGGCCAGCAAGCTACTTGGCAAAATGGTTGAGCGCGGTAAGATGACCCCAGCCAAAATGGGCGAAACGCTCAGCCGTATCCGTCCGACTCTGAACTATGGCGATTTTGCTGAGACTGATATCGTTATCGAAGCGGTGGTCGAAAATCCAAACGTCAAACGTGCGGTACTCAAAGAAGTCGAAGGTCTAGTAAAAGACGATGCGATTTTGGCATCTAATACCTCAACGATTTCGATCACGTATCTGGCCGAAGCCCTCGAGCGCCCAGAAAACTTCGTCGGTATGCACTTCTTTAACCCAGTACACCGTATGCCACTCGTTGAAGTTATCCGCGGTGAGAAGTCATCAGAAGAAGCGATTGCGACTACTGTGGCATTGGCCTCCAAGATGGGCAAGGTGCCAGTGGTGGTCAACGACTGCCCAGGTTTCTTGGTAAACCGTGTCCTCTTCCCATACTTTGGTGCGTTTGACTTGCTGCTCAAAGAAGGCGCTGATTTTGTCCATGTCGATAAAGTCATGGAAAAATTCGGCTGGCCGATGGGTCCTGCTTACCTAATCGACGTCGTCGGTCTAGACACGGGTGTACATGGCGCAGAAGTGATGGCAGAAGGATTCCCTGACCGCATGAAGCCTGATTATAAAGGGGCGATCGAGCATCTATATGAAAACGAGCGCTTAGGTCAGAAAAACGGCGTTGGTTTCTATAAGTACGAAACCGACAAGCGCGGTAAGCCAAAGAAAGTCGCTGATGACGCCACTTACGAGCTACTCAAAACCACGACAGATAGCGACAAAAAAGAGTTTGATGATCAAACCATCATCGACCGCACCATGCTGGCTTTCTGTAATGAGACCGTACGCTGCCTAGAAGACAACATCGTTAGCACGCCAAGTGAGGCGGATATGGCGATGATTATGGGCGTTGGTTTCCCGCCGTTCCGCGGTGGCCCTTGCCGTTATATCGACCAAATGGGTCTCGATAACTACTTGGCACTATGCGAAAAATACGCACACCTTGGCAAAGCCTATGAAGCGCCGCAAAAGATTCGCGATATGGCAGCCGCTGGCGAGACTTTTTACGCCACAGCGTAACGAGCATACCGTATTAGGATAAGTGGGGTGCGTTTGCTGACATCGTTATCGGTGATAAAAAAATAGCAGACGCACCGTTTTGGTCGGTTTCATCAGGTCTGGCCTGCCGCGACAGCATTCAGATAGTTATTGTACTGATGTACGGATCGCGTGATAGATGGCTATAGAGCCCGATTAAATCGACAACACTGACAATAAAAATTGAAAAGGAAGATAGTATGACAACTTTAAGTCCAAAAGATGTGGTCATCGTAGATGGCGTACGCTCGGCGATGGGAAGATCTAAAAACGGTATGTTCCGCCATGTTCGTGCTGATAATCTCTCAGCAGAATTGGTGCGTGCTTTGGTAGAGCGCAACGATTTTGACACCAACGATGTCGAAGACATCATCTGGGGCTGTGTCAACCAAACCCTAGAGCAAGGTCTAAACATCGGTCGTAACATCGGCCTGCTGGCTGGTATTCCAAAGACTGCTGGCGGCCAAACGGTCAACCGTTTATGCGGCTCTTCTATGCAGGCACTACACACCGCTGCCGCGCAAATCATGACCGGTCAAGGTGATGTCTTTATCATCGGCGGTGTCGAGCACATGGGTCATGTTGGTATGATGCATGGCGTGGATCTCAACCCAGCAGCCTCTAAGCACTATGCTAAAGCCTCAAACATGATGGGCTTGACCGCTGAAATGCTGGGCCGTATGAACAACATCACCCGCGAAGAGCAAGACGCCTTTGGTCTTGAGTCACATCGCCGTGCGTGGGCTGCGACGACTGAGGGCCGCTTTGACAATGAAATCATCGGCATCGAAGGCCATGATGCAGATGGCCGTCTGCAGCTATGTACCGTCGATGAAGTGATTCGCCCAGATGCGACGATGGAGCAAATGCAAAAACTGCGCCCAGCCTTTGACCCTAAAGGCGGTACAGTGACTGCCGCGACGTCATCTGCACTCTCTGACGGTGCGTCAGCGATGCTGGTCATGAGCGCGCAAAAAGCCAAAGACTTAGGCCTAAAGCCTCGCGCTCGTATTCGTAGCATGGCTGTCGCTGGCTGTGATGCCGCTATCATGGGTTATGGTCCGGTACCTGCGACCAACAAAGCCTTAAAGCGCGCTGGCATGAGCATCGATGACATGCAGACCATCGAGCTAAACGAAGCCTTTGCCGCCCAAGGTTTATCTGTACTCAAGGCATTGAACCTGACGGACAAGCAAGACATCGTCAACATCAATGGTGGCGCGATTGCTCTGGGTCATCCACTAGGTTGTTCTGGTGCTCGTATCACGGTCACCTTGCTAAACGCTATGGAGCAGTCTGACACCGAGCTTGGTCTTGCAACCATGTGTATCGGCCTTGGCCAAGGTATCGCGACTGTGATTGAGCGTGTATAAGCCTTTTAACAAGCAATATTAGTCTGGTTTATTTAACAAAAACTCCAATCTCTATGATTGGAGTTTTTTATGACTGTATGCTAAAAATTGTATGACAAACACGTGTTCATAACGTGTGCATAAGTTGTTAATAAAAATTATCTCCATTGACGCCTCTACAAATCTATGACTAAATAACAGTGAAGCGAACAAGCGCATTAAATGAATAAAACCTATAAGTCAGCACTATAATATAGCTATCATTGTTTATCATTGTCAGTCGTACAAGGAGTGTACTATGTCTACCATGATTACCGACCGCACGTATCGTATCGCCCGCGAAAACACCCAAGCGATGCTGATCGATGTCCAAGAGCGCCTTACCCCGCATATCTATGATCACGAAAATATCGTCAAAAAAACCGTGACACTGATTAAGGGATTGCAGGCACTTGATATCCCTATCATGCTCAACGAGCAGTATAAAAAAGGCCTTGGCGATACCCTGCCTGAGATTCGTGAGGTGCTTGCAGATCACAATACCAAAAGCTTTGAAAAAGTGACCTTTAGCGCGTGTGATAACGATGAGTCATGGCACCATTTGGCGCAGCAAAACCGCAGTATTGTGTTGCTGTTTGGGGCAGAGGCGCATGTATGTGTCATGCAAACGGCGCTTGATTTATTAGACAACGGTATGCAGCCGGTCATCATCGGGGACGCTGTTGGTTCGAGATTTCCGTATGACAAAAAACAAGCCATTCGCCGTATTCGCCGCGCAGGTGGAGTGATTAGCACGGTTGAGTCTATCTTGTTTGAGTTGTGCCGCAGTAGTCAAGACCCGGCGTTTAAAACCATCAGCAAATTGATCAAATAACCTTTTGTTCAAATTGCTTTGTTTGTGCTGTCGCAAGTGTGTGAGTCAGATAGAAAAATAGCGCTTGAGGCTATCAGCGCTATTTTTACGTTTAGGGTCTGGTTTTGTACTAAAATGAGCGCTACATTTACTGATTGCTTAAGAGAGAGACATGCCATCCAACCATTCAATTCACCCGACACCTTCAAATGACAACCCCTTAACGGACACGGCGCCTTTTGATAATATCAATATGGATGATGTGACGCATTTTTTATTAGAGTTAGATGCGCTAAAGCGTGTCAATCGGCGCAGCTATGTCACCCAGACCACTCGCCGCGAAAACTCAGCTGAGCACTCTTGGCATTTGGCGATGGCGTGTTGGTCGATTGCTGACTTGTTTGCGCTAGACGTCAATCACGAGCAGCTGCTCAAGATGGCGCTGGTTCATGATTTGGGTGAGATTGATGCTGGTGATACTTTTTTATACGACAATACGCGTCATACGGCGCATATCGAGGAGCGTCAGGGCATGGCGCGCTTGCAAGCGGAGCGTGGTAACGGCATTGCTAACTTAGCAGCGGTCTGGGAAGCGCAGGAGACAGGTGACAGCAAAGAAGCGCAGCTGCTACGGGTGGTGGATCGCTTATTGCCGTTTTTGCTCAACCTCAATACCAACGGACAGACGTGGATTGAGCTGGGGGTGACGCGCTCGCAGGTGGCTGGCGCGCATGCTTTTATCAAAGACAGCTTTCCGCCTATCCATGATTGGCTGTCACAGCGTATCGATTATGCGACCAAGCAAGGCTGGCTAATCGATGCATGACCAATAAAATCGCTAGCTTGGTACGGCTAACGCTGGCCGCGGCACCTATCGGCAGCGGCGCAAAACTGGCACAGGATGCCAAAAAACAAATAGGCGTGCTGCGACCCTTCGATGCTGCCCAAAATCATCCCAGTAGCACTGTGCTTATTTTAGAGTAATCAACTATGGCCATATAAATAGCCATTAAAAAACCCAGCCAAGCGTGATTATCCGCGCTTGACTGGGTTTTGTCTTAAAAAAACAGACAGATTATCTAGCGTTAACCATGCCCAGTAACTGTCCCATTTTTACCACACTATTGGCTTGCAGGCTGTCTTGCCAGTCGGCTTTGGCGCCTTTTGGCAACACTACTATTGCTGTTGAACCTAAATAAAAACGTCCAAGTTCATCGCCTTTTTCAAGCTCCATGTCGTGTTCGGCTTCTTGAATATCGTCGGTACGGCTGATTTTGCCAGTGGCGACTGTCTCGATACCAGCGACGATCATCGCGCCGACCATCACGACCGCAGCTTTGCCGTAGGCGGTATCAAACAGACACACCAAACGCTCATTTCGCGCAAACAAATCAGGTATGTTGGCAGCCGTGGTGTTGTTGACAGAAAACAGCGTGCCTGGCACATAGCGGGTTTTGATCAAGGTACCAGTAAACGGCATATGAACGCGGTGATAATTGCTGGGTGCCAGATAGACTGTGGCAAAACTGCCATCGGCAAAATAATGCCCGTCTTCGCTATCGGCCAGCAGTTGGCCGATATCATAGTAGCGCCCTTTGGCTTGCAAAAGCTTATGATCGTCAATCTGACCGAGCTGCGAGATGACGCCGTCAGCTGGGCTGACAATCCCCTGCGGCGTGGCGTCGATAGGGCGCGCGTCTGCTTTTAACTCGCGAGTAAAAAAGTCATTAAAGCTCTCATAAGCACCTAAGTTTTGGCGCTCATACTCATCCAAGCTGATATGATAGGCTTTTGCAAAGCTACGAATAAAGGTGCGCTTGACATAGGGGTGGCGACTGGCAGCCAAACGGCCAGCGACTTTACTGAGCTTTTGTTGCGGGACAAGCTGCTGCAAGGTGGTGAATACATTCATAATATGGCGACCAAAATAAAGGTGAGAGAGTAATAAATAGGCAAATAAATGATGATATTTTATCATGGACGGCCTAAGTTTGTATGAGCATAATTGGTAAGGGAGCATAAATGAAAGCATTGATACAGCGGGTACATAGTGCGAGCGTCAGCGTCGATGGGGATTGTGTCGGGCGTATCGAGCGTGGCGTACTGGCATATATCGGCTTGGGGCCTGAAGACGACCTACAAACGGCCAAGCGGATGATTGATAAAATTCTTGGCTATCGTATTTTTGAAAACGACGATGACCCTGCCAAATATGGCAAACTGGACAAAAATGTCCAGCAAGCCGGTGGTGGGCTGCTGCTAGTATCACAGTTCACCCTGATGGCGAAGACGGACAAAGGCCGGCGTCCTGATTTTGGCGGTGCCATGCCACCAGAGGCGGCGCGCGTGCTGTTTGCTCAGCTAGTCGACTATGCCAACAGTCAGCACCCTCAGGTAGCGACGGGTCAGTTTGGCGCAAACATGCAGGTTATGAGTATCAATGATGGGCCACTGAATTTTATATTAGACGTGAGCTAAAGCGTCAAATGTGAAGCATAACGGTGAGTACCGTCTGTTTGAGGGAAGTGGCTTGGCTTATAGCAGCCGCTTAAATGACAAATGTCATCAAACTGTCACAATTACCGCGTTTAATAGGCAAGCAGTGGCGAGCGATTATCGCCCTTTTTTATACGTCTGTTTTGTCCCTTATCACTGAGAATACCCTATGTATAATGAGCAAATTTTGATTGTTGAAGACGAACCTGCCATCCGCGAGATGGTCGTCATGACGCTAGAGATGGCCGGTTTTGATAGCTTGCAGGCAACGGACGTATCAGAGGCGCACCAACAAGTGGTCGACCATCGGCCAGCGCTGATTTTGCTAGATTGGATGCTGCCTGGGGACAAAAGCGGCATTGATTTTTGTCGTATACTCAAAAGTGATGAGCTACTCGCTGAGATACCCGTCATCATGCTGACAGCCAAAAGCGAAGAGGACAGCAAGGTGCACGGTCTGGATGCGGGCGCAGATGATTATATGACCAAGCCTTTTTCGACGCGCGAGCTGATCTCAAGGATCAAAGCCGTATTGCGCCGCAGCAATGCTTTGAGCGCCGACAAGACCATTGAGATAGGTAAGTTAAGCCTCGACCCCAAAAGTCAGCGAGTTATGGCGTCTGGGCAAATTATCGATGTCGGACCGACCGAATATCGATTGTTGGCGTTTTTTATGAGCCATCCTGAGCGTGCCTATACGCGCACCCAGCTGCTTGATCAAGTGTGGGGCGGCAATGTCTATATCGAAGACAGAACCATCGATGTGCATATCAAACGCCTACGCAAACTGCTGCGCCCTCATGACTGCGATAAGCTGATACAAACGGTGCGCGGTACTGGTTATCGCTTCTCAAGCTTTGTTGAGGCCAAATGATCGCGCTCATACTGCCAAAATAGCCGCCGCCATTCTGTTGCAGTCCAGCTATAACCATCATAATTATCAGTAAGTGTCACTTAGCAGATAAGGATAATCCTCATTATGATAACGAGAGAACAAGTAGGGCAAAAAAATAGGTCACGAAAAATGGATGAGTAACATAATGTCAAAGCAATGTACCGAACAAGATATCTCAGAGCCGATAGCGCTACAAAACACCACCGATCAATTAAAAAAAATAAGAAGTGCGCTGCGGGCGCTGCGCGATGCGGTGATTTTACTCAATGATAATGATGGTCTGGAGTGGTGGAATCAGGCCGCTGAAGATTTACTATTATTGCAGGCCGCAGATAAAGGCCGATGTATTTTTGACTTTATTGGCGCATCTGAGTTTCGTCAGTACTATCAAGCGCCGACGCTGGCTGACGAAGGTGTACATATAAAGTCATGGCGCGCGCCTGAGCGCTATTTAAAGTGTGAGCTGACCCCATTTGCCGACGAAAAGCTATTGATCATCTACGATGTGACGCGTCTGCATCATCTAGAGGAGATGCGCCGCGATTTTGTGGCCAACGTCTCGCATGAGCTGCGTACGCCGCTGACCGTGATGATGGGGTATTTAGAAAACTTTTCGGATCAGCCAGACATGCCGCCGCACTGGAAGCGCGGTTTTGAGCTGATGACCCAGCAGACAGCGCGCATGAATAGAATCGTCAATGATTTATTGCTGCTATCGCGTATCGAGATCGAAGAGACTCAGGAGCTGCATTATATCGATATGACCAAGCTGCTGACCCATATCTATGATGATGCACAGGCCTACAATCAAGAGTACGGTCATAGCATCCATCTACAGATAGACACCTATGATGGACTGTACGGCTCAGAGATGTATCTAACCAGCGCCTTATCCAATCTGGTGATCAATGCGATTAAATACACGCCAAAAGGTGGCGATATCACCGTCAGCTGGACCAAAACAGCAGAGGGTTGCCGTTTCGCTGTCGAGGACAATGGCATCGGTATTGCGCCGCAGCACATCGCCCGCCTGACAGAGCGTTTTTATCGTATCGACAAGGGTCGTAGCCGTGCCACAGGCGGCACAGGCTTAGGGCTGGCTATCGTCAAACATGTCTTATACCAGCATGAAGCCAACCTGCAAATCGAGTCGGTAGAAGGCGGCGGCTCGACATTTAGTGCGGTGTTTCCGCCAAATTACGTGCGCTCTGCTGCCATTAGCTGAGGTTTGATGGCTGTTAATATTTTAGGGCTATTAATATAATATTTGATGGCTATTAGCCAATGTCAGATGGATGCGCAAGCAATCGTTGAGCTTATCATGACAGGCTACCGAGCAGGCTCGGATTTTTGTAAAAGCGGGTAGGGATTGACCGCATTGCCTTGGATATAAACCCCATAATGCACGTGCGGCGGTGTGCCCTTGGCGTTGCCGCTGTCGCCGACATAGCCGATGACATCACCCGCATCGACCCAGTCATTGGGGGCGATATCGGCATAATCCTCTAAGTGTGCATAGTAGTGCCCAGCGCCACCAGGACCGACGATGACCACCACACGCCCGCCTAGGGTGTTTTCGCCGACCTTACTGACGATGCCTGCTGTCGTCGCTTGTATCGGTGTGCCCCGCGCGGCAAATATATCGATCCCTTCGTGTGTGCGGCCTTGACTGCGCGCGGCGCCCCACGTATCGCTTAGGTTTTGCTGAGGCAGTGGCGAGGGCAGGCTGTTTTCTGTTGGCAAATCTTGCTGCAATAAGCTGAGCTGTTGCCATTTGGCGACGACAAAGGATTGGGTTTGTTGGCTGATGCTGGGCCATAATCTGTCTAATACAAACAATAACATCAACAATACTGCTGCTTTGATCAGCAGCTTGAGCAGGCGGCGAAAAAACCTAGGCCGCGGTGGTTGGTTGGGCCTTGGTGGTGGCTTGTTGCCATCGGCGATCATAGCGATCCTTTGTCAGTATGGTCATAGATATTATAAGAGACCTGCGCTAGCAGGTTTGTATCGCAATGTTATATCTGCTTGTTATCTTTGGATTTTAGCCCCATAAACAACAAGGCAGTCTATGGGGTATCGTGCGTTTTTTGCGCTGGATAAAACAGACTGTTATCGATTATGGATACCCAACGTGCTACAGCGAGCTTTATGACTGATTGCCTTAATATGCCAAGTCTGACTGATACTGCTTTGGTTATCGATACCGAAACCGATCAAGGCCGTGACCCAAGACCGATTCAGGTTGCTACCATCAACGTAGCGACGGGGTTTGAGTGGATGAAGTACTTTAATAGTGGCCGCGCCATCTCACCGGTGGTCATCAAAGTACATGGTATCACCGACGATGATGTGGCGGGCCTTGAGCGTTTTGATCTACAAGCGTTTGATTTGCCCACCTACCTTATCGGCCATAATGTGCGCTTTGATTGGCGCGTGATAGGCCGTCCGACTACCAAGCTGATCTGTACGGTGCGGCTCGCCCGTGTGGCCTTTCCAGAATGGCGCTACTACGGTCAGTCTAAATGTATCGAGCAGCTGCTGGGCAAGTCTGCAGCGAGTGAGCTGACCTGCGCCGCCCATGACGCGCTGGGTGACGCCCGTATGTGTTACTTGCTGTATCAAGCCTGCTGCACGCGTCTACAAATCGCGCCGACAGACTTTGCTGCGGCTCATGCCATCGCCAATCGAGCCAATCCTGCCAGTAGGATGCCATTTGGCAAATATAAAGGCCGACTTATCACCGAAGTGCCCATTGGCTATATCAAGTGGATGCTAGGTAATATCCATAATTTGCAGCCGTCGCTGTACTCTGCTCTACGCCAACGCGTCAAAGCAGAAGACGTGCAAAAAGATTGACGCATGTCTTAAAAAAACATGTCTTAAAAAGCCATGTCTTAAGATAAGAGATGCCCTAACACTGCTGCTCCAACCAGTCCACCGCCATTTGCCATAGTGCTGGGGCTTTTGCCTGGGTGCGGCGACTAAAGTAGCGCATATGACCGATATGACTTAAACCAAAATCTTGCGGGGTATAAAAACGCTTTTTGACAGGCATCTTGGTAAACACACGTATCATGTCGTCTATATTGTCGCTGTTGGCGATATCATCGTCGCTAAACCCTAGCCACAAAGCAGGCATGCTAAGCTCATCGTAAAAATGAGTATTTACGCTGTGACCAAAGGCGGTTTTGATATAGCCTGCGCCATTGCACCACTTGCGCCACTGCCGAGCAACGCCGCGCGGTAATGGCTCGCCCATACCGATTTTATCCGCTGGTGTATAGCCTAATACCAAGTTACTAAGCGGAATAAAAGCATCCATAAAACCCATGGCCTTGAGCTTATAGGGCATGTCCATGTTTTTGATTTGCCCTGACGAGCAGGCGACATTGAATACAGACTGTACGGTCTGATAGTTTGGCATCAAGCCAATCAGCTGACCGCCGGCACTGTGGCCGATGATGTGATATGTGGTATCGGCAAACTCATCTTGCAGGGCATCGAGCACGGCTGGCAGGTCATGACGCCCCCAGCTGATCAACGAGGCGTCACATTTGGGCAGCTCGGTGCTTAACGACTCGCCGATACCTTCGTTGTCAAAGGTCACTACACCAAAACCGCAGGTAGCCAAGTAAGTGGCAAAGTGGTGATAAAACTGACGTTTAATACCAGTGGCAGGCGCTATCATGACCGCCGCTTTTATCGTATCTTGCGGGCGATATACTGTCGCGGCTAGCGGCTGATTGCGTTCAGTCATGATACTCAGGGCATCGGTTTTTATGACATGGCTGTCTGTTGGCAGGGAGTTTTGCGGTTCTTCCATGAGTTGGCCTTAGGGTCTGATCTATAGGGTGGGGGCTGGCGTTTTGTGGTTGTGGCGGCTACAAGGTTTGGGAAGCTCGGCTGGCTTTAACGGCGTGATGTCAGTCCGTTATGAGACTTTGATGCGCGGCTTTGATGATATCAAGCTCATGTAACAGCACCGCTTATGTTAAGATAAATGAGGGTAGGTGAGGCGGGCAATGATGACTTGTAAGTTCTATACGCTATGACTGGAGCGGCGCTTTGTCACTTTTTTATCGTCATCAGTCAACTGAGCACTCACCTAAAAACAATAATATAAAAATTAAGGAAGCACTATGCAAATGAAAATCAATAACGACACTTATGAAGTAATCACCAGTCAAGATATCACCAATATCGAAAAAGCCGTCGATAAATCCTCACTGACCATGCCGCTGGTTGCGGTGTATTGCGGCTCGCGCCTAGGTAATCATGAGGTGTATGAGCAAGCCGCTCGCGAGCTGGGTCTTGCGCTGGCAAAAAATGGCATGGGTCTGGTCTATGGCGGTGCTAGCATCGGGCTGATGGGGGCGGTGGCAGATGAGGTCGTCAACGGCGGCGCTCAAGCGGTCGGTGTGATTCCAACCTTTATGCTCAAACACGAAATCGCTCACAATCAGTTGACGCGCCTACATTTGACCGACACCATGCACACGCGAAAAACCGTCATGGCAGAGTATGCCGATGCTTTTATCACCTTACCAGGTGGGCTTGGTACGCTCGAGGAGATTATGGAGATTGCCACGTGGCGTCAGCTTTATCAGCACGAAAAACCCATGATTATTCTGAATATCAATGGGTTTTATGACCGAATGATAGAGCACTTGGCCTATACCGCTGAGCAAGGATTTATGAAGCAAGAAGATTTGGCGCGTCTGGTGGTGTGTAATACCATCGGTGAAGCGATTGAGATGCTAAAGACTGTGGTCACCATCGACGATGCTGTCGATACCGAAAAAATGGCGGGCAGCGAAAGCTAAAATGTGCAAAGTCTCACAGACTGCCAAACTCAGAGATTAAAGCTCTCAGAGAGCAAGACGCTCAGAGGCCAAAAAGCGCAGACCATCTAATAGCGGTGGTCTGCGCTTTTTCTTATTGAATTATTGAGTAGGGGTTTTGCCTCGTCTGCGCTGTGAGCGGGATAGAAGCAAAAATAAGCCAAGATAAGCGATGCCTCATGAGCTAGACAGTATGGCCTCACGGATACCATGGTTTACTCCCGCCATGGCCACTGGAAAACCGCGCTGCTCAGCCAGCTCGCGAGCCACACTATCGATGGTCAAGTTATCGTTGTGCGTCAGATATGGCCATTTATGAGCATAGCGGTGACGGTTTGCGGGCGTATCTGTTGTCACCAAACCCAGCTCAGCCAGCTCATTGACGATTTGATCCGCTGCAATCAGGGTCGAGGAGGCTTTGACGTTTTCTGCACGGGCATAGCGAATATCGGCGTACAAGCTGACGTCAGCGACGCGCAAAGTATCGTCTTCTCCAGGAATTTGCTGCCCACCATACAGGGCATTGCCAACGCTACGAGCACTATGAAAGGTGGGTACAAACTGCGCCACATACTCGATGGCTTGTTGGCTACGCGCTTGTAGCGGCGCTTTGTCCCAGCCATCCTCGATGTAGTGTACGTACTGCTGCGGTAGCTTGGGCTGGGCGCTGTCAGTATTCGACGCCACCAACCCATCATCAAACAAAGTAATGGCATGACTCATGCCATGAATCTGAAAATAACCATCAGGATAAGGCGTCAGCTGCGCCATCCCCTCAGGGGTGCCGCGATTGCCATAGACGATGATCTCGGGTATCTGACCGCCAGCTTCGCCCCAGTGGGTGATATAGGAGGACTTAAATTCGACCATACGGGTGACGGCGACACCGACCATATCATCGATGATGCCCGTACGAAATCCGCACGCATTGATCAGGTAGTCGACCTCGATAGCGTCTTCTTGCACCGCCTCTGTCGAGCTGCTTGCTGATTGGTAGTCGATGCGCCATTTGGTCACATGGTGATCGGCGTTTGTACAGTTTTCACAATCGACAGGCATGACCTGTGTCACCGTCGTATCGGTAAACACATGAGCGTGCTCATACTCTGCCAATGCCAGCTGTGCTGACGCGGCGAGGCGAAAGATATTCCAGCCGTACTCTTGGACGACGATAAGCGGGAACTTGACTTTGTTTAAATCCAGATACTTGGCAACTGGTATCATCCACTCATCGACGGTGCGAGGAATGGCGACTTGCTCACGCTCGGCCAGCGCCAGCAACTGCTCATGGCTGTAGAGCTGATAGTAGTCCTCAGGCTCGCCCAAGACTTTATTGTTTGGGTCCTGCGCGATCAGCTCGCGATAGGCGTCTGTCAAAATATCAAGGCGTGGTAACAAATCCTCAGGCAAGCCCTCATCGCGTGTCGGGACGGCAAACACGGTGGGGCGCACATCGATGGTATAAGGGTATAAGCGCAAAATATCGATACACTGCTTGAGTAAGGCGACGCAGTCTTCGTCAGGGATTTCGCGATACAAGTTGCCGCCGGCATGCAAGTGGCACATTGGTGGGCCGTCGATGAGAGATTGTTTTTTTTCAAACACATACGTCTCAAGCCCCAATGCAGCCAGGCGAATGGCAATCGTCGCGCCTGCCGTGCCGCCGCCTAAGATACCCACACGCTTTGCCGGTCGCGGCATGTCCACCGTCTTCGCCGATGCTGCATCAGTGGCTGTATTGGCTGGTATGCCGCTATGGCTAGAATTGGTGTTGTGATAAACGGATTGCGTCATTGTCGTTGTCATATCCTTGATAGCCTGAGCCGCGCTTAGGCTTCACTTATTGATTATAGGGTCGGTCGCTTTTGATATGCGTGCGCCTATCGCTAACTTCAACATCTTATCGTCATTGTTAGGGTGTGTCCTCATTTTAAAAATGGTGATCAAAATGAGATAAATCGCCGTCAAACAAGGAAAATAGCGCAGATAATATTGAGGTATTAGTCAGCTATTTGACACCGTTTGGCCAGATTTAGCCATTTTTAGCCCATTTAGATGGCTATCGATTGAATTGAGGACGCGCCCTACTCAATGCTAATCATTTATATAAAGCTGTTGTAATATAGGGGGCATTTTACGAAAGTTGAGGCGAGCATAAGATGACAAATACGTAAGTACATGCATGAGTTTTGTCAGTAGCGCCGATAGCATGACAACCCATATTGTGTATCAAGCGATGAAAAGGTAGGCAGTCTGGTAATCTTAGAATAAACATTGGCTAAAAACGATCAGGGGTGACAGCTGCCACCGTGTTTTTAGCCTGCGCTATATAATCAACAAACCTTAAACCAGAGATAGCGCTACTGGTATTCATTTTTTTATTTGACAGCAATGTGTCTTATCTTTATCCACATTTTTAAAATAAAGATACGCCCTAGTCAAGAACAGCCATGGTTTTGGCTGCTTTTCGTATTGGCTTATGACGGTTAGAGGGATGGTGGTTAAGATGATGGTCGTATAAAAGACGAATGTGAAGGGCGCTCTATATATCTGCGAGCGCTTCAGCTGGTGCGGTTTTTGCCGCAGGCACGGTGGTGGTAGGTTTTCTATATAAGGGGAAAAAGTCTGAATGTGACTCGTCTGGGGTCAGCCTACGCTCGGCCACCAGCTTGGCATACTTGTCTGGGTTGATGATGAGCCTATAGGTCTTAAACAGCAACTCTTGTGAGCTAAAGCCTTTTTTGTACTCGTATAAAGAATCCAGCGCCCCGCCCACACCGCCGCCTAGGTGGAGAATGTGATAGTTGTTTTCTCTACCCCAACTGCGGGCGGTATGGGTAATTAGCTTGGAGGGCTGCAGATGAGAGTAGGCACCGCACGTGCCGCCGAGGTGAAACTGCATGATGCCAGACTCTCGGCAGAGGGTATAAATAGCCGATGCAATCGGCGTATCGTCTTGATAGGCGGTGATGAGTAGTATCCGGTCTTGTAGGTTTTCTAGCAGATTAAAAAAGTAATCGTCATCAAAAAAGTAGTATTGATCGGCCTGCACATGCGCCATGGTTTCTTTATAAATGGTAGAAAACACCAGCGCACTGGCTTTGGTCAACCGCTCAATTTTGGTCACGACATTATGCTTGATGGCTTTTTTGATGCCTCGGCGATGACGGTTTTGCGTCTCGCTCCAGTGTGCAGCCTCAGACTGACTCAGATCAGACATCAGCGTAAGGCCATGAGTCAAAGCCTTACCAACCGTCGGTATCCAGTCTTTATTGATAATAGGGTGCAGGCGCATAAATAACGACACGCAGCCTTTAGCAAAAAGCCGCTCTTTTACTGCCTGCAGCATATAGTCTGCCTCCGTATCACTAAGCGACTTGTCCATCAGTGGGCCACCATAGCCGTAACTGGTGGTTGCATCCCAGTATGCCGAGTCTATTTCACGGATGATAATGGGCAAAAAAAGCTGTTTGTTTTTATAGGTGGCCATCAGTCCCATCGGCGTACCTTTATCGACTATCGCCGACGCCGCCACCCAGCCCGATAAATGATATATATCAAAATGACAGTGTTTTATCTTTTTGTCCCACTGTTGATCGATATTAAGAAAATCTATCTGTACGGTATCCATCCTTCTGCTCCTTCAGAGGTTTGTCTTTATATTTATAAATCCGTATATACGAATATACCAACAAACCAAGGGGTAAACAAGAAGAGAAAGGCTTTTATGTAATATATTGAATATAAAAGGCTGAGCATAGGTTTTTAATTTAGCAGGGAGCGGCGTAGAAGCGCCAGCACGGCTCTAGTATGGGTAAAAGATGCCGCGCAAAGTTGGGACATGCTCTTGCATCAAATGCCAAAAACCGTTAAAATCGCGGTTTGATTTTCCCGCTGGGGAAAGGCTAAGTGAACAGAGGCGTGGTGTTGGGTGCTGGAATAAGCCAGTGATGCAGTTGCCACTCTTAGACATGTCCTTAGTGCCTCAGTTACGTATGCCAGCATGTGTTTGATTGCTCATCAAGCCGCCTGATACATACATCGGACATAGAGAGATTATTATGCGTAAAGATATCCATCCTAACTACCAAGAAGTTTTGTTTCACGACACCAACGCTGATGTGTTTTTCTTGACTCGCTCAACGGTCAGCACAAAAGCCACTCGTGAGTACGAAGGTAAAGAATACCCATACTTCCCACTTGATATCTCAAGTGCATCGCACCCATTCTATACAGGTGAGCAGCGTAAAACCTCTACTGAAGGCCGTGTTGCTAGCTTTAACAAACGCTTTGGTGCATTCGGTGGCCGTAGCAAAAAAGCGGCTGACTCTGCTGAGTAATATGCGCTTATCGCGTCATGTTATATGGCGCAGTATAAAAAAACCGCTGATCATTCAGCGGTTTTTTTATGTCAAATCAGCCAGCATCTGTTAGCGCTCAAGGAGCTGTGCGATTAGCGCTGCCAGCTGCTGCGCCCACAAGCCATAAGTTAAGCTGCTGGGATGAAAGCCATCACTGGCAAACATCGCTGCGCTATCAATGGGGCCGCTGCCGCTGTGCATTTCGGCCATCATCGCAAAGTCAGCGGCCATGTAATGTACACCGTCCTGAGCCTGACACACGTTTTGTAATACCTTGTCGAGCGCCATGGCTTTGGTACCGATAAAGGCGTTGAGCGGCGCGGGTAGTGCTGGCATTTGCGCCATCGGCGGTAGACTTGAGAAGACAATCTTGCGCGCGCCAAACTTGCGCTGAGCAATGGCGATGATCTGCTCGAGTTGCTGTTGCCACTGGTCAGGTGAGACATTCGCTGTGGTGTCATTGACCCCGACGCTCAAAACCATGATATCAACAGGTTGGCTGGGCGCAGACAGCACATACAATCGCCGCAAAATATCAAAGCTGGTGTGCCCCGTCGTCGCCTGCAACGACCAGACAATCTCAGCAAACTGGCTATGAATAACTGGCTGCTGCTGCAAAATGGGGATCAGCTTGCCTGCCAGCGCCTCTTGCTGCGTCAACGTCCCGACCCCTGCTGCTGCGGAGTCGCCGACGATCATCAGCTGTAGCCCAGGCTTCGATGCTTGGGCGGGCGTCTTAGTCGCTGACACTAGAGTGACCCGGCCGCATCTCTCACCGGTAGGCTCAGGGAGGCGTACCGTATCTCGTTTGACCTTGATACCTTGATACAGATAAATTGGCGCAAGCAGCATATCTTTTTTGGATAAATTTAGAGAAGCTACCATCCTGCACGCTCCCGAATGGTGGTCAGGCTGTCGTCGATCAACAGCTTACCGTCGACATACACATCCCGTAGTAGGTTGTTAGCAGTCGATAAGTCGTCTAGTTTGATGGTTTTTGGTTGGCCATGGGTCTGATCGATCAACGCCAAGCGGCCTTTTTTTGAGCGTTTTGAGCGGCTGGTCACAGGATCCTTATAGATATCCTTCCAAACGCCATCGATACAAATGGCGCTGGCTTTCATCGCCCAGCTCATGGTGTCGCGGTTGACTTGCTGCAATAATCCGCCGCCCATCCCAAAGGTGATGTTATCCGCGCTAAACCCAGCCTTTAGCACCACATCGATGATGCTGCCTAAAGTGTTTGGGCTGATGCCATCACCTTGAATGATACGCACATAATCTGGCAATACCTTATAGCCTTTACTATTGATGGTGGTG
Organism: Psychrobacter sp. CAM01; assembly: GCF_032842965.1. Classification (NCBI taxonomy): domain Bacteria; kingdom Pseudomonadati; phylum Pseudomonadota; class Gammaproteobacteria; order Moraxellales; family Moraxellaceae; genus Psychrobacter; species Psychrobacter sp. CAM01. The sequence goes on from NZ_JAWJBL010000011.1 coordinate 21,399, forward strand.
CCAAACTTCACAGCCAAGCGCTCTAAAGCTTCGCGTACCACTTTGGCAGGCTCGCCGCTGTCTGGTCTGATGACCAGCGTGCCGCCCATGTTTTTGACCTCGTCTTTGAGGCGGCCGCCCCAGATATTATCTATGGCGTTCCATAAATCATAGCTGTCAGAGACCACAGAGACACTTTTGCCCGCGCCGCCAAACTGCGTAAGCATATTGGCAAAGGCAGCTGTCTCGCCGTCGCGGCCCCAAGCGGTCATGGTACTGTGCTCGGCGGCCGGAATCGAAAACGCTGACATGTCTTTATCCATCCGATACCAACGGCTGGCGGCGACCAGCGCCGTCATCGAGTCGGTCCCTGCAAAGTTTACTAAATGCGCCAAACTGCCTAAAGCGACTGATTCTTGGCTAGAGGCACCGCGCGCGCCAAAATCATGCAGCCGAAACGTAAGCGAGTCGCTATTGTCGGCAGACTTTTCTAGGGCCTGACGAATGATGCCTTTACAGTAATGCGAGACGCTAGCGACGGTGGAGGGGTACCAAATAGCACGTAGCAGTGCGGTCTCGATATAGCTTGGTAGCCAGTAAAACTCAGGATCGGTATTGATGACTTGGCAGACGACGTTTGAGACAGGGACGACGCTGCCTTCAGGGACGGCCTCGATACGTAGTGGCAGGTAGCCACCGTGTTTATCGACCAAACGCTCCCAGCCTGCACGGTTAAACGTCAAGCCATGCGCTTGAATGACCATTTCGGCTTCATCGATATCTTGATGGGTGATAGGGGTGCTGAGGTACTCTTTGATAAAAGCTTGCAGACCAAAAAACACCACGTCGTAGTCGCCTTTACGCGCCTCAATGTAGCTTGACAGATACTCACTACCGCTTGGGTATTGCACCCAATGTGAGGTCTTGTAGCTGTCGCTATTTAAGATTAAGTTACTCAGATTGCCAGTGTACATCACAGAACTCCTCTGCGTTGAGATGCTGCGGCTGCCTTGTCATATGACAGCTGCGGCGGTGAGCCGTTACCGTCTATCGGTGCCGGCATAAAAACGTTACTTATCCTGTTTTTAACGCAATAATCATAAAAACTCAGTGCGCTGATTGCCAATTATAGCCCTACCATTTTGGTAATGATCGCATAGTGGTCTTCAAACATCATGGTGGCGTCCAGCTCAGCCAGCGGTAGCCAAAAAGCCTTGGCCGCATCGTCGCCGCCTTTGACTTTGGGCAAGCCTTTTGGGTCGTTTTTTAGCTGAAAATAAAACGCTTGGGTAATCGTACGACCGCGCGCGGAGCGGTACGGATCGTCAAAGGTATGCTGACTATGACAAGAGCCGCGTAATACTGGCTCAGGGACTTTGAGGCGTGTCTCCTCGCGCAGCTCACGGATACAGGCATCAAACAAGGTCTCTTTTGGGTTCACAAACCCACCAGGCAACGCCCAAAGCCCACGTCCTGGCATGCTGCGGCGCTCTACCAATAAGATATGGCCTGATTGTACAATCAGCGCATCAGCAGTCATAAAGGTGGGCGGATAGGGCGCAGCCTGCCATTGTCTTTTATATTTATCGATAAAATCGGCTTCTTCGTGCAGCTGTTGATAGTCTTCGGTTTTTTTGAAATCATCGAGCACGTGACGGGTGGACTCAGGCGTACGCTCAGGTGTTGGCGTCGCCCCCATCAGATAGCTGTCGCGGATAGGCGTGGCTGATAGGTTGTGATAATTGGGAACAGAGACAGAATCCCAGTTGGGAAACAATGATAGATAATACGACGAGCTGTCTTTTGAGTGTCCTATCAGGCCGATATCACTTTGCAAATCACCGGTGACAGATTTGACACCGGCTTGTACGTATTGGAGCCAGCGCGTGTCATTATATAGTGCATCATCTAACCCCACGCAGTGGATGCGCGCGGCATCAGCAGATGAGTACGCGCCCTTAATCATCGCGGCACGCTCAGCGACGCTAAAAGGATTGCGTAGGCTGCGTGGTAGGTTGGCTGAGCCAATCAGCATAATCACTTCATCAGCGCGCTGTAGCGCCTCGTCGACGACTGCTTTATGCCCTCGATGAAAAGGCTGAAAACGTCCGATAAAGACCAGATAACGATAGTGTCTGCGCTTATCTGTTTGCTGCTCTACTGAATCACCCATATGTGCCACTGTCCTGCCATTGATATGTCGTTAATAAAAATAAAGGCTAAAAACCATGCTGCCAATACTGACACAGCAGCAGCGCCACTGACAAGTGCAAAGATGTTTTATACCGTGTATGGGTTTGCTGATTATGGGTTTGCTGGTTTACCAAAAAAGGAGCGAGCAGGCGCTAACGCCTTTACGATGGTGATCATCTGGCGGCATAAAGATCAAGTCATCTGGCGTGCTGTTCGATCCAAGCGGCGACCGTTGGCCAAATCTCTGTTGCCGCATGACGGCTAATCATAATGCGGCTATGGGTATAATCGTCCAAATCACCACGGCTGCGCGCATACTCTCGAAAGACATTGGTAGCGTTATTATTAGTAGGAGTAGGGGCAGAAGAAGGGCTGTTATTAGTAGCGTGGTTAAAGGCATCAAAAAACCGCCGACAGTCAGCAGTTGGGGAGATGAAATTATCGCCTTTGGCACTGATGGCATAGATAGGTATCGTAACCATCGGCATGTGCTGTCGATAATCAAAATGGGTATTGTCGGCAGTCTGTTTGCGGCTGCTATTAAAGTTTTGTTGTAAGTTCCAATCAAACCACTGGTTCATGGTGTGATAGCTTTCGTTGATCGGCCCCAGTTTGAGCTTTTTGGCAGGGATATAACCGACCGCTTTTGTCAAAAGCTTAGCGGCAAGTATTTTGGCGTAGCTGATAGGGCTGGCGGCCGCCCCAAATGCTTGACAGGCAAACATAGTGGCGCTGTTGATTTTATCGATATAATTTGGATATTGAATCAAAAACATCGTTAGGCCCACGCCGCCGCCGCTATGGGTGACGCAGTGCAGATTATTGAGTTGTAATTCATCAAAAAAGTAGCGAAAAGTCGCCTCATAATCATAGGTTGCGACGGTCTCAAAATCAAACGCTTCTTTAGGCGCTGGGCTGTCGCCATGGCCGCGCCACTCCATGATGTAGCACTGATGGCCTAGACCGGCCAGATGCTCGGCGATTTTTAGACAGGTTTGTTTGTCTGAAAAGGTGCCATGGGTCAAAAATATATTTTGTGCCTTGACGCTTGTGTCAGGGGCGCAAGGTGCGCCAGCCGTTGCGTCTGCGTGTTGTTTGATACTGTTTGCTACCCGCCAAACGGCTATTTTCTCGCCGTCCTTGGTCGTCACTAGATGCCGCGTCCGTGTCATCATAAAGCGCTCTTTTACCCTCAGTTTTTATCACAATATCCCTATAGCTGCCGCTTAGTTATACCATAATTGATGAGTCTGTGATGGCCGCTTTGCGACCAACCTAGCCAAATGAGTATATGAATGAAGCAGATTGAGCGATAAATAATAAAGGTATCAGAAATAAGGCGCTAGGAATTAAGGCATCAGGAATTTCAGGAATTAGAGCTTCAGAGGTTAAAACGTCAAGCGTTGAGAAACAACCACGGAGGTGCTGCTTGATAAATATGAGAGTCGTCTTTATATAAAGGAGAGCATATCAACGATCAGACACAGGGCAAGGCTATCTGCAAGCGGTGTTAATTCACAGTGGGGCAGTCGGAATTGTCGCCTGAATACGCTATAATAATGAGTATAGATGCCACAAAGCCTTGGTAGGCGTGAGCAACCCGTGACAGACACGCCCATCAGATGATAAATCGGTGCAGTTGGTACCCCCTTATATCGTTACACACTCTACATTCACGACACAGTAGCCACGACAGGTATCGCGTTTGTGTCATAACACATAGGAAACATTATGAGTGAGCACAATCAAGCTGCTAATCAGTTGGATCAGTCAGCAGACTATGAGTCAGCGCTAGATACTGAGCAAGCGGACGTAAAAAGTAACATCACTATCACAGAGTCGGCGCAAGGTTATTTGGCCGACTTGTTGGCCAAGCAAGACACCGACGGTATCGGTGTCCGTATTTTTGTTGAGCATCCAGGTACGCCGCGCGCCGAGTGCTGCATGGCGTACAATCAGCCAGGCGAAGAAGACAGCGCGGATTTGGTGCTTACGTATGACGATTTTTCGGCGTTTATCGAGGCGGCTTCAGTGCCGTACTTAGAAGATGCGGTGATTGATTATAATAAAGACCGTTTTGGTGGGCAGCTCACCTTCCGTGCGCCAAACTCAAAAGTACCAAAGGTCGGTGCTGACGCCAGTGTCGAAGAGCGTATCAACTATATCTTGCAATCAGAGATTAACCCAGGCTTGGCCGCGCACGGCGGTATGGTGGACTTGCTAGAGCTGATCGACGAAGAAGGCGTTGGTCTGACAGCTGTGCTAAAGTTCGGTGGTGGCTGTCAGGGCTGCTCAGCGGTAGATATGACCTTGCGCCAAGGTGTCGAAGTCCAGCTTAAGCAGCAGATTCCTGAGCTGACGCAAGTGGTTGACGACACCGACCACAGCCGTACTGAAAATGCGTATTATAAATAATCGGTACGGCAAAGTCGCTCAGACCATTCAGCTTAGACAACGCTACTTAAACGAAGCTACTTAGATCAAATGGTATGGTCGCTTATGAATTTTTGTCATTAAGAGATGAATGATTTGCTATTCTTTTCATAAAGAAGTTGAGTTATGATTAACTCAGCTTTTTTTATGCCTATCGTTTTTGTAGATGGCGTTTAGCGACAGCGGCGTAAAGATAACGATTTGACATTCTTTATCATGATATCCTTATTGAATCATAAATACCTAAACAGGAGCACAGTATGAGTGACGGACAACCAGACCAGCAAAACCAGAGTACACCGCGTCTTGAAACCTTGGCCATCCACGCCGGATACCAAGTTGAGCCAACGACCAAAGCGGTCGCCGTACCCATTTATCACACCAGCTCATACGCGTTTGACAATACCCAGCACGGTGCTGACTTGTTTGATCTCAAGGTCGCAGGCAATATCTATACCCGTATCATGAACCCAACCAATGCGGTACTAGAAGAGCGGGTGGCTGCATTAGAAGGCGGTATCGGGGCGCTGGCGGTGGCGTCAGGCATGGCGGCCATCACGTATGCCATTCAGACGATTTGTGAAGCGGGTGATAATATCGTTGCGGTATCGACGCTATATGGCGGTACTTATAATTTGTTTGCTCATGCGCTACCGCGTCAAGGCATCGAAGTACGCTTTTTTGACCACAAAGAGCCAGAAGCGATTCGCGATCTTATCGATGATAAGACCAAGATGGTGTTTGCTGAAAGTATCGGTAATCCGCTGGGCAATATCGTAGATATCCAAGCGCTAAGTGATATCGCTCACGAGTATGGCGTGCCTGTGGTAATCGATAGTACGGTGGCGACGCCTGCGCTCTGCCGCCCGTTTGAGTTTGGCGCGGATATTGTCATTCATTCATTGACCAAGTACATGAGCGGTACAGGCACCTCGATCGGCGGCGCGATTGTCGATAGTGGTACGTTCCCTTGGGGCGACTATCCTGAGCGTTTCCCGCTGCTCAATACCCCAGATGAGAGCTATCACGGTGTCAATTTTGTCAAAGACGTCGGCGCTGCGGCGTTTATTGCCCGCGCCCGTGTGGCACCGCTACGCAATACTGGAGCGGCAATCAGCCCGTTAAATGCTTTTGGTATTTTGCAAGGCATGGAGACGCTCAGCCTACGTATGGAGCGCCATGTACAAAATGCCAAAGCCGTCGCTGAGTATCTGCGCGACCATGACAAAGTCGCTTGGGTTAAATACGCAGGTCTATCGGACCACCCTGAGCATGAGCTGGCCAAAAAATACATGAAAGGCACGCCTTCAGCTATTTTAACCTTTGGGGTAAAAGGCGGGCTGGAGGCTGGCGCCCGCTTTATCGATGCGCTGCAGATGATCACGCGCTTGGTCAATATCGGTGATGCCAAATCGTTGGCGTGTCACCCAGCGACCACCACCCATCGCCAGCTCAATGAGCAAGAGCTTGCCAACGCTGGGGTCAGTGCTGACATGGTGCGTCTCTCTATCGGTATCGAGCATATCGACGACATCAAAGCCGATCTGGCACAAGCATTGGCTGCGGCTTAATATCGTCATACTAGCCATGTCCGTACACTAGTTATACTTTTCTTATACTTCACAAAAAAGCCCATATCGATAAGATATGGGCTTTTATTTGGCAAGAAATATCGCTTAGACTACATGCTTATTAAGCGGATAATACGCGCTGCGCAATCTCTTTATAGTCTTGGGAGGCAAGGCGCGGGCCAAATTGCTGAATAACTTGGGCAGCGACAGCGCTTGCCAGACGACCACACTCAGGCAGGCTATAGTGCTGCGATAGCGCATATAAAAAAGCGCCCGCGTAGTTATCACCTGCGCCATTGGTGTCGATGACATTGGCCACCGCTGGCGTGGCGACTTCATAAATCTTCAGCTCTGAGTGGTCGTCTGACTTGTGGGCGATGATTGCGCCATTCGCGCCATCGGTGACGACTGCGGTCTGGCAATGCTCAAGGAGCGCGCGGGCGGCGGCTTTGATTTGTTTTTTGTCAGTAAATAGCTTGGCCTCTTCGCTATTACAGAATATCACTGCCACTTTATTGCCGAGCATATTGAGTAGGCCGTCTTTGGCAAACTTCACCACCGCAGGGTCAGCGAAGCTCACCGCGATTTTGGCGTTATGAATACCTGCTTGCTGGCGCAGCTTGGTCATCGCAGGTTGGATGCTCTCAGTCATCGCCAGATAGCCTTCTAGATACAGCCAGTCGGCTTGCGTCAGCGCGTCAAAATCGACGTTTTCTGCTGTGATGTCGCTTGAGGTTCCAAGATAAGTTTGCATGGTACGCTCGCCATCTTCGGTCACCGCCACCACACAAGAGCCTGTGACGCCGCCTGTATGTACGGATTTTTTTGAAGTAGCGACGCCTGCAGTGTGCAAGTCTTTTAGATAAAACTCACCTTGAGCATCATCACCGACGCGGCAAGCATAAAACGGCTTGCCACCGAGGCTGGCAAAGGTGTACATGGTATTGGCCGCTGAGCCGCCACCAGCTTGTTTTGAGGGTGCGATTTCTGCCAGTTTAAAATACGCCAGTAGCTGCTGTTGCTCTTCGATAGCCGCCAGTGTCATATTGCCTTTGGTCAGATCCGTCTCTTCTAGGGCAGCGTCGGACAGTAGGTATTCGTGGTCCACCAAGGCGTTGCCTATTGCCATTACATCGTACATTTGCTCTCTCCTCACTCAATGATTAATTTGTTGGCATAGTATTTTTTATAACCACAAGCTATTTTGCTTGTAGTTCAAGCAGGCGCTGATAGAGCGCGTTCTTCTTCACGCCAGTGATATCAGCGGCCAAGGCGGCGGCTTTTTTGACCGACAAATCCTCCAGTAGGCGTTGTAGTAACGCATCGTGCGCACTGATGTCGTCGGCGTCTTGTGCGGTATTGGCACCTGCGACTACCAAGACGATTTCGCCGCGCTGCTGATTGTCATCGGCTTTGACAAACTCAATTAAGTTGCCAAGCGTGCTTTTGTACACGGTCTCAAAGGTTTTGGTCAGCTCACGGCAAAACGTCACTTCACGATCAGCGCCAAATATCGCCGCCATGTCCGCTAAGCTTGCTAGAATGCGGTGCGGCGCTTCATAAAATATCAAGGTTTCGGTGCGTGTCGTTAAGGCGGTCAGTTGTTTTTGGCGACCGTGAGTTTTGGCAGGCAAAAACCCAATAAAGCTGAAGCGATCTGATGGCAGCCCTGCGACCGATAGCGCACCAATGGCAGCCGATGCACCCACCACAGGTGATACTCTCACGCCAGCGGCATGCGCCGCTTGTACCAACTGATAGCCTGGGTCACTGACCAGTGGCGTGCCAGCATCACTGATCAAAGCGACGGAATGACCTTGCTGGATCATCTCGATAATCTTTGGCGTTTGGATGGCGCTGTTGTGCTCATGATAGGCCCACAGCTTATTATGCGTTTTGGGCGCGTCAGCCTCGCTACTGTTGTCTTTGGTATGGATACCAAAGTGCGATAGCAGTTTGCCGGAGGTGCGGGTGTCTTCACAGGCAATGATGGCCACTTGTTTTAAGACATCGATGGCATACGGCGTCATGTCGCTCAGATTACCAATTGGCGTGGCAACGATATATAAACAAGCTGGCATCGCGGTAGGGATGGACATGAAAACCTCTGTTATAAAAGTCGGGCATACAATATAGCGCCATGCTCTATCTTGGCGTTTGATGTGTGGTCTTTAGCACAACATCGAGATAAAGACCGTAACAGAACCATGACTGCAGGCCATGGTGACAGACCAAATATATAGACAAAGCGCAAAAGTGGTTAGTTTATCATGTTGTGCTATGATAATTCTGAAATGTTCAGCAGGTATCTTGCTCTTATGACTCATCACAAACCCTTACGCCTTAGCTCGCCCAAGCAGCGTCAAGGCAGCTTGTTTGAGCAGCGCGCTTGTGCGTTTTTGCAGGCGCAAGGCTTGACGCTGATTGCACAAAACTGGCAACAGCCCAAAATCGGCGAGCTTGACTTGGTCATGCTAGAGACGGGCGCGGCATGGTCGACCCTAGTATTTGTCGAAGTGCGTCAACGGCGACAATCAGGGTTTGGCGATGCGCTGCTGAGCGTCACCAAATCCAAGCAAAACAAACTTATCAAGGCGGCGCGCTATTTTTTGCAGCAGCATCCTGAGTATAGAGATTTTGATTGCCGGTTTGATGTCATTGCTTATGATACTGCTGGCAAGCACAAACCCGCAGAAGCCCGCACGGCTGAGTCGCCGCAGTGGCTGATAGGCGCGTTTATGGCAAATGCGTGGTAATACTTGATAAGGCACGCTTGGTGTTGATTCTTATTATATTAATGAGCCTGAGCGTGAGCGAGCGATGCTAAGGTGTTTGTCGGTTGAGTTATCGTTACCAAAAGCCTAAGCGTTCACCTAAAAAATTGAGTAAAGTAGCTCAATAAAAAAGCGATGGCATGTCTTGCGTATTAATCATCGCCAATATTTTACTTATTTCATCAGGCTCTAAGAGGTAAATCATGACACGGATGCACTTGCGCACTGCTATTTTTGGCTCATCATACCGCATGACGATAGGTGCTGTGCTGCTGGCAAGCGTCATTAGTACGGGTTGTACCACCAATTATCTGACCAACAGTACACAAGGGACGTATGGTGTGCCCATGACTGAGCGTACCATTCCGCAGCGCCTGCTGGATCGTAGCATCGAACACACTGCCAAAATCAATGTTTATGGCCTAAAAGAAGACTTGCAGCAGACCAGCCGCATGAGTATCGATAGCTTTAATAGTGAAGTACTGCTGAGCGGTGAGGTGCCAAGTGCTGCGATCAAGACGGAGATAGAAAACGTCGTCAGCTCCATGCCAGATGTGCGCCGTGTCTATAATGAGCTGACCGTCAGTGCCTCAAAGGGCTATAGCTCGACTGTCCATGATGGTTATATCACCTCAAAAATGCTGGCCAAAGTCGCGACAAGTAACGGCGTCAAAGCCTCTCAAATCAAGGTGGTGAGCAACAACGGCGTGGTCTATGTCATGGGGCGTGTGACACCGACGCAGCAAAGCCACTTAATCGATATCGCCAACAACACCGTAGGAGTGACCGAGCTTGTGCTATTGACGACCGTTGTCGACGATAGAGGGGTAAAGATTGGTGAAGACGATATTATGTATGAGGACAATCTGGCCAATCCGGCGTTAGCGCCAGTTGTGCAGCGCTCGGCTGCCGCGCGCGTTGCTGATGAGCCGAGCAGTGCAGTCGCGCCCAGCCATGCCCGCTCCACTACGCCTATAGTGGTGACCGAGGCGGGTGCGCCTATTGATTCCTCTGCTAGTGAGGCTTCTGCTAGTGAGAGTGTCGATATTTATCAAAATCAATAATACCTTATTTTATCGTGAGCCAGTGTCTCGATTGTATTTGGCGCTGATATAGCCGCCGCTGATGACAAGAAGCCTAAACACGAGTAACAGGAAAAGCACGAGAAAACTTTTGGCAGCCAGTAAACTGATCACTCTGTAAATGAATGGCTATAAATAATCCGCAGTAAGTGACTGATGATATAGTCGATTCTCAATAAAACAGATACATTATATGTCAACGTGGAACTGGTATAAATTTTCCTTGCGTGCTGTGCCTGCGCCGACAGAGGCTGCGTAAAATTTACCCCAGTCCCACTGTATCGTTTTTATACTGAACTCACTATACGTGGTTAGCGATAAATGATTGGTGATAAATGAATAAAGGACACTGGCGATGAAGGATCTTAAAGCACGCAAGCGGCATCATGACTATGATGATGGTCACAAGCACCAGCACCGTCGCAAGACAAATGCAAAAAGCGCTGACACTCAAGCAGCAAGTAAGAAGGTGCTAAAAGTGACGGGCGCGGCGCTGTTGGCAATTGGCGGCGCGGTGCTGGCAAGCCAAAGCGCGCAGGCGTTATCACCTTTGACTCTCGTCAATGGGATTACCTCAGGCGGCGGTGTTGGGGTCAGCAAAGACATCTTGTACGGCGATCAGCCCTTACAGGATTTAGATATTTATTATCCCAAGCCGTTGGCCCGTGCCATGACGGCACAAAGCGCAATCAGTGATCGTTATCCGATGGTGGTGTTTGTCCATGGCGGATCATGGGAGAGTGGGAGTAAAGAGCAATACGCCTTTGTCGGCCAGAGTTTGGCTCAGGCAGGCTATGTCACAGCGGTGATCAATTATCGTAAGGCGCCTGAGCATGTTTATCCCGCTTATGTCAAAGACACCGCACAGGCGATCGCTTGGAGCCTAAACAATGCGGCCAGCTTGCATGCCGATCCTGCTCGTGTGGCGGTAATTGGGCACTCTGCTGGAGCGTTCAACGCCGTGGCAGCGGTCGTCAACGAGGATTTTTTGGCACCTTATCATATCAAGCCAAGCGATGTAGGGGCAGTCGTCGGAATCGCGGGCCCATACAGTTATGACTTTCGTAAGTTTGATAGCGCATCGGCCTTTGCTGCCACTGCTACGCCAGATGAGGTGATGCCCGATCGTCATATCAAAGGAAAGCAGCCGCCTTATTTATTATTGACGGCCGAAAAAGACGACATCGTCCACGACAGCAATACCATCAAAATGACGCACGCACTAAAAGCCGCTGGCGTCTCTGTCAAAAACGGTGAAATAGCAAGTGCCAGCCATGCGACCAGTATTGGGGCGATGGCACCGCCGCTACGCTGGGTCAATGATGTGCGCGCGCAGGTGCTTAGCTACCTAGATGATGTCCTCAAATAACGATAAAGGGTGAGATGCATTGTAGGCATGACTGACTGGTCGCTACTGCGTCATAAAACACGGTAAAGCAAGACAATACTGTAAGATAGCCAAACTCTTGTTATAATGTCTTCACTTTATATTCATACCCTATTTTATATTTAAGGCAGAGAGATTTATGAGCATGAACGCTGACGACTTGATTGCATTTTTACAGACTCATTTCCCAGACGCTTTTATTCAAGCGGCCAATCAAGGCAACAAGTTTGATGTGCGCGTGGTCGATGCCAGCTTTGAAGGCAAACGCAGCGTTCAGCGTCAGCAAGCGGTATATGCGCTGGTCAATGACAAGATCGCCAGCGGAGATATTCATGCGCTCAATATTCAAGCATTGACGCCCGCTGAGTGGGACGCTCAATCAAAAGGCTAAACGTCACTCTTTATGACGAGACGTTATGCTTAAGCCTGTTAATTAGACGCCTCAAGCCTATGGCTTCATTTATTGTCTAAATCGCAGGTTTTGGTGGTTTGGTTTTTGTTTTTTATATTCATTTTTTATACTCATCGCTAGGTTGCCACTTTTATGGATCAATTTTTAATCACGGGTAGTAGTCGTATTGCAGGGGAAGTTACGATTTCAGGCGCCAAAAATGCCGCGCTGCCGTTACTTGCGGCCATGATATTGGCTGAGACCCCAACGACATTGCATAATGTGCCATCGCTACAAGATGTGCGTACCCTGATTGCATTGATCGGTGGCATGGGCATCAATATTCAAAAACAAGGCGATACGGTCACGTGTGATACCAAAACCATCGATAATTTTTATGCGCCCTATAATCTGGTCAAGACCATGCGCGCATCGATTTTGGTATTGGGGCCGTTGCTGGCACGTTTTGGCGAAGCAGAAGTCTCATTGCCAGGTGGCTGCGCGATCGGCTCGCGTCCTGTCGATCAGCACCTCAAAGCCTTTGAGGCCATGGGCGCTACTATCAGCGTCGAAAACGGCTATGTCAAAGCGCAAGCGCCAAAAGGCGGCAAACTAATCGGCTGTAACTTTTCGTTTGACATGATCACGGTCGGCGGCACTGAAAACGTCATCATGGCGGCCGCCCTTGCTAAAGGTACCACAGTGCTTGGCAACTGCGCGCTGGAGCCAGAAGTGGTGGATTTGGCCAACATGCTGGTCGCGATGGGTGCCAAGATAAGCGGCATCGGTACCTCAACCATGACCATCGAAGGCGTTGAGCGTCTGCATGGTTGTGAGTATTCAGTAGTGGCGGATCGTATCGAGACAGGCTCGTATCTGGCAGGCGCGCTGATGACTCGTGGTGATGTATTGGCCAAAAACACCTCTGCGCTGTTATTGACCCCTGTGTTAGAGAAATTTGAAGATATGGGCGCAGTGATTACCACAGGTGATGACTGGGTGCGCGCGCAAATGACGGGTCGACCAAGACCTGTCAATATCCGCACTCAGCCGCATCCTGGCTTTCCAACAGATATGCAGGCGCAGCTCATGGCGATTAGCTGTCTGGCCGATGGCACCAGTACCTTTATCGAAAATATCTTTGAAAACCGCTATATGCACGTGCCAGAGCTCAATCGTTTGGGCGCATCCATTCAGGTGGATGGCCATGCCGCCTTAGTTAAGGGCGTTGAAAACTTTACCGCCGCGCCTGTGATGGCGACCGATTTACGCGCATCGATGTCATTGGTGATGGCCGCGGCGACCGCCGAAGGTGAGAGCTTGATCGACCGTATTTATCATATCGATCGCGGCTATGAAAATGTAGAAAGCAAACTGCGTGCGCTCGGCGTCAATATCGAACGTATCAATAGCAACAATAGCAACGACTAAGCGGCAGTTTTTTACTGGTTTTTGTCAGCAATTACATAAAACCATGCCTTAAGTCAGTCAGACACTGAACGACTCAGTCAACCCTTATGCGCCATGTCCTTTAGAGGCTAGTGCATGAAGGTTTACCCCCATCGTTTAGCACTGATAAACTCACGCCCCGCTATCGGGGATGCCAACTGTACATGGACACGATGTCATTATGACCGAAGCAAGCACCCGCCAATCAAATGATGGTTTATTAAACCAAGTCAATGAGGAATTTTCAGGCTTAACACTGGCCTTATCTAAAGGCCGTATTTTGGAAGAAACCATGCCTTTGCTGCGCGCAGCGGGCGTTGAGTTGTTAGAAGACCCTGAAGCCTCGCGTAAGCTTATTTTTCCAACCTCAAACCCCAATGTACGCGTCTTAATCTTGCGTGCCAGTGATGTGCCGACCTACGTCGAGCATGGCGCTGCGGATTTTGGTGTGGCGGGTAAAGATGTATTGCTTGAGCACGGTGCCAACCATGTGTATGAGCTGCTGGATTTGCAGATTGCCCAGTGCAAATTGATGACCGCAGGCGTAAAAGACGCGCCATTGCCCAATCGTCGTCTGCGCATCGCCACCAAGTACGTCAATGTGGCTCGGGCGTATTTTGCCAGCCAAGGCCAGCAGGTCGATGTGATTAAACTCTACGGCTCGATGGAGCTGGCACCGCTGGTCGGACTCGGAGACCTCATCGTCGATGTGGTCGATACAGGGAACACCCTGCGTGCCAATGGCCTTGAAGCCCGTGACCATATCTGCGATGTATCGTCGCGCCTCATTGTCAATCAAGTCAGTTACAAGCGTAAGTTCGCCTTGCTTGAGCCAATTTTGGACAGCTTTAAAGACAGCATTGCGAGTGCTTAACAGCTCAGTGTTTGATGCCTTAGTGTGTCATTTATCCATACTTGCAAAGACAATGTGCTTCATTGGTAATATTAAGTACAGTGATGCAAATTTTTAAACCAGTTTGGCGCTCTATGATAGGCATAGCGTGCTAAACTGGTTTTGTTGTATGGGTTTGTCAAAACATAAAAGCCCAGTATAATCTAAACCAGACCCTAGCCACAGATACGTATCACAGTATCAGACTCGCTTGTTTTTACTCGTTAATGTTCAGTAGTATACATGCTCAGATATAGGATTAGCTCATGCGCCAGTTAAGTACCCAAGATGCCGATTTCGATAGCCAGTTGACCAAGCTGCTTGCTTTTGAGACGGTCAATGACGCCGATTTGTTAACGACCGTTGATGATATCATCGCGCAAGTGCGTCATCAGGGTGATAGCGTGGTACTGGCACTGACTCAGCAGTTTGACCAGCATCCAGCGACTACCATGCAAGAGTTAGAGCTATCTAAGGACGCACTTGAAGAGGCCTTTGAGCAATTAGACGACACGGTAAAAACCGCTCTAAGCACGGCTGCTGCGCGCATACAGAGCTTCCATGAGCGCCAAGTCCAAGACAGCTGGCAGTATGAAGATGCGCTGGGCAACCGCTTAGGGCAAAAAATCACCCCGCTAGATCGCGTCGGAATCTATGTGCCAGGCGGTCTGGCCTCGTATCCCTCATCGGTTCTGATGAATGCCATCCCAGCCAAAGTCGCTGGCGTGAGTGATGTTATCATGGTGGTGCCAGCGCCTAATGGAGTGCTCAATCCACTGGTGTTGGCCGCGGCGCACTTGGCACAAGTAGACCGAGTCTTTACCATCGGCGGCGCCCAAGCGGTTGCTGCGTTGGCATATGGTACCGAGACGATACCAGCCGTGGACAAAATCACCGGCCCTGGTAATAAATACGTCGCTGCGGCCAAGCGTGCGGTATTTGGTCAAGTGGGCATCGATATGATTGCTGGCCCCTCTGAGGTGCTGGTGTACGCAGAAGGGCAGGCGCAAGATCGCGCAGACTGGTTGGCGATGGATTTGTTGTCACAAGCAGAGCACGACCGTATCGCCCAAGCCATCTTTGTGACGACCAGTCGCGAGCAGCTCGACGCGGTGGCAGCTGAAATCGAAAAAGCCTTAAGCGAGCTACCAAAAGCGGATATCGCGCGCGACTCATTACAAAACCGCGGCGCGCTGATTTTGGTCAAAGACCGTGCGGAGGGCATGGCAGTGATCAACCGCGTGGCGCCTGAGCATTTAGAGTTGTCGGTCGATGAGCCTGATGCCTTACTCGCTGATATTCGTCATGCTGGGGCGATTTTTATGGGACGTCATACCCCTGAAGCCATCGGTGATTACTGTGCAGGCCCCAACCATGTATTGCCGACATCGGGGACGGCGCGTTTTTCTTCACCGCTTGGTGTTTATGATTTTCAAAAAAAATCCTCTATCATCTATTGTAGCGCAGCGGGCAGTAAGCCATTGGCCGAAACGGCAGATATTTTAGCGCAGCGTGAGGACTTAGAGGCCCACGCGCGCTCAGCCCGTTATCGTTATCAATAATCGGCGTGTCAATGAGTGGCGTATGCTTTTACGCCAACGAGCAAGCGTTAGTTTTTTAAATATTAAGTCTGTAAACTTTGATAGTCTTTGTGGCTAATAGTAGGATAACTTATGAATGAGTTAAAGATAGATACCAGACTTTGGTCATCCAAAGCACGTAACTTGTCACCTTATGTACCAGGTGAGCAGCCGCAACACGACAATTTATGTAAATTAAACACCAACGAAAACCCGTTTCCACCCTCACCTAAAGTTGGTGAGGCCATCGCTCAGGTCTTAGCGCAGCAAGCGGATGATTTGCGCTTATATCCAGCACCTGAGTCTGATGAGCTGCGCGCCGCTTTGGCTCAGCTGTATGACCTTGATATTAATCAAGTGTTTGTCGGCAATGGTTCAGATGAAGTGCTGGCGCTGGTATTTGCCAGTTTTTTCTTAAAAGAGCGCCCTGTGCTCTCGCCTGACATTGGCTATAGTTTTTATCCTGTGTATGCCCATACTTTTGGTATAGAGCTGGTGCAAATTGCGCTAGAAGACGACTTTAGTATCGATCCGGATGCTTATCGTCAGCCTTGTAGTGGCATCATTATCGCCAACCCTAATGCGCCGACAGGACTGCTGTTATCGCTTGCGGATATTCGTAAGCTGGCAAGTGAGCACTCAAACTCGGTGATTGTGATTGATGAGGCATATATCGACTTTGCGCAAGTAGAAGAGGGCAGCTTGGAGACTGAGGTTTCAGCTGTGAGTCTTATCAACGAGTGCGATAATATTTTGGTCACCCAAACGTTTTCCAAATCGCGCTCACTGGCAGGTTTGCGCGTTGGGATGGCTTTTGGTAATGCCTCATTAATCGAAGCCTTAACACGCATGAAAAACAGCTTTAACAGCTATCCGCTCGATAAGTTGGCACAAGCTGGGGCGACGGCGAGTGTGTTAGATGTAGAGTATTTTGAGCAAACGCGTCAGCAAGTGATCGATTTGCGTGAGTCGTTGACAGCGAGCCTACAGTCATTGGGCTATCAAGTGCTGCCTTCGCATACCAACTTTGTGTTTGCGCGTCCTAAAGAGGGTAATGCCAGCGAAGTCGCCGCTGCTCTACGTGAGCAAGGCATCATCGTGCGTCACTTTGACAAGCCGCGTATCAGTGAGTATATGCGTATCACGGTCGGTACCGCCGAGCAGCACCAAAGATTGATAGCGGCGCTGACGGTATTGCATGCAGATAGCAACACGATAGATAGCGCTGCTGAGTAGGTAGCGCTAATCCCTATCCTATCAGTATCATAACGCAACGCCTGTCAGTATCATACTGTGCAGGCTTTTTTATGTCAGGGTTTTTGCGCCAGCACGTCCAATAGATTGCCCACTTTATCTAGACACTCTTGATATTCAGCAGCGCAGTCAGAGGCCACCGTGATACCGCCGCCCGCCCATAAATTGACAAGCGTGTTTTGCTGTGGCGCATGGCGTGCTTGTAGCGTGCGTATCAGTACATTCCACTGTCCACTTCCATCAAAATTCATATAGCCCATGGTACCGCAGTATGCGCCGCGCGGTGCTTGTTCCAACTCAGAGATGATTTCGACAGCGCGTTTTTTGGGCGTGCCAGTGATAGAGCCTGCTGGCAAGCTGCCAAACAACACTGTAAGCGGATGGGCGTCGTCTTTTAGCTCGGCGCGAATGGTGCTGACCATATGATGGACATTACTAAAGCTCTCGATAGCAAACAGCTTGGGTACTTTGACGCTACCGATTTTGGCATACTTACCCAAGTCGTTACGCAATAAGTCGACGATCATGACGTTTTCGGCGCGATCCTTTTCACTATCGATCAGCTGCTGCTTATAGGCATTATCTTGTGTGGGATTGGTACTGCGCGGCATGGTGCCTTTGATGGGTTTGGTGATGATATGATGTTTGCCGCTATTAGGTTCTTTGGTAAAGGTAAAAAACAGCTCAGGCGAGCAGCTTAATAGCTCAAATTGAGCGTTAACGCGATGAGAGCCACGAGCATCACGGCTATTGTCGCTAGTATCAAACCTATCGTCATCAAGCGGCTGGGTTTGTAAGTACCCGGCAAAGGGCGCTTGGGTGTTTTGATGGAGCGCTGGCAAATAATCGATCAGACTTGTGGCCTGAGTGGATGTACTCTCGCTCGTCAGCTGTCCTGTCCATTCTTGGGTCAGGTTGATCTGATAGCAGTCGCCTTGCTCTAGGTAGTATTGGGTTTTATCAAAAGCGGCTTGATAGTCATGTTGGTGCCAGCGCGGCTGTAGGTATAATGGTGCAGGCGTTTTTGCAATGCTAGTAGTTGCTTTAGATAGCTGTTGTTCTAGTGAGTCTAGGCAGGATATCAGCGAGTCAAGCGCTGGGTCTGCCTCAGCTGCTACTGTATGTTGCCCTATAGTACGCAGTGCCCAGCCATGACCGCTATCGCAGGGCGTCAGATATATGTCGTAATGCCCCAATACCGCACAGGGCTGCGCCGCCAGCTCGATAGCGTCCGCTGGGCTCAGCTCGTGAGACGCGATGTCATAGCCGATAAACCCTATCAGCCCGTGGTGATAGTGCGGTGGATCGCTAGGATCTGCTTGGCTATTTGTCTCGGTCTGATGGGTTTGACCATAGGCAATGAGCACTTCTTGCCAAGCTTCATAGCTCATGGTGCGATAAGTGGCCGCGTGCTTGTCGTCACGGTGGCGGCCAACGACGGTATAAGCGGCAGGCTGTCTGGGCCCAGGCGTGGTCACATAGACAGACCAAGCCATTTTGGGTAGCAAGCCAATCACTGACCGTCCAGCATTGTTTAGCCAAACCAGTTGCCAGTTGGCCTGAGCGTCTTGCTTGAGTAAGTGGCGCTGCAGTTTTGGCAACAGCTCAGCTGCACCCAGCGCACCAAAACGCCAGCTAGGGTGAGTAGCTGGCGATGGGGTAGGAGTTACGTGATTGGTAGAATGAGTGTTTACAGACATTATTTAGGCGTCAAACTTTTTGATGATTAGTGTGGCATTGGTACCGCCAAAGCCAAAGCTATTGCTCATGATGGTTTCAAGTGATGCGTCACGCTTGTCAGTGACGATATCAAAGCCTTTAGCAGCAGGGTCTAGTTCTTTGACATTAATGCTAGGGGCGATAAAGCCTTCTTGTAGCATAAGCAGGCAATAAATCAGCTCTTGCGCGCCGACAGCGCCGAGACTATGACCAGTCATCGACTTGGTAGAGCTGATCGCAGGTACTTTGCTGATATCACCATCAAACACCTGCGCGATGGCTTTGAGCTCGGTAATATCGCCCAGTGGCGTACTGGTGCCGTGGGTATTGATATAGTCGACCCTCTCTAGCCCTGCGTCTGCTAAGGCTTGTTGCATACAGCGCACTGCACCTTCGCCGCTAGGGGCGACCATCTCAGCGCCATCAGAGCTGGCACCATAGCCGACGATTTCTGCTAAGATATTGGCGCCGCGTGCCTTTGCATGTTCGAGGCTTTCGACCACCACCATCGCGCCGCCTGCCGCGATGACAAAACCGTCACGGTCTTTGTCATAAGCTCTAGAGGCAAGGGTTGGTGTGTCATTATATTGAGTACTGACCGCGCCCATGGCATCAAACATACAAGACTGGGTCCAGTGCTCAGCCTCACTACCACCAGCGAGTACCACATCGGCCTTGCCAAGTTGAATCAGCTCGGCGGCATGACCGATACAATGTGTCGAGGTGGCACAAGCTGAGCTAAGAGAATAAGACACCCCTTGGATTTTGAGACCTGTGGCCAGTGCGGCCGATACCGAGCTGCCCATAGTTTTTGGGACTGCCATCGCGCCGACGCCGCGCAGACCTTTGGCGCGCATCGCATCGATGGCACTGACGATGTTCTCTGTCGATGCGCCGCCCGAGCTTGCCACCACCCCAACTCGCGGGTTGCTATTGATGGTCTCAAGTGACAAGCCTGCATGCTCGATAGCGCTCAACGCACTGACATAAGCATAAAGGCTGGCGTCACTAAAAAAACGTTTTAGTTTACGGTCGATGCCACTGGTATCTAGCGTCGACTGATCAATACTACCGCTGACCTGAGATTTAAAGTCATGCTCAGCATAAGACTCGTTAAAGGTAATACCTGACTGTCCTTGTTTGAGTGCAGTAGCGACAGTGGCCAAATCATGTCCGATACAAGAGACTATCCCTGCTCCAGTGATAACAACGCGGCGCATATTCTATTCCTTCTGAGTAATAATTTTTAGTAATTGCTGTCCCTATATTTTACTTATAGGTCGTCTAGAGTGGGTTTTTATTAAACCTCATCTTTGAGATGAGCAGGCTCTAGATAATGGTGCTGATAATAATAGTAAGCAAGTGAGATAAGCTTGAGATTATAGCACTTGAGGGCAGCGCATATGATACCGTATCAGTGCCTCAAAATCTTTGTACAAGTGCAAAATAACCACAAAACTGCCCAAGTACCAAATAGCACCACAGCTATAGCCAAAAGCGGCTAACAGCACATGCTTATCAAACCCATGCTCATCTGTCAGCATAAAGAATAAAAAATAGTTATAAACACGTTATACTTTCAGATACAAAACTGGTGACGGCAATAACATTGTTGGCACTGACAGGCAGACAGATAATTGACTAAGATGACACATCTTAAAATACTATTTGTCATGTATGACGAGTTGTCATGTATCACGAGCTTGGCGCATGACAAATAGCAATAACAAAACGACTAGCAATGAAAAAACGACAAAATACCAAACTCAGCATAAAGCTGATTGGCGTTGATTGTTAAATAAATTGATTGTTAAATAATACAATAACCATTCATCATATTAAGGACAACCAGATGGCAAAGCGTAGCACTCTCTCGAAGGGCGTCAGCAGTATCGGCGCATTTACCCGCAATAATTTAGAGCGTATGGGCGCTGTGATTGATGGCATGAATGCCAAAATCAGCAAGCCGCGTCAATACAAAGCCGTAAACTTAGGGGACGACGATTATCAGCAAGACCTGTTTCGTGAGCAGACGCTAAAGGCCACTCAGCAGCTGCTTGGTCCACGTTTTGCTACTTATGGTAAATACGCCAAAAAAGTGGTGCCCAATAGCTTGTTTCAATCGACTCTTGATGGCGCATTTGCCCAAGTGGCTAAGCTCGCCTTCAATTGGAGTCAGATTGATTTGCCTCATGAGCATCGCTTTGCCAATATCGAGAGCTTAGATGACGAGCAGCGTTATGCCTTAGCGACAGATATCGCCAACCAAAACCGTGCACTTGCAACCATGGGCGGCCTGACAGGCTTGGCAGGATTGCCAGGACTGCTTGCCGACACTTTATGGCTGCTGCTGGTTTCTCTACGTACCGTTTATCAGCTGGCGGCTGTATACAACAAACCGCTGACCGGCACGCAAGGCATCAAGATGGCTTATGAGCTGCTTGCCAATGCCGATCTAAGTAAAATGCAAGAAAAACAAGCGCTGCTGGCGGGCATAGGCATTGGTAAAGGGCTGCTAGACAATGCACAAAACAACGGCTTGCATAATGAGCTAAAAAACCTCGGCTTAAAAAATAAAAACGTCAATTTTTATGCCGAGCAAGTAGACCGCGTCGCCAGTCAAGTGGGTATTGATTTAGACCAGATTAATTTGTCATGGGTGCGCCGCTTACTGCCCGCCACCGCTGTTATTATCGGTATGCGTTACAATAGCCAGCTGATTGATGAGGTCATCGGCGTGGCGCAAGCAACCTTTGCTCCAGAAGCCAAATTGGCAAACCGTGCTATCACTGATGACAGCAGTAGTGAAGTGGAGGTCAATAAAGCCGCCGATAATGCGCAAAAAACAGATGAGCAGGCTGAGCAAACAGACGCAAAAAACACAGACACAGCAGATAAAAACGCAAAAAATAGCGACAAGGCAAAGGCTGATAAAAAGTCTGCAGAGCAATCGTCCGCTGACAAGTAAGCGCAGCAGCGATAATTAGAGGACGCATTAGAAAGGTTACAGGTTGGCCTTGGGGCCTAGATGGGTCTAAGCGAAGTCTAAGCCCAGCGCAGACGGCTTCGCACGCACTTGAAAAACGCGCCGATGTCGCCATTTATTTCATACCAAGTTTTGTTTGCTTGCTTTGTTTATTTTTTGCTTATTTACCGGTGTGCATACAACTATTTTATGATAAGCGTATAGCCAACACCTTAGCGGTTTTCACTGCATGATAGTTAGCGAAAAACAGATAAAGTGGTATAGTAAGCAGCTGCATGCATATCTACCACAGGTTGTAAAGTGCAACCATTCATAAGTGGTTGAAATAGCAGCAACAACTCTTTATAATACACTGTCCTAAAAATGGGTGCGTCAAAATCTGGCATTTATGTCAGATAGTTGGCGTGTTTCCCCATTTTTTTGTTTTATACCAAACGGGAGAAGGATGCCTTATGGCAACAACTAACCAATTGATTCGTAAAGGCCGCAAGTCCATCAAGGAAAAGTCAAAAGTTCCTGCGTTGGAAGCGTGCCCACAGCGCCGCGGTGTATGTACTCGCGTATATACTACCACGCCAAAAAAACCAAACTCTGCCATGCGTAAAGTATGTCGTGTACGTTTGACTTCAGGCTATGAAGTATCAAGTTACATCGGCGGTGAAGGCCATAACCTACAAGAGCACAGTGTTGTTCTTATCCGTGGTGGTCGTGTTAAAGATCTACCAGGTGTACGTTATCACACCGTCCGCGGTGCACTTGACTGCGCAGGCGTTAAAGACCGTAAGCAAGGTCGCTCTAAGTACGGTGCTAAGAAGCCTAAAGCATAATATTTGCTTAGCTTTTAGTACTACCCAATAACTGTGCATGGGTTCGGTGTCGACGGTAGTTAGATTGATAAGATGTAACTTACCCTTAAACATACCACCATGCAGTAAGGCTAACTGACAACTCATTACTATGCTCTATGATGACAAGTATGATGTTGTGAATGTTGGACACTCCTGAAGACAAGGAAATTTATTATGCCAAGACGTCGCGTCGTTGCTGCCCGTGAGATCCTACCGGATCCTAAGTTTGGTAGCCAAACTGTTGCAAAATTCATCAACCATGTAATGAGTCATGGTAAAAAATCTACTGCTGAGCGTATCGTTTATGGTGCACTTGAGACAGTTAGTGCAAAACGTAATATCGAAGATCCAGTAGCTTTCTTTGAAGAAGTCTTAGAAAACGTACGCCCAATGGTCGAAGTAAAAGCTCGCCGTGTGGGTGGTGCTACCTATCAAGTACCAATGGAAGTACGCCCCTCCCGTCGTACTGCCTTGGCAATGCGTTGGTTAGCCGAAGCTGCTGCTAAGCGTTCTGAAAAATCAATGTCTCTACGTTTGGCAGGCGAGTTAAACGACGCTGCTGACGGTAAAGGCAATGCCATGAAAAAGCGTGACGAAGTTCACCGTATGGCAGATGCTAACAAAGCATTCTCTCATTACCGCTTCTAAGCTACTAAAGATAAGGCTACTAATAATTAGTGGCTTTTGATAAATGTGATGAATTGATGGCTGATGTCGATTGATTCTGTATTTTTTCCGTTCTATGGATTGCCGCCATCATTGCTGCAGCTAAAAAGATTTGAAAGTTTGATTGTTTTTAGCTGCGATGGCGGACATCTCTCAAGATGTTTTTTGAACAGTAACACTTTTGTTAAAAAGTTTGCTTAACAGGAAATGTCCCAAATTTTATGCTGCAATATTCTTAGTATTTGCTCTTTTGTTGTCCGTATTAGGCCCAATAATCAGTAAGTAATATCACGAAGCTCACCGCTTTGTCATAGAGTATTAGGCAGAGACACAACACATTATTATATACACGAATTTCCCTAGGAAAACACTATGGCTCGTAAAACTCCCCTAAAGCGCTATCGCAATATCGGTATTTCAGCGCACATTGATGCTGGTAAGACGACTACTACTGAGCGTGTTTTATTCTATACTGGTGTAAACCATAAGCTAGGCGAGAGCCATGACGGCGCAGCCACTATGGACTGGATGGAGCAAGAACAAGAGCGCGGTATTACTATTACCTCGGCTGCAACGACTTGCTTCTGGAAAGGCATGGCGAACCAGTTTGACGAACACCGTATCAATATCATTGACACCCCAGGTCACGTTGACTTCACTATCGAAGTTGAGCGTTCTATGCGTGTTCTTGATGGCGCTTGCATGGTTTACTGTGCAGTAGGCGGCGTTCAGCCACAGTCTGAGACCGTATGGCGTCAGGCAAACAAATACAAAGTGCCACGTTTGGCATTTGTCAACAAAATGGACCGCGTTGGTGCTGATTTTTATCGCGTTATCGATCAAATCAAAACGCGTCTAGGCGGCAAGCCAGTACCATTAGTTATCCCAATTGGTAAAGAAGACGACTTTGAAGGCGTTGTGGATCTTGTGTCTATGAAAGCCATCTATTGGGACGAAGCGTCTCAAGGCATGAAGTATGAAGAGCGTGAGATTCCAGCTGAGCTACAGGACAAAGCAGAAGAATACCGTGAGTATCTCGTAGAAAACGCTGCTGAAGCTTCAGAAGAGTTGATGAATGAGTATCTTGAAAATGGCGAATTGACTGAAGAGCAAATCCACAGCGCACTTCGTCAGTTGACTATCGACAACGAAATCATTCCACTTCTTTGTGGTACTGCCTTTAAAAACAAAGGCGTACAGAAGATGCTAGACGCGGTTATTCAGTATCTACCTGCACCAATCGACGTACCTGCTATCAAAGGTATCCTCGATGACAAAGACGAAACTGAAGGCAGCCGTGAAGCGTCAGACGAAGCACCTTTCTCTGCTCTAGCATTTAAGATTATGAACGATAAGTTCGTTGGTAACCTAACCTTCGTTCGTGTCTACTCAGGCGTGATCAAGCAAGGCGCTAGCGTTTATAACCCAGTAAAAATGAAGCGTGAGCGTGTTGGCCGTATCGTACAGATGATGGCAGACTCTCAAGAAGAGCTAGAAGAAATCCGTACTGGTGATATCGCTGCATTGGTGGGTATGAAAGACGTAACCACGGGTGACACGCTATGTGACGAAAACAATGTCATCACACTTGAGCGTATGGAATTCCCAGATCCAGTTATCTCTCTAGCAGTTGAGCCAAAGACCAAAGCTGACCAAGAAAAAATGTCAATCGCTCTAGGTCGTTTGGCCAAAGAAGATCCATCATTCCGCGTTCGTACAGACGAAGAGTCTGGTCAGACCATCATCAGTGGTATGGGTGAGCTGCATCTTGAGATCTTGGTTGACCGTATGAAGCGTGAGTTTAACGTAGAAGCAAACATCGGTGCGCCGCAGGTTGCTTATCGTGAGACCATTCGTACCTCAGTTGAACAAGAAGGCAAGTTTGTACGTCAGACAGGTGGTCGTGGTAAATTCGGTCACGTTTGGCTACGTCTTGAGCCACTTGATCCAGCGGGCGACGTATTGTATGAATTCGCTGAAGAAGTTGTTGGCGGTGTGGTACCAAAAGAGTATCACGGTGCAGTCGACAAAGGTATCCAAGAGCGCATGAAAAACGGCGTACTTGCAGGCTACCCAGTGGTTGGCGTAAAAGCGACCTTGTATGACGGTTCTTACCACGACGTTGACTCGGATGAGCTATCGTTTAAAATGGCTGGTTCAATCGCGTTCCGTAAAGGCTTCTTGGCAGCAGACCCAGCACTACTTGAGCCTGTGATGAAAGTAGAAGTTGAAACGCCAGAAGACTATATGGGCGATATCATGGGCGATCTAAACCGCCGCCGTGGTATGGTTCAGGGCATGGAAGACTTGCCTGGTGGCACCAAACAGATTCGTGCTGAAGTACCATTAGCGGAAATGTTTGGCTATGCTACACAAATGCGCTCAATGTCACAGGGCCGTGCAACTTACTCAATGGAATTCCAGAAGTATGCTGAGATTCCAAAATCAGTTGCAGAATCTATCATCTCTAAGTACAACTCTAAAGATGATGACGAGTAAATAACGCTCATAAAATGATAATATAAAGCACATCTTTATATTGTCGGTGAAGAATCCGCCAATAACTTGTTAAAAGACTTGTTATTGGCCGTGATTTTCTTATAATATCTGCACATTAGTATGTGCAACCTTTTAACAATTATTTTAATGTGGTCACTACTGCTTTAGCTTTTATCTATATGAAATTTAGTATTTATATCAGTTAAGCGCCGACCCCAAAAAAAGAGGAATTACCCATGGCAAAGGCCAAGTTTGAACGCAACAAGCCACACGTCAACGTCGGCACCATCGGACACGTTGACCACGGTAAAACAACCCTAACTGCCGCTATCGCAACCGTAGCAGCAAAAACCTCA
>NZ_JAWJBL010000012.1:0-36625 GCF_032842965.1 Psychrobacter sp. CAM01
GGTCTTAGTCTTGTCCAGTGTTCATCTTTGAGCATGGTGCGAGGCATAGCGAACGATATCTTTTTTGTGTGAGAACTTAAAGATTAACCGTTCGCTATTTTTTTTGCCATTAATTTGTCGCCAATGTTCAACACGCCCTAAACTTAATAGTGCAAAATCAACTTTAATGGATAGTAGAGAGATTAATGATGTTATTGTAAGTCGTCTCGATAATTTTATAGAAAATACAGGGGCTATCGTTCTAGAATGTGGCAATTATATTTCAATAACAAATTTACTAGATCAATACTTCCAAAACAAACCACCTTTTGCAGAAACAGGTAACAAGAAAAGTGAATTCCCCGATGCTATAGTATTATTAGCTACAGAGTCATGGGCGAAAGAAGAAGGTATTCAAGTATTAGCCGTTGCTAGCGATAAAGATTGGAAGAATTACTGTGACACATCAGCTAATATTGACTACATTGAAGATTTAGCTAACGCTCTAAGCAAGTTCAATAAAGCAACAGCTCCTTTTGCTTTCTTATCCTTTCTAACTTCTCAATTAAGAGAAAAAGAAGATAGTGCAATTGATTTTGTAGAAAGAATTCATAACAATTTAGAGATGTATTTCGATGGTTTTACACCAGATCAAGAAGCAGATTCTTATCATCAATGGGAACCAGATGGCTGTCATGGATGGTTAAGTGATTTTGAATTAACTGACTATAACTTTAACATCATAGACCATTCAGAAGATTATATCGTCTTAAAGATGAGCGCTAATATCTCAGTTGAGGTGGAAGGCGAGTTTTCTCTTTCACATTATGACTCAATAGATCGTGACTATGTCAATATTGGTGGAGTTACAACTACTACTGAAGCGCAGTTTAATTCTGAAATATTAGTCACTATATCTGGAGACTTGAATGGTGATTTATCAAATCTAGAAATTGAGGAAGTTGAGGTTGTAAATCCTATAGCTTCTGTCGATTTTGGCACATTAGAGCCTGATTACAGTGATGATGAATAAAAATATAAACGCACAAAAAAAGGACGCCTCTCAGCGTCCTTTTTCTACTTATAAAGTAAATCAAATACTTAGTGACTACAGATTATTTCTCAACACCAGCATCTTGACCTTTATATTTAGCGTTTGCGTAGTCCCAGTTCACGAGCTTGTCTAGGAAGGTGTCAACATAGTCAGGACGACGGTTACGATAATCGATGTAGTAAGCGTGCTCCCATACGTCACAAGTCAATACCGCGACTTGACCATGGGCCAATGGGTTGTCAGCGTTACCAGTCTTCGCGATTGATAGTTTACCGCCGACTTTATCAGCGACAAGCCAAGCCCAACCAGAACCAAACTGTGAAGTTGCTGCGTTTTTGAACTCTTCGCGGAACTTGTCATAGCTACCAAAATCTTCTTCGATTTTTGCTTTGAGATCACCAGTCGGTTCGCCGCCGCCGTTTTCTGGGGTCATGCAGTTCCAGTAAAACGTGTGGTTCCATACTTGCGCTGCTTGGTTAAACATGGTTTGCTTGCTGTCATCTTTTGCCGTGGCTTCGATGATCTCTGGCAATGTTTTGTCTTCTAGACCAGAGCCTGGTAGCAAGTCATTTAGTTTATTGACATACGCGGCATGGTGCTTGTCATGATGGTATTCTAGTGTTTCGGCACTGATATGTGGCTCTAGCGCGTCTTTTGCATAAGGTAGATCTGGTAGAGTAATGTTTGACATAATTATTTTATCCTTGCTTATTTGCCGCTCCTATCTCACCTGCCCCAAAGAGGCAAGCAACATACCGAGCTAAATTGGCTGAGTTTATTGTTTGAAATGAATTTTATCGCTTAATACTTCTATCGTTTAATACATGATATTTTTACTCACAATATCACGTATTATCATGAATCCAAAGGTAACATTAGTGTTATTTTTGCCCGAAAGCCAAGCGTTTGACTTCGCGGGCGTTTATTAACTTAATATTCACAAGCTATAAGATATCATTCACTGAATCTTGGCACCTATTATAGCAACAGTACGCGGTAATATCAGTTACTAAATGTTATGGACGATACAACCTGTATAGCAATTGGTTATTTATCGAGCCACGCTATCGGGTTGTTTGAGCATAACCAGTATAATAAACGGATGGATGCGAGCCACTATTCATGCCTACTCTATTTAGCCTACCGCATTTACTGGTAACGTCTTTTTTGTCCCTCGACTTGATGGAATGATTTTATGAGCACTACCACAGACCAACTATCTGGTCACCCCGTACCATCGCCAAATGAGGCAACCGCTGCCAGCCAGTGGGTACTCGCCAGTAACAACAAAGGCAAGCTTGCTGAGTTTAAACGCCTATTTGCGGCGGCAGATTTGGATGTGACAATTGTCCCGCAAGGCCAGCTCGGTATCGATGATGCCATCGAGGATGGGTTGAGCTTTGTAGAAAACGCCATCATCAAGGCGCGGCATGCCAGCCGAGCCAGCAACCTGCCTGCCATTGCAGATGACTCAGGATTATGCGTGCCCGTATTGGGCAACGCGCCTGGCATCTATTCGGCGCGCTACGCAGGCGAGCATGGCAATGATGCTAAAAACAACGCCAAGCTCATCGCTGATTTGCAGCCTATTCGCACCGCCTCGCCAGATACGCCTATCAAAGGCATGTTTGTTTGTGTGCTGGCGATGGTACGCCATGCCGATGACCCGCTGCCGATTATCGCCCAAGGTCTATGGCATGGTGAAATTTTGCAGTCAGCGCAAGGCGACGGCGGCTTTGGTTACGACCCCCTGTTTTGGCTACCCAAGCTACAAACGACGGCTGCCAGCCTTAGCGCCGATGACAAAAACAACATCAGTCACCGCGGCCAGGCCATTCGGCAGTTATTGGCGCAGCTAGCGCTATGATGGTTGTCGCGCGCTAAAATAGCGGTAGTGCTACTGATGCATGTCATCAAACATGAGGTAAATAGAGAACGCTTTATAGGTAAACAATAGGCAAACAGATAATTTTTACTTTAATAAACAGATAGATTATACTGTTCTACTTTTAAAATTTTGTTGAAGGCCGTTATTTGCCTGTATAGTTCAGCGAAAAGCGTTATTATGCGCGGCATAAACGGTTTATTATTGATATTTGATAGCGTGTACTCAAACGCTGCCTGACGGCGCTTAGTCATCATAGCATTGGCGCAGTTAGGTTATAGGGACGCCTGAGGCGATTGCCTAAAGGCCAGCTGAGCGACTGCGCGCTATCACTATCCCCTATTTATTCCAACGGCAATCAGCAGCACACGCCCGTATTTTGAGGTGCGATTGTCTATCATTATTATTTAACCCTAAAGGTGTAATTAACATGGCTACAGATTTGCAAGTCACAACCAACAAGCTATCTAATAAAGAGACTCAGCTGACGGTTAAAGTCCCCGTAGAAAAAATCCAAAACAAAGTAGAAGGCCGCATCAGCCAAGTGGCGAAAACCGCCAAAATCGACGGTTTCCGCAAAGGCAAAGTGCCAATGTCGCACATCCGCTCACAGTACGGTGCAGGCATCCAGCAAGAAGTGATCAACGATGTGATCCGTGACACGGTCTTTGAAGCGATCAAAGCTGAAGACATCCGCGCCGTTGGCATGCCAAACATCGACGACGTCAAACTAGAAGACGACTTTTTGGTGTATCAAGCCACTGTTGAGATCTTCCCAGAAATCGACGTACAAGGTATCGATGAAATCGAAGTTGAGCGTCACACGGCAACCGTCAGTGACGAAGACGTCGACACCATGATCGAAAACCTGCGAAAGCAGCGCCAAGAGTATGTTGAAAAGAAAGGCAAAGCGGCCAAAGACAACCAAGTGACCTTGGACTTTGAAGGCTCTATCGACGGCGAAAAATTTGAAGGCGGCTCAGCTGAAGACTTCAAATTGGTCATCGGTAGCAACCAGATGATTCCTGGCTTTGAAGCGGGTATCAAAGGCATGAAAGCTGGCGAAGAAAAAGTCATCGATGTGACCTTCCCAGAAGATTACCAAGCAGAAAACCTAGCCGGTAAAGAAGCACAGTTCAAAATTAATGTAAAATTGGTCGAAAGAGCCAAGCTACCTGAAATCGACGACGAGTTCCTAGAGCTATTTGGCGTGACCGAAGGCGGCGTTGAAAAGCTAAAAGAAGACGTACGCAAAAACATGGAACGCGAAATCAAAAACGCTGCGCGTAGCCAAGTTAAGCAAGCGACGTTTGATGCATTGCTAGAAAAGAACGAGTTTGACGTACCAAACGCCATGCTAGAGCAAGAAATCGAGCGTCAGCGCAACATGATGATGCAGCGTTTTTCTCAGCAGTTCGGCGCCAGTGCTGACAGCTTTGACAAAGACATGCTGCCGAATGAGCTGTTTGAAGAGCAAGCGCTACGTGCTGCCCGTCTTGGCATCATCGTCGCTCGCGTCATCGACACTAAAGGCCTAGAAGTCGACCAAGAGCGTGTCGAAAACTTCATCAAAGAAGCGGCCGAAAACTACGAAGACCCAAGCGAAGTCATCGAGTACTATACCAATGACAAGCAGCAACGCGCCAACATCGAGTCTGTGGTACTAGAAGACCAAGTGGTCGACTATTTGATCAGCCAAGGTAAAGTAACTGACAAAGAAGTCAGCTACCAAGACTTGCTCGCCGCTCAGCAGCAGCAAGCGATGTAATGTTGCTCAGTCGTCCAGCCAGACCATTACTATCATCGCTAAGTACAGGTGATCATTGGTGACGACGGCCAAGGTAATACAAAAATGCCCTAACCATTGTGTTAGGGCATTTTTCTTGGTAGATAGTTATTGATGGATAGAGTACTGGCGCGTACGCCCACACTGACTGACTTTTTATCGAGTGTTTTTCATCATCGTTTATGACCAACCCCTTGATAAATGGTTGCAAACGCCTTATTAATAGACAGTCATTTATCAATTTTCACATTAAAAAGTTACTATTACCTCAATAAAAAAGTTACCATTAGTTCAATTATTTTTTAGCGACACCTAGATGGTTTTATGGCAATAGCTTTTTGGCATTTGGCTCGTATTAGGTATAAACGGCCGTATTTACAATGATAAGCCGTCAGCAAAGCTTGGCCACTCGCTACCCTCAAACCCTTTATTTTATGGACTTATACATAGGACATCTTTATGACAGATTATGATCGCATCACCGCCAACCCGCATTTTGATATGTTGATGAGTGCGCACAACGACGTACAAAACATCCAAAGCGCTCCGCAATCTGCCTTAGTACCCATGGTGGTCGAGCAGTCTTCACGTGGTGAGCGCTCGTTTGATATTTTCTCGCGCTTGCTGCGTGAGCGTGTGATCTTTTTGACCGGTCAAGTCGAAGACCACATGGCCAACCTTATCGTTGCTCAGTTGCTATTTTTGGAAGCAGAAAACCCAGACAAAGACATTCATTTATACATCAACTCACCAGGTGGCTCAGTCAGTGCCGGTTTGGCAATTTTTGATACCATGAACTTTATCCAGCCTGAAGTATCGACCATCTGTATGGGCGGTGCGTATAGCATGGGTTCATTCCTATTGGCAGCAGGCCAAAAAGGCAAGCGTTACTCACTTGCCAATGCACGCGTGATGATTCACCAACCATCAGGCGGCGCGCAAGGTCAAGCGACCGATATCGAGATTAATGCGCGTGAAATCCTCAAAATCCGTGATCGCCTAAACCGCATTTTGGCTGAGCGCACCGGCCAGCCGCTTGAGAAAATCGAAAAAGACGTCGAACGTGACTTTTGGCTAGATGCGCAAGAAGCCAAAGAGTACGGTCTGGTCGATGAAGTACTAGAGCGTCGTCCGACTTCGTTGTAGGCTTTAGGCGCCGCGCTATCAACGCGATATCCGTAGCCGTTTTGTTACATTTTATGCCTGAGCACTTGCTGTTTGGGCATTGATGGACATACTCAGAATACTTATAAGCTTTAAATTTTAGGAGCGCCTTTTATGGCAGAAGATAATACCCCACAGTGCTCATTTTGTGGCAAAGCCAAAAGTGACGTACAACAGCTCATTGCCTCTGACGACGCCAATATCTGTAATGAGTGCATCGAGCTATGTACCGACTTAATCGCAGACAGTGCCGAGCAGAGCGACGATAGCGATATTGATACCTCGTGGGTCAATAAGAAACTACCAACGCCAAAAGAGATACGCGCCAAGCTTGATGAGTATGTCATCGGGCAGGACGTGGCCAAAAAAGCCTTGGCGGTGGCGGTTTATAACCATTATAAACGCTTGAAAGTTAGCCAGACTTTGGCTAATGACAACAAAACAGCTAAGATTGGCGCTGATGATGCCATGGTTGAATTGGCAAAAAGCAATATCTTGCTGATTGGCCCGACCGGCTCTGGTAAGACCCTGCTCGCGCAAACTTTAGCGCGCCTGCTCGACGTGCCTTTTGCCATGGCCGACGCCACTACCTTGACCGAAGCAGGCTACGTCGGTGAAGACGTCGAAAACATCGTGCAAAAACTACTGCAAGCGGCTGACTATGATGTGAGCAAAGCTGAGCAAGGTATCATTTATATCGATGAGATTGATAAAATCAGCAAAAAAGGCGACAACCCGTCTATCACGCGTGATGTATCAGGCGAAGGCGTACAGCAAGCCCTGCTCAAGCTAATCGAAGGTACAGTTGCTGCTATCCCGCCTCATGGTGGCCGTAAGCATCCACAGCAAGAGCTGATCCAAGTCGATACCAGCAACATCCTCATCATCGTTGGTGGTGCGTTCGCTGGCCTCGACCAAGTGATTCAGCAGCGTACCGAAAAAGGCGGTATCGGTTTCAATGCGGATGTCAGCTCAAAAGACGACAGCCGCCGTAGCTCAGATTTGCTTCAGCAAGTCGAGCCTGAGGATTTGATTAAGTTTGGCTTGATTCCCGAGCTGATCGGTCGTCTGCCGGTACTGGCCGCGCTCGAAGAGCTGGATGAAAAAGCGCTGGTACAAATCTTGACCGAGCCAAAAAACGCGTTGGTCAAACAGTACAAGTATTTATTTGATATGGAAGGCGCTGAGATTGAGTTTACCGAAGAAGCTCTCGATGCCATCGCCAAAAAGGCCATGGAGCGCAAAACAGGCGCGCGTGGTCTGCGCTCTATCGTAGAAAACGCCCTGCTAGAAACCATGTATGAGCTACCATCGATGAAAAACGCCAAAACCGTGATGGTCGATGAGTCGGTCATCAATGAAGGCAAAACGCCTAAAATTGCTTAATCTGAGCATGACTAAAGATAGCAGGACAAGTGGTAGACTATCTTAATAATAATCCTAAAAAAAGCGTCTGACAGAAGTGCTCAGACGCTTTTTTGTGTCCGCTCGTCTGTATGCGTAAATATATATGCCCGAACGCCCAAAAGGCGTATAAAAGACCATAAAAAAACCCATAAAAAATGACAGCAGCGTTTATCAAACCTTATCAGAGTGACGCATAAATCATGCTAAGGTAGATTATCCATCTAAGTCCGTATCCTTGGTAGCGATAGCACGCCTGCGATATGCGGTTTAGATACCCACCAATAATGATGATGACAAAGGATTGTTTATTATGCGCAACCACATGGCCACTATGGCAAGCCCGCTACGCCGCCACCTTCCTATCGCCTCTCAACAAAATCACGACATCGCACCATACTATCGCGATCATGTCGCTGCTATCACGGGCGCAGGCTCTGGTATGGGGCGTGAGCTGGCCATTCATTTGGCAAAAATGGGCTGTCACCTTGCCTTATCTGATATCAATCCTGAGCAGCTGGCGCAGACCAAAGCGCTACTCATCGGCTACGATATCGACGTTTCCACCACGGTACTTGACGTTTCAGACCAAAAAGCCGTCGCAGCGTGGGCAGAGACGGTGATGAATGAACACGGCAAAGTCAATTTTATCTTTAACAATGCAGGCGTAGCGCTGTACTCTACCGTAGAAGGCAGTAGTATCAGCGAGCTTGAATGGGTGATGGATATCAACTTTTGGGGCGTGGTCTATGGCACCAAAGCATTTTTGCCTTTGATTAAAAATAGTGTCAAAGCCGCTGAAACGAACAATAGCAATCACACAAACAAAAACGCTCGCCAGTTTTCTGAGCATGGTCATATCGTCAATATCTCCAGTCTCTTTGGACTGACCGCCCAGCCCTCACAATCTGCCTATAACGCCAGTAAATTTGCGGTGCGCGGCTTTACCGAAAGCTTGCGCCAAGAGCTCGATATCCAGCGCTGCGGCGTATCAGCGACCTGTATCCATCCTGGTGGTATCAAAACCAACATCGCCAATAGCGCACGCGGTAATGACAGCATCAACGACATCGGCATGCGTACTGGCCCCAAAGCCATCAGAAGTTTTAATAAGTTTTTGAAGTTCGATGCCAGTGAGGCCGCTTGGATCATTTTGCAGGCGGCAGCGACCAACCAGCGCCGCCGCCTGATTGGCAACGATGCCAAAGTGATCGATGCCGTACAGCGCATATTTCCAGCGCGATATAGTCAAGTTTTAAACGACGCCAACAAACTCTCACGCAAACTCAAACCACGACGTGCCAAAAAACCCACTCATGGCAGATAACACTTTTCCTTGTTCTACCTGGAGTCGACTCACTATAAAACAGACACAATACGACTGGGAGCAGCTTGGCAGAGCCTCCATCTGCGTAGGTGCAGCAAGCAAAATTGACCCTCATCGCACATGAGACAGTTATCTACTGAGTTTTCTTAGAATTGACAAAAAAAGGCGCTTAACCCATGTGTGGTTAAGCGTCTTTTTTCGGTTTGTCGCTATCTATAGCACTGCGTTTATGATTGGCGATTTTGACCTTATGGCCAGTTTGCTATAAAAAGGTTATGGCTAGGCTGATAAACGCATGACTCTTTTATTTAGAATCTATTATATTAGTAGGTAAACGCTCGCGCATAATCTGGGTCACTTTACGTATTTATATACTTTAACACGTTATATTTGCTACAATTATGTTTCTAGCAACTTACTGCTTATTATCTATTTATATTGTTATTTACCGGCTAAATGATTGATTTATTTTTCCATCCAGACATCACTTATCGCCGCCATAATGTAAACAGAATCCTATCAGCATGACGGTTAAATTACCATATAAATATATATTCAGATATTATCTTTTATAATAAGGATATTCCAGTGAAAACATTTCTAGCAATACCGTCGCCTTTTTTGTTGGCGACTCTCGTAGCTCTCGGTGCCACTGGCCTCACAGCCTGTAGCGACTCAGAAACTCAGGCTGTGGACCGTGTCGAAGAAGCGGAAGCCCTCGCCCGCGTCAAATCGCTTGAAGCACGCGCCGCTGAGATTAAAAACGACATGGCCGCAAACCCCGGTGCCAAACTAAACATTAGCATGCCAGATGAGTCAACCATCCCTGATAATGAGTATGGCGCCGCTGTCCGCCGAGGGTTGGAGCTTGCCAATCACACGTACCGAGAGCTGCCAAACAACGTCGGCAATAAGCTCAACTGTACCAGCTGTCACTTAGCCAATGGCTCAGAAGCCTATGCCGCACCGTGGAATGGCCTACCGGGTATCTTTCCGATTTACCGCTCGCGTGATGCTCGCGTCAACTCGTTACAAGAACGGGTCAATGGCTGCTTTCAGCGTTCGATGAACGGCACGCCACTGGATCTAGACTCAGAGGAGATGAATGCCTTTATCTCTTATATGACATGGCTATCACAAGATATGCCGATTGGGGTCTCGCCAGAAGGCCGTGGGTTTGTCAAGATCGACAACACGCTGACCCCAGACCCTGTCAAAGGTAAGGAGATATTTGCTAATACCTGTAGCACCTGTCATGGTGAAAATGGTGAAGGTCAATACAATGACGACGGCACCTATGTATATCCTGCCGTCGCTGGTGAAAACTCATTCAACGACGGCGCAGGTATGGCGCGTACCTATAAGGCAGCAGCCTTTGTGAAAGGTAAAATGCCGTTTGGTCAAGGCAATACCCTAACCGATCAAGAAGCCATCGATGTGGCCAGCTACTTTACCCACTTGCCGCGCCCC
The DNA here is from genome assembly GCF_032842965.1 of Psychrobacter sp. CAM01. NCBI lineage: Bacteria > Pseudomonadati > Pseudomonadota > Gammaproteobacteria > Moraxellales > Moraxellaceae > Psychrobacter > Psychrobacter sp. CAM01. The sequence goes on from NZ_JAWJBL010000012.1 coordinate 10,070, forward strand.
GTCAAAGCCAACAAAGACAAAGATTGGCCAAAAGGCGGCGCGCCTGTTGATGTACGCCGTTAGTAAAGGTCAGTGGTTTAGACAATAAAAGCACTCAGATAAAAAGCCCAGCTATAAATAACTGGGCTTTTTTGCGGCATGCATAACCATCATAGTAGTGCTTAAGGTAGCTTCATATCACCTTCTACCAGCCAGCCCATACGGCGCATCACATAAGCGACCACACCGGCAATCACAGCTGGCAGTACAAACATCAATAACACAATCGCCGTCCATAGCTGTGCGGTGCTCATCAGTCCTTGCGAGGCCTCGATGACGCCAAATACCCCTACCAGCCCCGCCGTACCCATGCCAGCGCCAGTTGCAGTACAGGCCAGCCCAAAACCGACGGTCGCAATGGGGCCGACAATGGCGCTTGCGATGACCGCAGGCAATAGCACCAATGGTTTTTTTAGCACATTGGGAATCTGCAGCATACTGGTGCCAAGCCCCTGAGAGATCACCCCGCTCATGCCGTTGTCCTTAAAGCTCGCTACCGCAAAGCCGATCATATGTGCCGCGCAGCCCACCACCGCCGCACCGCCTGCTAGCCCGCCAAGCCCGATAGCAATGCATATAGCCGCGCTGGAGGTGGGAAGTGTCAGCAAAATACCCACCACCACAGCTATTACAATCCCCATCAATAACGGCTGCAGCTCAGTGGCTGCTTGGATACCTTGTCCAATAGCGCTGACGGCAGCGACGATGGGCGGATTAAGAAGGGCACAAACCAGCAACGCCACACTACATACCACCAATGGCACCAATAAGATATCGAGTTTGGTTTTACCTGCGATCCATGTACCAGCGCGATACGCAAATACCGATGCCAAATACGCGCCAATCGGATTGCCGGGTATGGCGACAAAAGTCGCAGGAGCACCTACCTGAGCGGTAAATAGCGTCCCTGCCATTAGCGCCTCTGAGTGGGCACCGAGCATACCAGCGACCAAGCAGCTGAGCATCACCAGCGTCGGTGCTTTTAGATAGTACGCAATACCCACGCCGATACCCGCCCCCATCATGACTGAAGCCAGCTTGCCGACAGCCACCAGTGCTGGCAAATTTAACCAACCACCGATTTGCGAGATAATAAGACCAGCTATCAAGGTGACAAACAAGCCCAACGCCATGCCAGTAAAAGCATCAATAAAATACTTTTGAAAAAAAGCCTTAATGACACCCTGGGGTGCTACTGCGTGCGATACAGTCATAGCCATGCTCTTTGTAATTTTTGGAGATAAATTGCGGTCAAACAAGGAAAATAGCGCCGTTGATATCGTGATATTGACCAGCTATTTGACGATGTTTAGCAAAATTTGGCCATTTTAGCCCATTTAGATAACTATCGAGTGAATTGAAAACACGCCCTAAAATAAACGATAAAAAAGGCGTCGCTCGTACCAGTAAGCGACGCCTTTGTTTATAAACGAGTCATCCTCCTAAGCTACCGATGCTAGCGGCGCTGCTCGACGATGATAGAGTCGATGCCGTTATTTTGTAGGCGCTGCTGGGCGGTGGTCACCGCTTGACGATTATTCATCGGCCGTGAGATGACCTGATAGATGGGCAAACCATTACCTGTGGTGTTTTTTACCACTCTTGCATCGACACCTGCCATCAGTACTTGGGCGCGGCGACGATCTGCTTCATCAGCATCACCAAAGCTATTGATCTGCAAAATGTAGGTAGCTGCCGGTCTGGCGGCCTGTACGCTAGCGGTCCCTGCACCTGAGTTATTGCTACGGTTAGCGCCATTACTATTGCTAGTAGGCGCAGGGCCATCGTAAGTGGCGTCTTCTTCGACAACGACAATCTCATCACTGTTTTCGCCAGTGGCCGCGCCATTGCCTTGATTAGGCGCTGTCGCTGTGCCATCCGCGATACCGAAATTGCCTGACTCATCATCACGACTGGCGCTACTATCCTGCGGCTGAGTGACGACCACATCCGGCTCAAAGGCATTGATATCGCCTATTGCACTGTTGCCCATCTCGGCGATGTCTTCATCAGGAATCGTCGCCATTTCTTGACTGGGCAATATGTCATAAAACTCATAATCACCATTATCCGTGTCGGTATCGACACGCGGCTGTACCTGACGGTCTGGGTCATCGCCGGCGGCACTATCTGCTGGGCTAAAGTCAAACAATGGCGAGAGGTAGATAAACACCCCAATCATCAAGGTTAGTATCGCCCCGACGAACATCCATAATAAGCCTGACACACTACTGGTTTTGCGCTTTTCGGTCGCGCCTTTAGGTTTTTTGGCTAGCATGGATCTGGTTCTCCCTACTGAATTTAACTATCATTAAATTACGCTTATCAGCCGTCTCTTTATACTACATGCTAGACGGGGCAGACAACCCTAACAAATTAAGTCCGTTGGACAATACTTGACGCACCGCTTTTGACAACCGTAGACGCGCCTGCATCAATGCCATCTCATCAGTGCTCGGTGTCTCACCTGATGTCAGACTCACCGGCAAGATGCGGTTGCTGTCGTACCAGCCATGAAACAGCGCCGCCAGCTCTTTTAGATAATTGGTCAAGACGTGCGGCTCGTAGCCGGTTGCCGCGCGCGCCAAGGTCGCAGGATAGCCTGCTAGCAGCTTGATCAGTTCATCTTCATTAGGAGCGCTTAGCCTCGTTTGCTGCGCCTGACCGATGGCATCATCTACCACAAAGCCACTGTTTTCAAGCTTCTCTAACACGCGGCAGACACGCGCATGCGCGTACTGAATGTAATAGACTTGGTTGTCTTTACTTTGCGACTTGGCCAGCTCCAGATCAAAGTCCACATGCACTTCAGGCTTACGCGCCACATAATAAAAACGCGCCGCATCGTTACCCACCTCAGAGCGCAGCTCGCGCAAGGTGACAAATTTGCCTGAGCGTGACGACATTTGTACTTTTTCACTACCGCGCCATAAGGCCACAAACTGTACCAATACCACATCGAGGCGCGCCTCATCGATGCCAAGCGCAGTCAGCGCCGCTTTTACCCGCGGGACATAACCATGGTGGTCTGCGCCCCAGACGTTGATGACTTTATCAAAGCCGCGGTCAAACTTGTTTTTGTGATAAGCAATATCAGAGGCAAAGTACGTCGTTTGCCCATTGGCGCGGCGTACCACGCGGTCTTTTTCGTCACCAAAATCGGTCGATTTAAACCAAATATTGCCATCTTTTTCATACAGATAGCCTTTGTCGTCTAGTATCTGTAAGACAGGCTCGATCTCGCTATCGATTGAGCGCTCGCTAAACCAGCACTCATAACGCACCCCAAAGTCATTTAAATCATCTTTGATATCCGCCAAGATACTGCTCAGCGCAGCGTCTAAAAACAGCTCATAACCCTCGCCTAGCAAGAATTTACTATTAGCAATCAGGCCATCGATATGCGCTTCTTTGTCGCCTGATACCAGTGTTTTTTCGCCATCGGCATTGGTATCAAAGATAGCATCTGCTGGTACGTCTTTGGCGACGTCAGCGAAAGGATGAACGTAGCTGTCACCATGCTGCACCTTTAGAGTCTGTGCGATATCTCGGACATACTCACCTTGATAGCCATTGACCGGAAAGGTCACCTGCTCGCCGTTGATCTGCAAATAACGCAAGTAGGTGCTGGTTGCCAAAATATCCATTTGGCGACCGGCATCATTGACGTAGTATTCACGCGTGACGTCATACCCCACCGCCTCTAGCAAATTGGCGACGCTCATACCGAACGCTGCGCCGCGGCCGTGACCGACATGCAGACTTGAGGTTGGGTTGGCAGAGACAAACTCGACTTGGATTTTTTGCCCGGCAAATTGCTCGCTTAGACCAAAACGGTCTTGTAGCTCAAAGATATCTGCTAATACTGCAAACTTGGCATCGCTGTTCAAAAACACATTGATAAAACCAGGGCCGGCGATTTCGACTTGGCGAATGTCTTGATTATCAGGCAACGCGGCGACGATTTTTTCGGCCAGCATACGCGGATTGCTCTTGGCTGCTTTGGCTGCTGTCAGCGCGATGTTACTGGCAAAATCACCATGGCTCAAATCCTTGGTACGGGTGATCTGGCTATTGTTTTTCCAATCAGCAGGCAAGATGTCTTGCGCCTGTAGGGTTTGAACAGCTTGGTCAAATAATGCGGTTAAGGTATCGATTTGGGCTTGTGACATAGGGTATAAACTCAGTTAAATAAACAACAAAAACGGTATGAAACATGACGAATGCGAGCAGTCGATATGGGATTATTATAATAGCGACAGGCTATGCAAAAGAGGCATTAGTACTAAAAAACAAGTAACCTATAAATATAACAATCTTTGTGCTGTATTGCACTATTTACGATAAAATTAGTGTCAAAATACAACACTTTAAGCCCAATTTGCCCCTCAGTATTGGCTATCTGATAAAGACGGCGCGCGCCGCGCTAAGCGTGCCACAACACCGAGCATTATAATTGTAGCGTTACTGTTGTCCAAGGCTTTGCGGTAGTTTATACCCAGTACATTCCACGCTATAATGACGGTTTGTCTTGCTGTCTTGCTGTAGTGAGGCAATATGCCCCATTGCAGCCGAGTCGCCTGCCATTATCCAGACGATAAAATAATAAAGACAATCAGACAACGCGTTACCACTTTATAGGACTATCTTATGTTTGCTATTGCCGCTAGTACCATCACCAGCTGGGGGTTGTACGTCTTACTACCAATATTTATCGCCTTTTTATTTTTTATTATGTGGGACATCTCTAAAAAATCTGAGGCTGGACGCGCTGGGACGTTTTGGATCTTTTTGGCACTGGGTGCTGGGTTTGTGGGCTTTTTACTCAAGCTCTTACTAGAGGTCGCCTTTGAGAGATGGTTGATCTAACCAATGCTCTAGGGTCCTTCATTCAACCGACCAGTCATCCAAATGGGTTCGAAGCGGCTAAACAGCGACCAAACACTGCACTGTTTTACTGTGCTATTTTTTGGCAATAATGGTCGCGCGCATCGGGGCAGGATAGCCTTCTACAGTTTTTGTTCGGTCATTAGGATCTAAAAAATCTGCTAAAGAGTGATACGTCATCCATTCGGTTTGGCGCTGCTCATTGGTCGAAGTCGTGGCCACATCGACGCAGCGCACGTCTGTAAACCCTGCTTTTTCAAGCCAGCCGATTAACGCTGCAACAGAGGGTAAAAAGTACACATTATTCATCTGCGCATAGCGGTCATGCGGCACCAGTACAGTATTGGCATCGCCTTCGATTACCAACGTCTCAAGCACCAGCTCGCCGCCTTTGACCAGCTGCCCCTTTAGCTGTTGCAAATGCTCAAAGGGTGACTGACGATGATAGAGCACCCCCATACTAAACACCGTATCAAATAGCTGACTATGCTCAGGTAAGGCTTCGAGTGGGACGGGGATATAATGCGTTTTATAACTATCAGCCGCGCTGACAAAATGCCGAATCGCCATAAACTGATGATAAAACAAGCAAGAGGGATCGATGATAATGACCGTCTCCGCGCCAGCCCCTGCCATACGCCAGCCATGATACCCAGAGCCGCCGCCGACATCGAGCACGCGCCGTCCTTTTAAGGTGCCCAAATGCGGCGCAACTCGCTGCCATTTCCAGTCACTGTGCCACTCGGTATCAATCTTGATACCTGACGCATCATCGCCGATTTGACCACCGATCTGAAACGGCCCCTTGCGCCACGGCATCAGCTGCTTTAACAGCGCCGTTGTTTGCTTGCGCTGCGAATCACTCAGATTTGCCTCAATGGTCAATACATCAGTGTCTAGATGGACAGCATCGACGACCAATTCTGGCAAACGCGCCACCGACGCCTGATAAGCCGGCGCGTGCGCATAGTTGGCTTTGTCTTTGATGGCACCCAGCCATGTTGGCAACTGGGTCAGCCACTCATAAACCGTCGGCTGCTGCTGCGCAAGTGTTAGCAAGGTCAAATACAGCTCACGCTCGGCGCGCAAGATAGTGTCATTAAGCATAAAAGCGAATTACCATGTGGATCAAAAAGTAAGGTTAAAAATTGCGTCCTCAAAGAAAGGCTATTTAAACGCCACAATCGAGACAAAGTTCAAAAACTGAAACCACGTCAAGTGCCGCGCAAAACCCACCTCATCCAAACGCTGATGATGCCCGTCTAAGGTATCGGTGATAAGGACGTTTTCTAGCGCATTACGCTTGCCGCTGATTTCCATCTCGGTATAGCCATTAGCGCGCTTAAAGTCATAATAGCGCTCAACCAGCCACGCATCATACTGCTCATCAAACGCATGAGTTTTTTCAGTCAATACCAATATACCGCCCTCGCTCAGTGCATTATAGATATTCTCTAACACCGCCACTCTATCGGCGGCTGGCAAAAACTGTAGCGTTAAATTTAAAATCACCATATCGCATGGCTCAAGTGTCACATCGCGGATATCGGCGGTGACGACTTCGATATCGTGCTCAGGATAGTTATCATTGAGCACAGTCGCCGCTTTTGTGGTCATCGCAGGCGAGATATCTATCGCTTTAATCTGTAAATCCTGCGGCGCAAATTCCCCAGCCAGCGCCATGCTAGCTGCACCAAGTGAGCAGCCCAAATCATACACACGGCTGACACGGCGGCCATCATCACCTTGCTGACGGTACTTGCAATGACGCCGAGCAAAGATAGGCAACATCGCCAGCACTTGACCATAACCTGGTACACTACGGCGAATCATATCTGGAAAACACGCCACCACCTGCTCATCAAAAGAAAAGCGCGCCGCTTTATCGAGAGGTGTGGTAAATAAAGTGTCATGCTTGATAGTGGCAGGATTGGATTGGCTCATGGGGCGACTCGTTTCGATAATAGCAAAAGCCCATTATAACATTACTGTTTGTTACTTATCGCCATCAGATGCCCTGCTAAGCTAAATAGGGACGCTAAGGGCAATCAATTGATGATTGAAGCAGTCGTTAAACCAACCGTGTCATTGAGTTGATAGAGTCTTTAAGCAGGTCGTTGAAAGTTGAAAAATGACCGTCTGCGACCAACATTTACACCAGTAGCGCTATGTCACTTTTAGAATGAAGTGATTATATAACCTGATCATCTCTTTATAATAATAGGAAAAATTATGCAAACCATTATCTTAGGCGGTGGCTGCTTTTGGTGCACCGAATCAGTCTTTTTGTCCGTAAAAGGGGTAGCGTCCGTGACCTCAGGCTATATGGGCGGCGACGCAGTATCGGCCAACTATGAGGCCGTCTGTAGCGGCACCACAGGTCATGTGGAGGTTATCAAAGTCGATTTTGATGACACTGTTGTCCCTCTGGAGGTGATACTTGATGTGTTTTTTGCCACTCACGACCCCACAACCAAAGATCGTCAAGGCAATGATGTCGGCAGTCAATATCGCAGCGTGGTGTTCTATACAGACGCCGAGCAAAAACCAACCGTCGATCGCACCATCAACAAACTGCGCGATATGGGCGTCAACGTCGTCACAGAAGTCCATCCTGCTATGACGTTCTATAAGGCTGAAGAGTCGCACCAAGACTTTTTTAATAGAAACCCAGGCCAAGCCTACTGCAACTTTGCCATCCCGCCCAAACTTGCCAAACTGCGTAAAGAGTTTAGCGAATATATGGTCAATTAACTGATCCGCCATCACGGGTGCATCATTCGGCAAGTAACTCATCTATAGTCAGTTTGCTATAAAAATGTTATAGCAAACTGACCAGTAAACGCATGACTCTTTTATTTAGAGTCGATTATATAGCTTGCTATATATCCGTCATCGACGGCTAAGCATTTGCTAAAGGCCAGCTGTCAGGACGTACCATCACGCTATGCGCCGCAGTTATTACTCACGCTTATTTACGATCAAGATAAAGGAACTGGTGATAGACGCAGGCACCGGTATTGTGGAGGCGACAGATACGACGCCTTGGTTTGGTTTTCAGGACGATGTGGTGATACGTGTCACCGATGCAGGTAGCAAGCGGCTGGTCTATATTCGTAGTAAATCAAGGATTGGTGGCAGTGATTTGGGCAAAAATGCTGAGCGTATTCGTCGTTTTATCAAAGAGCTGGATAAGATTTTAGAGTCGTAGTTAAAACCTTTAGAAGCTTGGCACGCAGCAAAAACCGCTTGCAGCCTCACGCCTACGTCAATTTATGGTAACAGGGTGCTGCGACCGCTTTTCTTTATTATGTAGATTGGTTACTCTAAGTAAATATGACGGTTTTGCACTTTATGCTGTTTTATTGATCGCTCTTATTTATAACCATTACTTATCATCACGTCCCATCACCATTTCTCATAATAATTTTGACGTTTATAGGATATTTTCATGCGTTTGACTCCTCTTTCGACCCTATCCATGCTGGCTGCGGCTATCGGTCTGAGCTTTGCTAGCACTGCCCAAGCGGCCAAACCACCAGCGCCAGACTTGTCCAATAGCGAGTTTCAGCAGTGTCTAGATATGCTAAAAGGCTCCAGTAAGTTTCGCGGCGTAGACAGCTTTACCTTCAACAACTATCGCCCAGCTCAGCCTGACCCTAGCGTTATTCAGTCGCTGAACTATCAGCCCGAGTTTCAAAAAGATGTCTGGGATTATCTATCGGCGCTGGTGGACAAAGAGCGCGTCGAAGATGGTATTCGTGCCAAGCACCAATGGCGTGATACGCTGCTCCAAATCGAATCGCGCTATGGCGTAAAAGCCGAGCACGTCCTTGGCGTCTGGGGCGTGGAGTCCAACTTTGGTCAGACACTGGGTAAAAAACCGCTATTTGAATCCTTAGCGACTCTCTCCTGCTTTGATCGTCGCCAAAGCTACTTTCAGGGGGAGTTTGCCAACGCGCTCAAAATCGTCCAACGCGGTGATATCGCGCCAAACGACATGACAGGCTCGTGGGCTGGCGCCTTTGGGCAAACGCAGTTTATGCCGAGCACCTTTTTGGAACTGGCCGTCGATTTTGATGGCGATGGTCGCCGCGACCTCGTCAATAGCGTCCCTGATGCACTAGCCTCTACTGCCAACTTTTTGGACAACCGTGGCTATCGTACAGGGGAGCCGTGGGGTTATGAAGTCAAACTCCCTGATGGCTACTGGGCGGCGTCCAACCGTAAAAACAAAAAATCCATGAGTCACTGGCGCAGCCAAGGTCTGACATTGGCAAATGGTAGCCCGCTGCCCTATGATTTGAGTAGTGCAGGACTGCTATTACCAGCTGGTATAGAAGGGCCGGCGTTTTTGGTTGGCAAAAACTTTGACACCTTTTACTCGTATAACGCGTCAGAAAACTACGCATTGGCCATCGCGCACTTGTCAGATCTGATCACGCGCGAAGACAGCAGCAAGACAGATTTTATCACTGCGTGGCCCACAGATGACCCAGGTATCAGTCGCCAACAAGCCAAAGACATCCAGCAAGCACTGCTCGATGCTGGCTATGATATTGGCGGCGTCGATGGCATCATCGGTGATAACACTCGTACGGCGATTCAGCAATACCAGACCAGTCACGGTATCTTCCCAGCTGATGGTCGTGCAGGGCAAAAATTTTATCGTGCTATCGTTGGCAGTGCGGCCCCAAGCCCGCGCTCGTATGGTCACTCATACTCTCAGCCCACCAATAGCCAACCCCTAAACCCAGCACCCGCCGATCGTATGGGGCAATTGATTCAGCAGCAGACCACCGCGCCAAGCGCTTACTCTCAGTCGCCGCAGCCCTCTACGTCTAGCAACCCGCGCTATCGCCGCGTGATCGGCAGCGACGGTACTATCAAGCTGGTACGTATTGATGAAGGCTCATAACCGCTAGGTTTTATCGCTATCCCTCTGACAGCAAAAAGGCCACGTTATAGCTAGCGTGGCCTTTTTATGTATTTTAAGACGAGACCTTTAGGACGATACATTTAACAGATAAGTCTTTAGCGTTGTCTTTTTGACAAACCTACGTTTTGATCCTTTGATTATAGTGACGCGGCGTTATACGATAGGCGGCGGATTGGGCTTACCATTGTCGCCATCCCAGTTTTCCCGTGCCTTGTCGTCTAGGTCAGCAGGGGTTTTTGGCTCCCATTTGCCATTTTCTTTCCATGTTTCATCACCCCAATCCGCATCTTCTTCTTTTCTATCCAAGTCTTTGTAGGCTTGGCTAGGGTCAATGCCGCGGCGTTTCATATCGGCAACTTGCTCTTCTAGGGTGCGAAACTGATCGGCATCATGCATGGCCTTTTCTAAGCCGTCGATTTCATGGTTTCGTTCATCATATTTAGAGTTGCTCATGTCTACTCTCCTTAATTATCCAGTGATCGTCAATGATACGTATCTCAGCGCTATTGTATGATGTGTTATCGTTTTAGTGATTTTGTTCTTTAGTCATTTCGTTCATGGCATTCGACTGTCGACTGAACGTGCGCTGACTCATGACTCTTATTATCACCAGTCCTGCTCAGATTCACAACCTCTGCCACGTATGCTTTGTATTACAAAACGTAGTCGCGCGCGCAGATGCTTGCGGTATATCTGCTCGAGACAGCTATCACTAGAGGACTGCTAAGAAAAATAAGTTACCAAAGAAGAGAAGAATGTAAAAAAGGCGATTAAGACTGAGATGAGGTGTTTTTTAGCAAGTTTTTTGCATAAAAAGTCAGCTTCCATAGCTCCTGCGATACCCGTGTGCCATAGGTGGTCAGCTGTATCCAATTGGCACTGACCAGCTGACGCTGCAAGACGTTTAAGTCGTCTTGTGATATCTGACAGCGCGCAACCGCATGGACATCTGGCATGTCTTGCTTGACGTCTGCTTCAGCTTTTGATGCTATCAGTCGGTTGATGGCGGTTTGTAGACCATAGCTAGAGAACGTCGAGGGAATTTTTGATAAGGCAATCAGCACCTCTTGCCATGTCAGCGTCATCGGCCGTGTCACATCTGTCAGGTTACCCCCTGCATAGGCTTGCGCACTATAAGAGATCTCAAAGGACTCTGTCAAAACGATGAGGTTACTGACATTATCTTCTGCAAAGCTGGCTTTGGGCTGCTCATGAGGGTAGGCAAGATTATGTTGGGTCAGGCTGTGTTTGTTGATGGCTTTTTTGGCGGACGGCCGCTCAGCGGTTTTTTGCGTAGTAGCTTGTTTGCTAAACTCAATAACCTCGTCACTGGCCTTTATCCAGCCACCCGTGACTTTATGCGCAGCAATGATGGTGTAATAGGCTTGTACCAGCAGGCTTTCGATTTCATCAGCATTATCATAGTAGTATATGCGATTGTCTTGCTTGGTCACTAAGTTGATAAATTCTTGTAACTGGCGGCTGATGGCGCTGTCTGGCGGCTGGTTTTTAATTAAGACCAGTAGCGGTTTGAGCTTGGCCTTGGCGTTTAGATAGCTTAAATGCATTTGGCTGACGCCGGTTTTTTGTACGGTGCCGTAGCTATCGCCGATTACCATCAACGCATAATCACAGGAGTCGATGCATTGACGCCCATATACCGACGCCTTTGACAGTTGGCTTGACACATCATAAGTCAAAAAAGCGCGCGCCTGAAAAAATATCGCTAGGTTGTCCAATACCAGCAATTGATCATTATCAGCGCATATGACGTGGATATGATAGCGACGGTTTGGCACAATCACCTCTAAGCTTCAGTCATGACATAAGTAACGAGCAGACAAAATAGAGCACAAATATCTTGTTTTGCACAGACTAGCATAAACTTATAGAAATGGAATTATTTTATTTCGACCACAGCAGTTTCATCGTCATATAGGCGCGCCTGACACTTAAACCGCTGATCAGAAAAACCATGATAGCACTTATTTAGAAGCGTATTGCAAAACGGTCTCTTGTCCGACCAACTGTTTTATCAAAGCGCCCAACGTATCGTCATATTTGCTAGCATAAAAAGTCAACGGTAGTCGAATATTAGGCAATATTTGATGGTTTGTCGCTATCGCTCGGTGAGCGTTGTTGTCATGCTCGCTATCATCATTGCAATCACCATTGATATGGCTATTGCCATCGCTATTAATATTAGCACTTGCCAATAGCTGATTGCTCAGTAGCAGCTGCTTGACCCGCTCTGCAATCGCCTGTCCTGAGTCCACTACCTGTATCGATAACTGCTGGCGCGCAATTTCCTCCAACAAAAAACCTTTAAAAAACGGATAATGCGTGCATCCAAGGACCAACTGATCGATACCAGCTTGCGCAAATACCGTAAGCTGCTGACGTAAACGCCGCGCGGTCTCGTCCTCCTCCGGCATGCCCGCCTCCACCCATGGCACTAGTAGGGGGTCAAAGTACTTAGTCACCTCTATATTATTGGGCAGGGCAAACGCATCGATAACCTTGTTTAGTAACGCACCATTTAAGGTCGCCTTGGTCGCCAGCACCGCCACGCGATGGGTATTGCTGGCCAGTACCGCCGGTTTTAATGCTGGCACCAATCCCACAATAGGCAGCTGCGGATAACAACGCCTAGCCGTCTCTAGCGCATAGGCAGAAGCACTGTTACAAGCGATAACGATAAGTTTACAGCCTTGCTGATACAACCACTCGACCGCTCTTAATGTCAGCCTCTCGATGTCGGTACTGTCGCGATTGCCATAAGGGACATGTAGCGTATCGGCATAATAGACATAGCGCTCAGCAGGCAGCTGCTCGGCCAGATGCAGATACACAGACAGACCGCCTACCCCCGAGTCAAACAAGCCTATCGGTGCGTTTGGGTCGGCATGATAAGTCGTTGCCTCAGCTGCCACCTCATGAGCAGCAGCCTGCCAGATAGCCGCTGTCTTCATGTGTTTGGCTAGCACAGCCTCAGGATGCGACCTATCCACGCTTAGTGCGTTATTTTTGCTCATACCCTTCATGGCTGTACTGTCGTTTTTTTGGTCATATCGGTATCTTTATACTGCTGATTGCGTGACTTGTCGGTAGTCAATCAAACTGCTACACATATACTGTCGCGCTTTGCTATTTATTGTTTTTGCTGCAAAGCTAGCAATAGCTTAAGCCTTTGATAGCTTAAAAAAGCATTAGTCTTTAAAAATTGGTCTTTTAAAAATTGATACCTTAAGGCATCGATAATTGATAGCTTTGCCCGCCACTTTGTAAGGTCAGTATCGTCTCGCCGTTTTGTTCTGTCAGCTCACCAATTTCAGCCAGATGATAAAACGTATTGCGGCCGATCAGTGCCATCAAGCCCTGTCTGACGTGCATATACGGACGTATCTGCTGCTCGGCTGCTTGTTGCTGATGGTCTTTGGCGTTTTGCGCATTATTGTCTTGAGCACTGCTGGCCTGAGCATGGTCGCTATGAGGCTGACTCTCGGCATGCTTGTCTGGTATATTAGGATTATACGCCTTTAATACGATTTTGTGCTCGTCATCTAAGCGAACGACATCGCCTGTGGTGGTGGTAAACTCCAACCAGCGCTGACCTGCCTCCTCGACGATACCCACATCGTTGATCAATAACGGCGCATCTTCAACTTGAATACGAATTTTTTGTACAGGCGTCTTTAAAAAGTATTCTGTTTTACCCTGATTTTCTTCTTTCCACAAAATCGTGGCAAACAGACTCACCAGTGACTCTCTGGTCATTTGCCCGCCTTCGTGCCACCACTCGCCATTTGCCTTGATTACCAAATCCATATCCGTCACTTGCTCAGGATGCCAGCGCTCCAATGGCGGTATGGCGCGCCCTTCGCGCGCCCCAGCAGTGGTTTTTAGATATTGGCTCAATGCGTCCATACTATTTAGAGCTGATGGCACGTCGTTTGGGGCTTGCGGCGTATCGTCTTGGTGTTTATTGGCTTGCTTGTTGTTGCTATCCATCTTATGATTTCCTATCTAGTATGCAAAGTTTGGAAAATCTATCATGACTATAAATTTTAGTTTCAGGTATGATGAATCTTTATTGTCATTTTCTCATCATAATTAGGTCATTATTTTAATTTTACCTTAACATCGATACTCACAAATGCGTATCGTGTTTGTAGGACTTTTCTTTTATAATGAGTAACGATTTTTCATTTACGTGTTTTTATTTACATGGTTAAGTGGGTGCTGTATCAATGAGGCGTTTTTTAAAGCGTTGATATCTTTGCATAAATAGTTATCACAAAGAGCCCAGCTCATTGTTGTTGATACGGCGCAGACAGTTTTTATCGGGCAGCCATATGTCGAGTGACGTTAGCGCCACAAGTCTATTATTTAATTGTTAAGCTAATGATGCCCTGAGATAAGCCACCATAAGTTTAGGAGTAGGTATGCAAGAGCAAGACAATCAAAAGCCAGTCGTTGATGGCGATACGGTAGCGACAGATATGGTCGAGCAAGACGTGCAAGCACAAAGCGTGGCTGCAGAGCCTGAGATAGAACGCGAGTCTATGGAGTTTGATGTCATCATCGTCGGCGGCGGTCCTGCAGGCTTGTCTGCGGCTATCCGTCTGCGTCAGCTTGCCATTGAGGCGGGCAATGATGAGTTTATGGTTTGTGTGGTCGAAAAAGGCTCTGAGTTTGGCGCTCATACCTTGTCTGGCGCAGTCATCGAGCCACGCGCGCTCAATGAGCTCATCCCTGACTGGAAAGAAAAAGGTGCCCCGCTCAACGTGCCTGCGACCGAAGATCGTTTTTATTATCTCAATTCAGCCACGCGCTCGACCAAAGTACCTGACCCTTTAATCCCGGCACCGATGCACAACGATGGCAACTATATCGTCTCGCTAGGCAATGTGGTGCGCTGGCTTGCCGTACAGGCAGAAGAGCTAGAAGTGATGATGTTCCCAGGCTTCCCTGCCGCCGATATCTTATATAATGATGACGGCTCAGTACGTGGTATTTTGACAGGCGATATGGGTGTGGCAGCTGACGGCGAGGCCAAGCCAAGCTTTGAGCCAGGCTATGAGCTACTGGCCAAATATACCATCTTTGCTGAAGGTAGCCGCGGTCACTTGGGCAAACGTTTAATCAGCCGTTTTAGTCTCGATAAAGACGCTGATCCTCAGCATTATGGTATCGGTCTAAAAGAGCTGTGGGAAGTGGCACCTGAAAAACATGAGCAAGGCGTGGTCATGCACGGTCTTGGCTGGCCATTGACCGAAACTGGCTCGACGGGTGGCTGGTGGTTGTATTTCGACGAAAACAACCAAGTCAGCTTTGGTCTGGTGGCAGATTTGTCTTATCACAACCCATATATGTCGCCATTTGATGAAATGCAGCGCTTAAAGACGCACCCTGTTATCAAAAACGTCTTAGAAGGCGGCAAGCGTATTTCCTACGGTGCCCGCGCCCTGACCAAAGGTGGCCTAAACTCTCTACCAAAATTCACCTTCCCAGGCGGCGTGTTGGTCGGTGACGATGCTGGTTTCTTAAACCCAGCCAAAATTAAAGGCACGCACACCTCGATGAAATCAGGTATGCTCGCGGCTGAGGCGATTTTTGAGGCGCTGCAAGCTGACCGCCAGCACGACGAAGTGGTGGCTTATACCACTATGTATAAAGAGTCGTGGTTATATCAAGACAACTATGAATCGCGTAACTTCTCCCCTGCGATACATCGCATGGGTCTGTTTATGGGCGGCGCCTTTACCTTTATCGAGCACAATCTATTAAAAGGTAAAATGCCCCTTACCTTGCATGACAACATCCCTGACTATGATCAGCTAGAGCGTGCCAACCATGCCTATCAGCCGACCTACCTAAAACCAGATGGTAAGCTGGTATTTGATAAGCTGTCGTCGGTATTTATCTCTAATACCAACCACGCAGAAGATCAGCCAACGCACCTTAAGCTCACTGACCCAACCGTGCCAGTGTCGATTAACCTGCCCCTCTATGCCGAGCCTGCGCGTTTGTACTGCCCAGCGGGCGTCTATGAAGTGGTCAAAGATGCCGAAGGCGCAAAATTCGTCATCAACGCGCAAAACTGCGTACACTGTAAGACTTGTGATATCAAAGATCCATCACAAAACATCACTTGGGTCACACCAGAAGGCGGCGGTGGCCCGAACTATCCAAACATGTAATGGTGTTGGAGAGCCTTGAGCAGCCATCTGCTCACCGCTGAGCAATAAAAAACCGCCCTTAATTTATAAGGGCGGTTTTTTAATACTTATACATTTAATGTCTCAATTAAATGACGCGACAACCCATCTTAATCTGTCCAAGCGTCACGGTTGGCTTCGTCTTTTAATTTGACAAAATCATCAGGGTCAAATTTGATTTGCGTACCTGATTTGCCTTCTTTGATTTGACGCTCGTAGTCACGCAGTATGCGCAGCGCCACAGGAGACAAGAGCAAAATAGCCACCAAGTTGACGAGTGCCATCATACCCATGGATAAATCCGCAAAGTTCCAAATCGCAGGCAGGCTGGCGATGGCACCAATAAACACCATTCCCAGTACCATAAAGCGGAATATCATGATCATCACTTTGGCGTTTTTGGCGCCTGAGATAAACTCAAGGTTCGACTCGCCATAGCTGTAGTTGGCAATAATAGAAGTAAAAGAAAAGAAGAAAATAGCAATGGCGACAAAGATAATACCCAAATCACCCACGTACTGCGACAACGCCAGCTGCGTCAGCTGAATACCTTCTTGCTCGACATTGGGGTCGACCACGCCTGACAAAATGATGATAGAAGCCGTTGCGGTACAGATCACCAGCGTATCCATAAACACGCCGAGCATTTGCATAAACCCTTGCACCGCGGGATGGTCAGGATGGCTTTTGGCCGTGGCTGCCGCATTGGGCGCCGACCCCATGCCTGCTTCGTTAGAAAACAGTCCGCGTTTGATACCGTTGATCATCGCCTGAGCGATACCATAACCGATGACCCCGCCCGCTGCTTGCTCAAATCCAAAAGCTGATTTTACGATCAAGGCGATGGCAGCTGGGAATTGGCTAAGGTTGGTGATGATAATAAACAATGCCAATAAAATATATAAAATCGCCATGATAGGGACGATTTTGCCCGCGATACGAGCCACCGAGCGCAACCCTCCAAACACCACAGGTGCGACCAGTGCCACCAATACAAGGCCTGTCATCCATGTTGGCACGCCAAAGGCTTCATTGGTCGCTTGTGCGATGGTGTTGGACTGTACGCCGTTGAAAGCAAGACCAAAGGCCACGAGCAGACACAGTGAGAAAAATATCGCAAGCCAGCGTTTACCCAAGCCTTTTTCGATATAGTAGGCCGGTCCGCCGCGGTACACATTGTCGTTGTGAGGGACTTTGTATGCTTGGGCGAGCGTCGACTCGATAAAGCTGGTCGACATACCAACCAGCGCGGTCATCCACATCCAAAACACTGCACCTGGGCCACCGAGATAAATCGCAATCGCAACCCCTGCCAAGTTACCCGTACCCACACGCGCCGCCAGCGACGTCATCAATGCTTCAAACGAGCTGATACCGCCATTTTTGCGTCCTTGGTTGGAGACGCGCAGCAGCTTCCACATATGACCAAAGTGGCGAAACTGAATAAAACGTGTCACGACAGTAAAATACAGACCTGCGCCAATCAGTACAAACATCAGCAGACCATACCAAGGGTTGTTGGCAATCAACCAATCGTTGTTCCCCCAGATAATGCTGACACCATAATTTACGAGGCTGTTAAACCACCCTACTACCCCTTCACTCATATCAACTCCTCGTGAATACTTTTTAAAATTTGCTTATTTTTTGCGTTTTATATCAAATAAACGCCATTAAAACCAGCATACCATGCTCAGTCGTCAAATCTGCTGTGCATTTTATAGAGATTCGGTGCGCCACAACCATCACGTTTAATTATCGGTTCACTATATTTATTTTTAAAATAAATACTATAGGCTTCCTCTATCCTATAGAATGATAAAAGTGACCAATTTACTGCATAAAGTAGGCTGGCGGTGATGGTTTTTATATGCTGTCATCTACCTATTGGGTCTTTATTACTAATGGTTATGCAGGGCTTTTGGTTTATGCCTATTTGTTTGCAGTGACACAAACTTGAAAGTGATAGACTAAATTTTATAGGCATTGTGACTTATTGAATATTCACTTATTGTCATGATTGTTTGGCATACTAAAAACTTTAAGACGCTTGTCAGGAAGACGAGACGGTAATCAAAGACAGTGGACGGTCTGCCCCCCTCCTTTCTTCCTCAAATATTGTTTGTTATAGCGCTCTTAAATACAGCGATCTTGGCAGATAGTCATCATGCTAAATCAGCACTCGCGTTATCTGATCATCAGTGCGTGCTTGTCAGATGTCTTTATCAGACTGACGAGACTGAGATCAACCATGATATTTTAGGTAAGACAAAAGGAGTTGTCCTATGGAAAACCACAACGATCCATCCGGCTATTGGCGTGCCAATGTCCGTCTCATTTTAGGCAGCCTTATCATTTGGGCATTATGCTCGTATGGCTTTGCTATTCTCTTACGTCCTCTTTTGGCAGGTATAAAAATCGGTGGTACTGATTTGGGCTTTTGGTTTGCCCAGCAAGGTTCTATCGGGGTTTTTATCATCTTAATTTTTTTCTACGCTTGGCGTATGAATAAGTTGGACAAACAATATGGCGTAGATGAGGAATAGATCATGAGTCAATATGTGATTAACATTATTTTTGTGGGTCTATCCTTTGCGCTGTATTTCGGCATTGCGATCTGGGCTCGTGCTGGGACCACCAGTGAATTTTATGTGGCTGGCGGCGGCGTCCATCCTGTCGTCAATGGTATGGCGACTGCTGCTGACTGGATGAGTGCCGCGTCGTTTATCTCGATGGCAGGTCTTTTGGCCGCGGGTGGCTACGGTGCCTCTACCTATCTGATGGGCTGGACAGGGGGTTACGTCTTACTGGCCATGCTGTTAGCGCCTTATTTACGTAAGTTTGGGAAGTTTACGGTACCAGACTTTATCTCCGATCGCTTTTATTCCAAGACAGCGGCGATGATTGCGGTGGTTTGTCTGATTGTGGCATCGACCACCTATGTTATCGGACAGATGACTGGTGCAGGTGTTGCTTTCTCTCGCTTTTTGGAAGTGGAGAATGACACAGGTCTTATCATTGCCGCGGTGGTGGTGTTTTTCTACGCAGTACTAGGCGGTATGAAAGGCATTACCTATACACAAGTTGCTCAGTACATCGTCTTGATGATTGCTTATACCATTCCGGCCGTCTTTATTTCGCTTGAGCTGACCGGCAACCCTATTCCAGGTTTGGGTCTGTTTTCTACGCATGCTGAGTCCGGCGTGCCTATTTTGACCAAGCTTGATCAGGTGGTCACTGATCTTGGTTTTACTGCTTATACTGCTGATGTGCCAAATAAGCTTAACATGGTACTGTTTACGCTATCACTTATGATTGGTACAGCGGGCCTACCGCACGTTATCATTCGCTTCTTTACCGTACCAAAGGTCGCTGATGCGCGCTGGACAGCTGGCTGGACGTTGGTCTTTATCTCATTGCTATACTTTACTGCGCCTGCGGTGGGGGCCATGGCTCGTTTGAACTTAAACGACACCATCTATCCACAAGGCGTTGATCAGCCGGCACTGCCTTATGAGCAGCGTCCTGACTGGATGCGCACATGGGAAGATACGGGGCTTATTAAATATAATGACTTAAATAATGATGGCCGTATTCAACGCTACTTCGATAGCGGTCTTGGTGAGGCAAAACTTGCGTTAGCGGCCGCGCAAGCAGAAGGTGGCGATGTCACCGCTGCTACGGCAGAAGTCGCCAAGGCACAAGCCGCTCACGACCAAGAGCTTGATGGACGCTTTGCTGAAGCAGGTTGGGCGGGTAATGAGCTGGATGTCAATAACGATATCTTAGTCTTGGCCAACCCAGAGATTGCTCAGCTGCCACCTTGGGTGATCGGTCTTATCGCTGCTGGTGGTTTGGCAGCCGCGCTATCGACCGCGGCAGGATTGTTGCTGGCCATCTCATCTGCCATTAGTCACGACTTAATCAAACGAAACCTCAACCCAAATATCACTGATAAAGGAGAGCTACAAGTTGCTCGGATCTCTATGGCGATTGCAATTGTAGTGGCAACGTGGCTTGGCCTAAATCCGCCAGGATTTGCCGCACAGGTGGTGGCTTTGGCCTTTGGTATCGCTGGCGCTTCCTTGTTCCCCGCGCTGATGATGGGTATCTTCTCAAAACGCATCAATAATCTGGGCGCAATCTTTGGGATGCTCGCCGGCCTTATCACCACCTTGGTATATATCTTTGTCTTTAAAGGCTGGTTCTTTATCAGTGGTACTGCCAACTTCCCTGATACCGCAGAGTACTGGTTGTTTGGTATCTCACCGCTGTCGTTTGGGGCCATTGGTGCGCTGATTAACTTTGCGGTCGCCTTTATCGTTTCTTATTCGACGAAAGCGCCACCGCTGCACATCCAAGAGCTGGTTGAAAGTGTTCGCTCTCCGCGCGGCGCTGGCGGTGCCATCGACCACTAAGCGTACGAGCCATGTTGGCTCTATAATCAAACCACACTAAAAGGATAAATGTTGAACGTCACTTTTTTTCTTGGAATGATTATAGATATCTTACGTAGAGTGTCACTCACAGGCAGACGCTGCTTGTGAGTGTTTTTTTTATCCCTTTAGGTTAAGAATAAGTCTTGGATGGTTGCCAGATTTGTTTTTGCCTAAATAAAACGCAAGCCGCTCTAACCGATTAAGGAGGAAGATTTTATGCTTTTTGAGTTTATTGCCACCATGGCCGCAGCGTTTGGTATGGCTGGACTGGCACTGATCATAACTCACTTCAGTAAACTGTCGGGCAAACGCGCGCCAAAGTGGCTGGTGCCACTCTTTGCAGCGGTTGGCATTTTTACCTTCCAAATTCACCAAGAATACAACTGGTATTCTCAGCAAGTCAGCAAGTTGCCCGCGGGCGTAGAGGTGGTCAAAACAGCAGAGAGTCACACTTGGTTCCGGCCTTGGTCTTATGCCAAACCGCAAATACTGCGTTTTATCGCTGCAGATATCAAAAATGCTCGTGCCCAAGTAGACAATGCGGATATGCACTTAGTCACTCTTTATTTGTTTGAAAGACGTAGAAGCGTACAAAAAATCCCGCAAGTCATCGATTGCGCGGCGCCTGCGCGTGCAGATTATATATTGCCAAAAGCAGGCAGCACCCTATCACTTGATGAGCATGTGCAGCAAACCAGCACATGGCACCCATTGACCAAAGCAGATTTTTTATTTATCCGTGTTTGCACAGATAGTAATCCATAACGCCTCTACCGTGTTTAGCGTATAGAGCCTACCTGATAGGTATGTTTGGAGTTGGCACCCAATAGCAGACCGGCGCACAAGCCGCCGAAATGCGCGGCAAATGAAATGCCTTGCTGCGGCATCAAACCTTGCTTGATGATTAGCCAATAGCCTGTACCCATGACAATACAAGCGAGCAAGTAGCCCCAACGTCTGGCAAATACCGCGCCGCCAATCATATACCCAATCATGGCAAAGCATAGTCCCGATGCGCCGATATGAATAGAAGACGGCGAACCGATAGCCCAGGTGACTAGCCCTGAGGCAATCACCAGTTTAATCACCGTACGATAGGCGTTTTTTTCAAACAACCCAAACAAAAATAAAATCTGCAATAACGTGATGGTATTGCCCAATAGATGAGAAAAGTTGCCGTGCATTGTCCATGAAGCGACCACCCCAATCATGCTACCTACATCTAAAGCACGCGGTACAATACCAAATACATTCCAAATGCCAAAAAAGACCGTTTCATTTAAAAAAAACATCCCCCACATCGGCATCAGCGCAAAAGCATATAGTCCGATGACTTGTTTGACCCGTGTCATGATGAGAGAAAATAACTGCTGCCCATTCATATCGTGACCTGCCCTTGACTCTATGCCTGGTATTTAATGCTTACGCTATAGCCGATTCTAAATTAAACAGATACATTGTCTGTCAACGTGGAACTGGTCTAAATAGCAGACTGTTTTCTTTTTCAGCGGCCAGATAGCTATCACCATGCAGCAACGAGGCTGAGTGATAAGGCACCAAAGCCGTTGGGATAAAACGGCGCGCCGCATCGATATGCTGGATTGAATCATCAAAAAAGATATGCGGCGCAAAGGTTCTGAGCACCGCTGTCTTTTCAAGTCCACCCAAAAAAAACGCCATATCGACATTGACGCCCCATTCTCGCAATGTTTTGATAGCTCGCAGATCGGCAGGGGCATTGCGAGCGGTTACCAGAGCGATTTTTATCGGAGAGTAGCTAAGCCCTGCCGGCAAACGCTCTTGCAGGTTTGAGAGCTTAATCAAAAGCTCGGCATACGGCCCCTTCTCTATCGGCAAATCCCGCATTTTGGCTTCACGGTCATGAAAGGCGCGTAGCCCTTTTTGCTTATAAAGCAGCTCACCTGAGTCATCAAAGAGCACCGCATCACCATCAAAGGCAATGCGCAGCTGCTGAGTATCTAGCTCATAAGTATTGACAGGCGTCGCATCCAAGATGGCACACGCACAAATATTGGCATCGGCAACTTGCTGAGCGTCCTCGCGATTGGTGGTCAAAAACAGGTCCACATTAAAATCATCGATATAAGGCGCCACCGGGCTGCCTGAGATAAAAGCCGATCGAGAAATATTGAGGCCATGCTCACGAATGGCATTGAGAACCTGAATACCAGTATCAGGGCTGCTTTTTGAGACGATAACCACTTCAACCAGCGGCGCTTCTAGCTCAGTTTCTTGACTGTCAGCCTGACAGTATCTGTTCAGGTTTAGCAGCGCTTTTATCAGGGGATAGCCTGCGCCAATGCTCAAAGGATCGTTTTCGCGCTCCGTCATATAATCGCGAAACGCCTTAATGGCTGTATCAGGATGCTGCGCTAATAACTGTGACAAATAGCTCTCAGACTCCGTTAAATCAAACAGCGCCGTTGCAGAGACCGCTACAATCAACGTATTACTAAAATCAACTGCCATAATAAAAGGCTCTCACTTGTCAGGCTCCATGGTAGAGTTTATTGTAACAAGGCGCCACCAGAAGATATATGGCACTTTTATGACTAGCGCTGGCACCGATAGCGAGCGTTATCGTTCAATTATTACAACAAAAAGCCATATTGCTTTATAAACAATATGGCCATTTAAACACAGTTACCGTTTAGACTATTATTTGAAAAAGATAGCGTTGTCGTTCGCGACATGTCTTGCCTATCTTGTATGTTAGCCGCCTCCCTTTATGCTAGCAGTACCAGAGAAATCGCAGGGAACGCCACCAAAATCACCAAGCGAATCACATCGGAGACAATAAACGGCGCTACCCCTCGAAACATATCGGACAGCTTAATATGCGGTGCCATCGCCTTAATCACAAAGATGTTCATGCCCATCGGCGGCGTAATCAGCCCAAGCTCTACCGTCAGTACCGCGATGATACCAAACCATACCGGATCAAAACCTAAGGCTACGATGATCGGATACACTACCGGAATGGTGATGACCAGCATCGCCAAGGCATCCATAAATAGTCCTAATAAGAAGTACATGATCAAAATACAAATCAGTACCACCATTGGACTCACTGCCAAGGTACCAATCCAGCTCGCTAAGGTATATGACAATCTAGAGACTGAGATAAAGTAGCCCAGCGCTTCTGCACCTAGTAGCATAAAAAACACCACTGCAGATAATGCTAAGGTTTCAATCAACGACTGCTTCAGTCCCTTCATCTGCATGCCTTTGGCAAACGCATAAGCCCAAGAAACGAACGCCCCGACGGCAGCGCCTTCCGTTGGGGTAAATAACCCAAAGAAAATACCGGCGATAATAACGATGAAGATAAAGCTAAAGGGAATGAGACCTGTCAACGCTATCAGCTTGGCTTTATATGAGGTAGACTCACCGCGCTGCGCCAAGTGCGGTTTCCAGCGCACCATAATCATGACAGTGATCGAATACATGACCATGCCTAGCATACCGGGCAAAAAGCCTGCAATAAACATATCACCGACCGACTGCTGGGTCAAAATAGCATAAACCAGTAAGGCAATACTGGGCGGAATCATAATCCCTAGCGTACCACCAGCGGCTAAAATGCCGCAGGCAAAGCCTGGCTGATAGCCATACTTCTCCATTTGTGGTAAGGCCACTTTGGTCATGGTAGAGGCGGTCGCTAACGATGACCCCGAGATTGAGGCAAAAATACCCGATGAGCCGATACCGGCGATTCCCAAACTGCCCCTGACACCGCCAAAGATGGTGCGGGTTGCTTCAAACAATTTGCCTGCCATACCAGAATGAGTGGCAAAAACGCCCATCAAGATAAATAATGGAATGGCACTAAAGTCATATTTGGCTAAGACGTCTACGGGAAGGTCTTTGAGCATTTGTACAGCACCACTCGGTGCCGTCACAGTACCAAAGCCGACCAGACCAACACCAAGCATAGCAAGGGCAACGGGTACTCGTAAAACGACGAGTAGGATCATGACGATTAAGCCGATGGCTCCAACGATTTCTGGACTCATGCGCCTGTCTCCTCAGCGTCAAAAAACTCGCCTGTCTTAAAGATATTAATGGACTCGATCAAGGAGCGAATGGCCAGCAAAGCACTTAAAAAGGCGCTGACAAGGTAAATGGGCATCATTGAAACCCGCAAATCCTGGGTGACTTTACCAAACTCGATAGCATCAACGGCGCTCTCAAACAGCCCCCAAGCAAAGACGATACCGATGACAAAGAATCCCAGCATAAAGACGCCCATCATGTAACCTTTGATAGACTTGGGCATCTTTTGGGTGAAAACATCAACAATGATTTGTGAGCGTTCGACAAAAGCGGCAAAGGCAGCTAATAGCGCAAACAGCATAAAATAAGAAACAATCTCGACGCTGCCTTTGACAGTGAAACCAAACTCACCACCGGTGAGCTTGAAGATATAACGGGCGGTAACATCTAGCATTGTGGTCAAAACGATGATAATTAGACTGATACCACCGATGAGCTGACATAGCCGTGAGATAAATGTACTGATTTTGACCAAGTAGGCCATGCGGCGACTCCTTTAGGTTAGACCTTGCAGGCGGCGCTGGCGGCTTTGGCTTTTTCGTAGACACTATCTGCATCTAGGCCCAAAGCATTTACATCTTTGAGATATTTCTTTGTGCCTTCTAATAATGGGCCTCGCCAATCTGGATCATTTAATGGATCTGGAATCTCCACAATCTCATCGCCTTTAGCTTGGGCCGCTTGTATTGCCATAGCGTCATGCTTATCAAATACTTCACCTACCTTTTTGGCAAGCGCCATGCCTGAGTTATTATCAAGAACTTGTTTTAAGTCATCAGGCAGGGCGTTATATTTGTCCTTATTCATCGTGACCATCAAGGCAGAGCTATAAAAAGGAATATTGGTATGATACTTGGTGATTTCATCGATTTTAAAAGCTGTCACAGCTTCCCACGGAAAGCTCAGACCATCAACGACACCGCGCTGTAAAGAAGTATACATATCATTGGCAGGCAGACCCACAGGCGAGGCTCCAGCACTTTCTATGATATCACCAGCGACCGCAGAAGGACGACGAATACGCATGCCCTTCATATCTGCTGGCGTGCGTATTAGCTTATCGGTCGTGTGCAAAGAGCCAGGTCCAGCACCATACATAAAGAGGAGATGTGAGTCTTCATACTCACCGGCCAAGGTGCCGTCATCATAGAGGGTTTGTAGCATACAGCCCATCTGTGTGGCAGAATTGGACAAACCTGGAAGCTCAGCGATCTGCGTTAATGGAAAGCGTCCGTTGGTATAACCATGTGCTTGTGAGCCAATATCTATAGTGCCTTTAGCAGCGGACTCATAGGTCACGTCAGCTTTTGCAAGACCTGCTGAAGGGTATAGCTCAACTTTTAATCGGCCATCAGAATCAGTTTCGATCTGCTTTGCCCATGGCTCAAAGACTTCTGTACTGATTGAGGAGGTTGCAGGCCAAAAATGAGAAAAACGTAGGACAGTGGTTTCTTGAGAGTTTGCTGATACACCACCGGTACTATCCGCAGATTGATTTGAACAACCAAAAAGACTCGCGGCAGCTAATGCACCAATCGAAAAAAGGGGAGCTAACTTCATTATCAATTCCTTTTGATAACTGTAAGAATAAAGGTCAAAGACAAACTTAGTATTTATCTCGTCAAATCACTTATGACGTTACAAGCCTAAAACATCCTTTTATAGACCTGTAATAAGGGTTACTATTTAAAATTAGCAGTTATAATGATATAAGTCAAATCATTTTGAATGCATAAACTTATTATTAAGTCAGCGGCAGCTTATTAGAACCAAAGCTAATAGTAGTTAACAGTTTTAGATAAAAAAAGCCCCCACAACATTGTTGTGGGGGCTTTAGGGTATAGGGAGCTGACGATGACCTACTCTCACATGGCCGGAGCCACACTACCATTGGCGCAACGATGTTTCACTTCTGAGTTCGGGAAGGGATCAGGTGGTGCCATCGTGCTATTGT
>NZ_JAWJBL010000013.1:0-23672 GCF_032842965.1 Psychrobacter sp. CAM01
GCACAAAATAGGCTTAATCAAGTTGTTTAAAATCGTGGCTCATAGATATCGCAACCGTCGTCAGCGCTACGATCTTAGAATGAAGCTGTTTGCTGGTATCATTAATTCCGAGCTTAGACTATGACTTTTGCAAGAGGTCTAATTATCATAAAACTGCCATCGGTCCATTTATGGTATAATCTCCCCACATTAACCCCATAATTATAAGACACAAGATGATGACTAAAAAATCCCTTATCCAGTCCCCAGAGGCCATAGAAAAAATGCGTGTGGCCGGCAAACTCGCCAGTGATGTCCTTGTCATGCTCGATGAGCATGTCAAAGTTGGCGTCAGTACCGAAGCCCTCAACCAAATCGCTCATGACTATATAGTCAATGTGCAAAAAGCCATTCCTGCTCCGCTGAACTACAACGGTTTTCCAAAATCGATTTGTACCTCAGTCAACCACGTGGTCTGTCACGGCATCCCAACCGAAAGCAAGCTACTCAAAGATGGCGATATCATCAATATTGATGTGACCGTGATCAAAGACGGCTACTATGGCGATACTTCAAAGATGTGGATCGTCGGTAACGGCTCTATCATGGCGCAGCGTATCTGCAAAGTCGCACAAGACGCGCTATATGCTGGCATGAGTGTCGTCAAAAACGGCGCGCGTCTTGGTGATATTGGTGCCGCTATTCAAGAAGTGGTCGAGCCTGAGCGTTTTAGTATCGTCCGTGAGTTTTGTGGTCATGGCATCAGTGATGAATTCCATCACGAGCCACAAGTGATGCACTACGGCAAAAAAGGCACAGGCTTTGAGCTAAAAACGGGCATGACCTTTACCATTGAGCCGATGATCAACCAAGGCACATGGCAGACCAAGATTTTACCTGATGAATGGACGGCGATTACCAAAGACCGTAAGCTGTCGGCTCAGTGGGAGCATACGATGGTCGTGACCGACAATGGCTGTGAAGTGTTTACCACGCGCCCTGAAGAAGACTTGAGCTTTTTGACCCAGTAAGACAAGAAAAGATCGCCTAGGCGGTCTTTTTTTTGGACTATAATTGCGATACTTTTGGTATCAACAATTTTTTTACCCTATTAATTGGATATCCTCATGTTTAATTGCGATGTCACCTCTATCGATTTGACACCCTTACCCCTATTTTCCAAGCAGTCAGTGACTACCGACGCGCTACCAGCACGCGCCAGCGCCGATAGCACCTCAGAGCCTGCTTTGTTAGGTATTCCTGAATGGCTGAGCCAAATCAATGAGGATATCAGCCGTGCCCTTGAGCGCGGTGTCAATATTCGTCAGCTGGTTGGCGCGCGTAGCGAGGCGATTGATGAGCTGCTGATTGCTTTGTTTTATTGGTTTGAGTTAGATAAGACGGATTTGGCCCTGTTTGCGACAGGTGGCTATGGACGCGGTGAGCTGTCGCTTTATTCAGATATTGATATCCTGCTGTTATCTCCTGACGAAGTCGGCGCTGATGCCAGTAGTAAGATTGATAAATTGGTCGCATTGCTGTGGGATATCGGGCTGGAGCCTGCGCTGTCGGTACGCAGTGTCAACGATGCGTTAGAAGCTGCACTTGACCATACGATAGCCAGTGCCCAGCTCGAAGCTCGATTGTTAATCGGCAACGAAGCACTGCGAGATATGCCCATCCAAATCGTTAACAAGCAGCGGTCTCCTCGTGCCTTTTTTGATGTAAAAATGGAAGAGTCTAAGGCCCGTTATCTACAACATAATGCAACTGAGTATAATCTTGAACCCAATATCAAAACGGCGCCTGGGGGATTACGTGACATTCATATCATCGGCTGGGTGACCAAACGCTATTTTCGTGTGAGTAAGCTGTATGACTTGGTGCAACAAAACTTTTTGACAGAAAAAGAATTCGATGAGCTCAGCTTTGCAGAAGGCTATCTATGGCAGATACGGCATTATCTGCATGTGCTGACCGGACGTAACGAAAACAAGCTGTTGTTTGATTATCAGCGTGAGATTGCCCAATTAATGGGTTATGAGACTCAGCCAGACGATCAGCCAAATGCGGCTGTTGAACGCTTTATGCGTGATTACTATCGCTGTGCCATGCAAATATCAACGCTGTCTGAGATGCTGACCAATCACTACTATGAGACCATCATAGAGCCCAACCTGCCTGATGATGAGCGCCCCAAAAAGCAGCCGATCAATGCAAGATTCAACCGTGTTGGTGATCATATTGCTATAGCGCACCATCGGGTTTTTGCTCAGCATCCTGAGTCGATTTTAGAGATGTTTTTACTCATGGGTCAGTACGGTATAAAAAATGTCCGTACCCACACGCTGCGCGCCCTAAAAATCGCCGCGCGCGGCATTGATCAGATTTATCGCGACAACCCTGCCCATCAAGCGCTGTTTTTGGCCAATTTAAAAGAACAAAACTATTTGTTCCATCGTCTGCGCACCATGAACCGCTATGGCGTCTTGGGAAATTACATTCCAGCCTTTGCCCAAGTCATCGGACTGATGCAGTATGATCTATTTCACCGCTATACGGTCGATGCTCATACGTTGTTTTTGATTCGTATTTTGCACCGCTTTACCGATCCGCGGTATTTTGAGGACTTTCCTTTGGTCAGTGCGATCTTTCAGCGGATTGAGCGCAAAGAGATATTGGTACTGGCAGCGATGTTTCATGATATTGCCAAAGGCCGCGGCGGCAATCACAGCCTGCTGGGTGAGACTGAAGCGATTGAGTTTTGTTTGGCGCACGGTATGAGCAAAGCTGACGCGCATCTGGTCGGCTGGCTGACCCGTCACCATTTGCTGATGTCGATGACCGCCCAAAAAAAGGACATCTCAGACCCAGAGGTGGTCACAGTGTTTGCGGATCTGGTCGGCAATGTCACCCACCTCAATCACTTATACGTCCTGACTGTCGCCGACATGAACGCCACCAATCCGCAGCTTTGGAACAGCTGGCGGGCCACCCTGATGAAACAGCTCTACTCGCAGACACGCCGTATTCTACGCGCCGATATCGACGCGCCGACCAACCGCCAAGATATGATCAGCGCCACGCGTAAACAAGCGCTAAAAATGCTCGACAATGTCGACAATCAGCATATGAACCGCGAGGAAGTGTTACGTCTGTGGGACGATTTGGGCGATGAGTACTTTTTGCGCGAGATACCAGAGGATATCCTTTGGCACACCGAAGCCATCCTAAACCATCCGCCCATCGGTTTGGCATCCAATGCCGATAGCCCGCCATTGGTGGTACTGCGCGAGCATCGTGAGCTGGCGCTTGATGCCGTTCAGGTCTTTGTCTACACCCAAGATCAGATGAATCTGTTTGCTGTGACCATGGCCGTCTTTGATCAGATGAACCTAGATGTACTCGATGCGCGCATCATCACCGCCACTCGCGACTTTGCCTTGGACTCCTATGTGCTGCTCGATCCGAGTGGTACACTACTGGTCGATGAAGACAGCCAGCAAGAGCTCAAGCAGCGACTGATTGACGCTTTCAAAGCCCCTGCCTTACCAAAGCTGGTGCGTAAGCGTATCCCTCGGCAGCTGCGTCATTTTGAGGTAAAAACAGAGATTAACTTTGAGTTTAATGACGCCTCAGATCAGCATATCATGAGCCTAGAGACTTTAGATCAGCCGGGGCTGCTGGCGCGCGTTGGACAGGTGTTTTTGCAACAAAAAATAGAAGTACACGCCGCCCGTATTACCACCTTAGGCGAGCGTGCAGAAGACATGTTTTATATCAGTGATCAAAACGATGAGCCGCTGTCCGCTGATAGGCTAAGCGCCTTAAAAACTGCTCTGCTTGCCAGCCTGACAGCTCCAAAAGACACGAGTAGAGGATAAAGTGGCCAGCCTAAAACCTATCATAAACTCTGCTATAATCGGTTCACTATAAAAATGTTATAGCAAGGCTGATAGAAATTTTTGCAGCCTCTGTCTGCGTAGGCACAGCACGCCAGAAAATTTTTATCGGTCTTGCTGGTTAATCAACGCATGATTCTCTTATTTAGAATCAACTATACTGTTCCGTAAAAATAAGCCCCATCATTGATAATACATTGATGGGGCTTATCGCTATAGAGTCATTTATAAGGTGCTTTTATATACCATCTCACTGGCATGCTCTTTGAGCTCATCATCGGCCAGCTCTAGTGGCAAAATCTCCACCTCTACTTGCGTCTGCGTCAATATCAAGCGCCCCGCATCGACCTCCTTTTGTAGCAAGCATTGTAAACTGGCTAAATGAAAGCGCCCGTCTAACGCCTCATACAGCTGCTCTAACGAAATAGGCGACTTGGCATGCACATCAGGGTACAGACAGTCTTCTGCCAGTATCGCCATCTCGTTGAGCGCCTGCTCGCGGAGTAGCTCGTCATTATCGATCTTTTGTTGTAGCTTGTTGGCGAGCCGTCCCTTACTCATCAAAATGACGACAAATATCGCCGTCTGAATGACAAACAACCCCGCATACTGCCAAAGCGGTAGCGAAAGATCTAAAAATCGGCTCAGCAGCATTAGCGTCATAGCCACCAGCACATAGCTGACCAGCTGCCACATCAGCCACATCATCAGGCTGTTTTCGCCGTACCAAAACACCTGCCGCTCTTTTAGGTTAATCAAATTCTGACGCGTCTGCCACCAGCACTGCTCGCGCTCTTGTAGCAGCTCGTATAATTTGACACGCGTTACACTATTATCAACGCCATTATTGATATTTTTAGCGTGAAGTTGGTCATTATTTAGGACACTAGACATATCAAATTACCCTTACTATCAGCCATCATATCGCGCCGATCGCTGTTTTTATTATGAATAAGTTATCAATAAATGCGTCTTTATCGGCAAGAGAAGCAAAAGACAAAAAATATGAGAAGTGCTACACTGCCCAAATGTAAATTTTTTTTATAACTTTATTATTAATTGTCTATTATAGTTACCCTACCTATGAATCACAACTTAACACACCTGCATCCGTATCCTTTTGCCAAGATGACCGCTTTATTGGCTGATAGCACGCCAGACCCTCATTACAGTGCGATAAAGCTAGGCATCGGTGAGCCAAAACATCAGCCACCTGGCTTCGTCTTGGACGCATTACACGAAAATTTGGACAAAATAAGCCTTTACCCAACTACCAATGGTCTGTTTGAGCTTCGTCAGACCATCGCGCATTGGTTGGAGGGGCGGTTTTTTTTGCATCATGTCGATCCTCGCACCCAAGTGCTGCCTGTGATGGGCACGCGTGAAGCGATTTTTAGCATCGTACAAGCGGTCATCGATCACCAAAGTGATGACGCACAACCAGCAACTGGCGCACCCCCAACTGTCGTCATGCCCAATCCGTTTTATCAGATCTATGAGGGTGCGGCGATATTGGCGCAGGCGACGCCGTACTTTGTGCCTTGTACTGCGGATAATGACTTTAAGGGTAACTATCGGGCGGTGCCAACAGATGTGTGGGCGCGCACACAGCTACTTTTTGTCTGTAGTCCCAACAATCCGACAGGTTCGGTGATGACGATGGAGGATTGGGAATATCTGCTGCGCTTGTCAGATCAGTATGGGTTTATCATCGCCAGCGACGAGTGCTATAGTGAGCTGTATTTTGATACAGCACCGATAGGCCTGCTACAAGCGTGCGCCGCGCTCGGTCGACATGACTTTAAAAACAGTATCGTCTTTCACTCGTTATCCAAGCGCTCCAACCTACCGGGCTTACGCTCAGGGTTTGTCGCTGGCGACGCTGAGATTTTGCAGGCCTATTTGCAATATCGCACCTATCAAGGCTGTGCGATGCCAATACCGCATCAGCTGGCCTCTATCGCCGCGTGGCAAGACGAAAAACACGTGGCGCACAACCGCGCGCTGTATCAAGAAAAATTTGCGCTATGGATGGCAGAGCTTGGCGATGTATTATCGCTACGTATGCCTGAGGCTGGCTTTTACTTTTGGGTCAAAGTCCCTGAGCAGTTCGATGGCGATGATGAAGTCTTTGTCAAAGCGCTGTATGAGCAGGCCAATATCCATGCCTTAGCAGGGCGCTATCTGTCGCGTGAGGTCGCTGGACACAACCCTGGCCAGGGCTATGTGCGTATCGCGCTGGTGGCCAGTGTAGAAGAAAGCCGCGAAGCCATCCGCCGTATTCGGGCGTTGCTTGAGGTGTAAAACCGGCAAGCAGACACATTCTCCTTAGCCTGAGTAATACACAGACAGAGCGGCCGTTTGTATAGCCATCAACCACCTTTAATAACCATGATAGGATGCTGGTTATTAAAGGTTTTTTTATTAAATAGTGCTATAGTAAAATAGACTGTCGCAACGATGCCATCAAGGATGATGCCATGCCCCATCTTGATTTTACCCAGCCGCCTTTTGATGTGCTGAGCTTGGCTGAGCGCCAAAGCATCAGAAAACACACCAAAATCCGCTACCTTGCCAAAGACGAAAGCCTACCTGCAGACGAGATGTCATACTTATATGTGGTCATCAAAGGCCAGATTGAGCAGTTATTGGCAGGTCATTTTGTCGCGGCCTACTTGGGTAGCAATCACTCAGATGAGCCCAATAACAACGACTGGTTTGACAGCCGCCGCTTGCCTGAGTCCTCCAACACACCGCAGCTATCAGCGGCCTCAGACGCGCAGCTGACGGACGAAGACAGACAGCGTTATCAGTTTCGCGCCACCGAGGACACGTTACTGCTACAAGTTAAGGGTACAGCGGTCGATAAAATCAGCGCACAAAATCATCTGGTGCGGCAAATGCTCTCCGACAAACTGCCTGAGCGGCTAAAAGCCCTGCAGCAGCGCTGCAATCGTAAATCTGCTGTCCATGCCGCCTACGATGACCAGCAAGAAGTACAGCAGATCATGCTGCAGCCGGTCATCGATGTCCGTTTACTGCCTGTACATATCGTCGATGCTGATACCAGCTTACATGAAGCGGCGCGCACGATGACGAATGCTGGATTAAAGCACGTACTGGTGCGAGCATCTGCGCATCGACTAGCCATCGCAAACGCGCAACATGGCATCGATGAGACATTAGGCATCTTGACCGATACCGATATTTGCCGCGCGGTCAGTGAGCAGCGAGATCCTACCACCACGCCATGCCAGCGTTATGCTAACTTTAACCTACGTACCATCAAGGCGAGCGATGAGATCGGTGATGCGCTGCTGACCATGACGCGCTACCGTATTCATCGCTTGCCGGTCATCGATCACCATGGTGCGGTAGCAGGTGTGCTTGGCCAAAGCGACATGCTCGCGCATATCAGCCACCACTCGCAGCTCATCAGTATTCAAATCGAGCAAGCCCAAGATTTTGGCAGTTTGGGCACGGCCGTCGAGAGGATAGGACGCTATATCCGCGCCCAGCACCAAAACGGGGTAAAAATCGGTAACATCAGCCGCATGGTACAGACCTTGAACGCTCAGGTATTTACCAAGCTATGGCAACTGCTCGTCCCTGATGAGGTGATGAGCCACACCTGTCTTATCGTCATGGGCTCCGAGGGCCGCGGCGAGCAAATCATGCGCACCGACCAAGACAACGCACTGATCATCCGTGGTGGCTATACTCATCCGGATTTGCCGCAGTTTGCGGCGCGCTTTAATGAACAGCTGGCGCGACTTGGCTATCCGCTGTGTGACGGCAATATCATGATGACCAACCCGATGTGGCGACAGCCATTACAACAGTTTAATGCTCAAATCAGCTCATGGTTTAAAAACACCGATCCCATGCACGCCATCTACTTGTCTGCCATTCTCGATGGCGAATATGTCTGCGGTGATGAAACGCTCTTGCAGCACGTTCGTCAGCACCTCAAGGCCGCGCATCGACGCTCAGACCCTATGTTTGTGCGCCAGTTTGCGCGGGCAGCGCTACAGTTTGGTGATATCAATCAATGGTGGCAAAAATTTGTACCATTATTAGCAGGTAAAAGCGCCTCGCAAGATATCGATCTAAAAAAAGCAGGGATTTTTCCGTTAGTACATGGTATTCGCGCCCTCGCTCTAGAAAACGACATCTTGACCGTCCCTAGCAGTAAAAACCGCCTAAAGGCCTTGGTCGAGGGGGGCGCATTGACCCAAGAGCGGGCTGACACATTGTTAGAGGCGCTGGAGTTTTTTATGGCGCAGCGGCTCTCTGTGGCGCTCTCGACCGATGACAAACATGCACGGCAGGTCAACCCCATGACGCTAACCGCGCTTGAGCGTGATTTATTAAAAGAGTGTTTGGCCGTTGTCAAAAGCTTTAAAAACCAGCTACAGCGGCATTATCAATTAGAGATCGCCTAGAGCGGCGCAAACAGCAAAGATAGAGTACAGAATATGAGCTGGCTGACCCAACTATCATGCAAATGGCAAAAAATGCAGCTGCAGCGGCCTGAGCTGGCGGCGATGTTTGATCAGCCTGCCGCTGAGCGGTGGGTGGCGCTCGACTGTGAGATGACGGGGCTAAACCCCAAAAAGCACCACCTGCTATCGGTGGCCGCGATTCATATCGATGGGTCTAGCATCGATACGGGCAACGGTATTCATCTGGTCTGTCGCCCGCCCGTCATGCCTGACCGCGACACCATCGTGATCCATGGACTACGTACCGCTGATGTCGAGCATGGTATGAGCTATGATGAGATGCTAGCGCGGCTACTGCCCTTTATCGGTAACCGTCCAATTGTAGGGTTTTGTCCGCAGCTCGATATAGCATTTTTAAACCCATTGGTAAAAGACTACATGGGCACCACCTTGCCCAATAAAATCATCGATATTCGGCACTTATACAGTCGGCGTATGAGTGGTCAAACCCAAGGGCTCTCCAGCCAAGCGCAGCAGCTGACTAACATCTTAGCGCATTATCAGATTCCTGACTTGGGCGCGCATGATGCCTATAATGATGCCACCATGACCGCCATGGCGTTTTTGCATGTGCGCTAGACTGATACATACCCTTGATAATCAACACGCCCCGTCTACGCGAAAAGTGCAACTCATGATACCATAGGCTGTTTTTGCCACCTGATGAATGATACTCATGCGATCCACCTCTACCCCCCATTATCATGACAAGCTTTCTGCCTTTGATACGCCGCCACACGCTGCGGTTGCGCCGTTACGATCAAGGCACCGACTAACGCACCGACTAACGCATCGACTTGGCAAGCGCTTGGTTACGCACTTGGTCAGACAAGCATTATTGGCCACTGCGCTGACGGCACCGCTTGTTGCTCAAGCGGCGCTACCAGAGGCCATCCAAACTGCCTTGTCACGTGCAGATTTGAGCGACGCCGACATCAGTATCGTCATCACGCCAGTGGGCGACAAAAACGCCAGTCACTTACCAGCGCCTATCAAAGTCACCGACAGCCAGCCATCAAGCAGCCATGTGACACCAAGCGCTCAGCACAGCAATAAAACCCGCGACACCCAGCATCCAGAAAAGCACTCAAACAACGATGCCAGTTATCAAAGCACGCTTGTGACGATAGAAAAACAAACCATCCAAAAGCATGAGCGGCAGCTACACGCTTATACCGACGACCCTTCTACTTATCAAAGCTTAGAGAGCATTCCCACCCTACCGTCAGAGGCCAAGTGGCCAAATGCCAAGATGCAAACGAGCCAAGACAGTAGCACCAACGATAGTAGCGCCAACGACAGCACGGGTGTCGAGCGAAAAAGCGCCGCACATACAACGACCAAGATAGATTTTTCACCTTTACTGAGTCATCAAGCTCAGGTAGCGCGCACTCCTGCCAGCACCATGAAGCTGGTGCCGAGCTTTATCGCGCTAGATACACTTGGGGCGGATTTTGTCTGGCATACCCGCGTCTATCATACTGGCGTGATCATCGGCGAGCGCCTGTATGGCGACTTGGTGCTACAAGGCAGCGGCGACCCAAAAATGACGCACGAGCGCCTACAGCAGCTGCTCTATCAGGTGCAAGCTTCAGGTATTCGTCATATCGACGGTGATATCATCGTCGACAGCGCAGTGTTTGACAAGGTGGGCAAAGACCCTGCCGCCTTTGACAACGCGCCGCTGCGTCCTTATAACGCAAGCCCTGATGGTTTTTTGGTCAATTTTAGTACCATCGCTATTAAAAGCTATCCGCTGGACACTGGCCGCGCGCAACTCACCTACACGCCGCAGCTGGCCGATTATCAGCTGCCCACCACCATAGCCACTCGTTCAGCAAGCTGCGGACAGGCGCGCTATAGCCTTGCGCCAGTATGGCAAGCCAGCCAACTGGCATTTCATCAAAACCTGCCAAATAGCTGCCAAGAGCACGCGTTTTATGTGGCTTATCCTGATGCCAAAGACTTTGCCGCGCGGGTAATTAAGGCCAAATGGCAAGCACTGGGCAATACCCTAACAGGTGATGTGCTCAGCCGCGAGACGCCTTATAATGCGTCATCGCATAAACAGCCAAAAATAGGCTTGCGCGCGCTACCGATGTCACCGCTGCCACAGGTCAGCTACCCGTCTTTAAACTTGGCTCAGCAAATCCATGACATCAACCATTTTTCAAACAACGTCATGACTGAGCAAGTGGCTTTATCCATTGCCGCTTACGCCTCGCCATCTGATACTAATACGACCGCGGCTGACACTGCTACAACCACTCAGACCGCCGTTAGCAAGTCAAAAGGACAAGAGAAAGCAAAAGGAAACAAAACGAGCCTCTATCAGTTTGGCAAACCTGCGACCACCAACTATCCGGTAGCCCTACAGACCATCAACCAGTGGTGGCAACGCCATCTAGAATCGCCTGCGCCGTATCTGACCAACGGCTCAGGCCTGTGCCGTGACTGCACGATCACCGCGGCCAACCTAAACGAGCTGCTAACCTACGCCTACGATCATCCAAGTTTTGACGCTTATGTCAACTCGCTCGGCGTCGCTGGTGTCAGTGGCACCATTAGCGCGCACAGTGCCCGCTTGCCTGAGTCAGCCGCCATTGGCCGCGCTTGGATCAAGACAGGTACGCTCAATAACGTCACCTCCATGGCAGGCTATGTCAAAGGCCTATCGGGGCAAGACTATGTGGTCGTGGGTATCATCAATAGCGAGCAAGCGCTCAATGCTTATACGGCAAGACCCGTACTCGATGCGATGCTGGACTGGACCGCGCAGCACTAATGCGGCGACTCTTTTTTTATCTTAATAAGGCGCGCTTATGTCACGAAAAACCACCAATCTCAATAAACCCAGCCCCGCTACCGACCCTCACGGACTGGCCACGACACACGCGAGCACTCAGCCTCAGCTGCCGCCATACATTGGATACTTTGCGATCGGTTATGTACTGGCCAGCGCCCTATTTATGCTGATTCAGACCAAACTGGCATTGAATGCACAGCTGGTCACCGTTCTATCCATCATCCTTGCCGCCTATATCGCAGTTAGCAAGTTTGTTAAACATCAGCAGCGCGCTCTCTACAAAGACGAAATAAATCGTTTGATGCTGGGCGGTATCATGGTCGTCTGGCTATTGACGGGGCTGTATTTTTTAGCGTTATGGTTTTTGCTGTTTGACGATATCAGCCGTGAAGTTTTGCTGGCGATGGCCAAGCAACAGCCATTACCCTTACTCTCTGCGCTAGTGATGATCGTAGTGCTGTCACTGGTCAGCGCCCGCATCAGCATCTGGGCATTTAACCGCCTACTCGATCCTGCGCCCAAAACCCTATAAGACG
Organism: Psychrobacter sp. CAM01; assembly: GCF_032842965.1. Lineage (NCBI taxonomy): Bacteria > Pseudomonadati > Pseudomonadota > Gammaproteobacteria > Moraxellales > Moraxellaceae > Psychrobacter > Psychrobacter sp. CAM01. The sequence goes on from NZ_JAWJBL010000013.1 coordinate 11,729, forward strand.
CTCTAAAATCCTAAACGACCCGACAGGACTCTGTTAACTTAAAGCACGATGGTATGCTGAGCCTACGCCGATAGATGCTATGCAAAATAAATATCCATAAAATGTGGCGGCGTGGCACCTGCTATCTTGCCTGTCAGTTTATTTGGGATTGACCATATGAGTGACTTAACAAAACGCTGACTATACACGGTACTACAAAGTTTTTTTCTATTGCTGAGCAAAATCCGTTAGGCTAAGGTAAACGCCTACAGTGTTAAGCGACTTGCTTTAGTATTTTCAATAGGAGTTAGCTTTATGGACATGATTTTTTTTGACAATATAGACAAGCTTGGCCGTATCGTGTTGACGGCCGTCATGGTGTACGTCTTAATCGTACTGGTGACCAAAGTCTCAGGCAAACGCTCCACCTCGCAGCTCAACAACTTCGATTGGATCGTCACGGTGATGATCGGGTCTCTGGGTGCCAGCACCATCTTGCTCAAAGACATTCCGTTTATCGAAGGGGTCTCCTCGATATTGGTGCTTTATCTGTTGCAGTTTTTGGTCACCAAATACGCCTCGGTATCACCGCAGTTTAGCAACTTTATTTTATCAGAGCCGCGTATCGTCTTTTATCAAGGCCAGTTCTTGCCAGATGCCATGCGGTCTGAGCGCCTGACTCGTCAAGAGATAGAATGTGCGATGCGCTCTCAAGGTATCAACAACTTCGATGATGTCGAAGCGGTGGTCTTTGAATCTGACGCCAAGCTAACCATTATCCCCAAACCTACGAATGACACGCACGGCAAAGAAAACACTGTTTCGCAGACCATTAAGCCTTTGATGTGAGTGGTTTTGAGATGACTGGTTTTCAGGAGACTAGCACAGTAAGCATTCTATTTGATGCGTTGCCACGTCTGTGAGCGGCCAAATAGTGGCGTGCCGACATAACCGCGCAGATCAAGACTTTGACCATTGTCACTCAAGGTGATTTTTCCTGAATACACTTTGCCAGACTCAGGGTCGACCAGCTTACCATCGCTCCATTGATTATTACCATCGGCTTTGAGGCCTGTCAAAATCTGCAAGCCTTCCACCGGCTGGTTTTTTAGATTGCCAGGACATTTAGTACAGACGGCTTTGGCCTTTTCTTTGTCGAGCACTTTAATAATTTTACCTGAAACCTTACCACCTCTTTCGTTTAGCTGAATGATGGCTTTTTTCTCCTCTGTCTTGTCATCGATGGTTTGCCACTGCGTACCATCTAGTGAGGCCGCTTGCGCAGATATGGACAACAAGGCTCCTGCCATAAGGGTGAGCGTACTGGCTGTAATACGGTTCATAAACGACTCCTTTCGTTAAAAACGGTCTATCTGAATATGTAATAATCATAAACGAGCACTAAAAACAAATAGAAAGAACAACTGTTTGTCAAACGCTAGTAAAGCACAAAAAAATGCGAGGTAAAAGGCTTGTTTGTTACAATATCTTAGGCGCAGAACTCTTTTGTTACATTCTCTTTTGTTATATTTTTTAATTATCGAAGTGGTACATCATATGAAGGTAAGAATTTTGACCGTTGGCACTAAGATGCCAAAATGGGTACAAACTGGTTTTGATGAATACTTTAAACGTATTCAGCCCATGCTCAGTACTGAAATTGTCGAAATAGCGGCAGCAAAGCGGGCAAAAAACCCTTCTGAAGCCAACCTCGCTCAGTACCGCGAGCAAGAAGGACAAGCCATATTGGCCGCTCACCAAGCATCTAGCCGCGAGCAGCTATGGGTACTAGATGTCAAAGGTAAAATGCTCTCAACAGAAGGATTGGCGGAAAAACTGGCAGACTCGATGCAGCAAGGCGATGATATCGCACTGGTCATTGGCGGCGCTGATGGCGTGTCGCCAGAAGTGTTGGCAAAGGCCAATGTCAAATGGTCACTATCGGCGCTGACACTGCCGCATCCACTGGTACGCGTGGTATTGATGGAGCAGCTCTACCGCGCCATGAGCATCAATCACAACCACCCCTATCATCGTGGCAACTAAATACTCACAAGACAGATCAGGCTTTTGGTAGGATAACAGACAGGCAGGATTGAAATATCGCTGCCAGCCCTAATAAACGCTACATGACTCATCCAAAAAACACAGCACCTACTGCCATGGCGCCGAGCGCCGAGCAGCGACCATCAGGCAGCCACACGTCAGCGCCCATTAGTGCCGCTGACGTGTGGCCCGATACATCTACCCTCTCTAAGTACGCAAAGCTGCCAGCGCTATTTGTCTCGCACGGCGCGCCAACCCTAGCCACAGAGCAGTCAGCGACGACCAGTGCCTTAGCGCGTATCGGTCAAAACCTGCCTGTGCCGCGAGCCATCATTATTATGTCGGCGCATTGGCAATCAGCAAAGCTTGAGATCAGCAGCAACCCTCAGCCAAAGACTTGGCATGATTTTTCTGGGTTTGGCGCTGAGCTGTATGAGATACAATATCCCGCTATAGGTCATCCGCTGCTTGCCGAGTCGCTTGCGCAACAGCTCACCGCGCGCGGTATTACTTGCAGACTAAACCCCATGCGCGCCTCCGATCACGGCGTCTGGGCACCGCTCACGCATTTGTATCCAGAGGCCACTATCCCGATCGTACAGGTTTCTTTGCCGCAGCATTATGACAGTGTCGCCTGCTATCAGTTAGGGGCGCAGCTGGCGCGTTTGCGTGATGAGCAGATACTGATCATCGGCTCAGGCAATATCACCCATAACTTGCAAGCCCTACGCTGGCAGGCGGACAGCATCGATCAGAGCGCCAACAGCTTTAAAACATGGCTACTCAAACAGCTCAAAACCGACATTCCAAGCGCTCTTGATTGGCAACGTTATCCCAATTATAAAGACATCCATCCCAGTGATGAGCACCTGTTGCCGCTGTTTTTTGCTTTGGGTGCCGGCCAGCGCGTCTCAGTGGTACATCAAAGCATGGCGCACCATAGCTTAGGTATGGACATCTATCGTTTTGACTAGAGCGCGTCCTCATTTTAAAAATGGCGATAAAAACGAGATAAATCGCCACCAAACAAGGAAAATAGCGCAGATAATATCGAGAGATTAGTCAGCTATTTGACACCATTTAGCCATTTTTAGCCCATTTAGATAGATGGCTATCGATTGAATTGAGGACACGCCTTAGGCTGCTTTGCAGATTGCTACTGCGCATATGCCGCCTTGGTAAACAATCCGGCGCGCTCCATCTCACCTGCGATACTAAACAACGTCGCCTCATCGTTCATGCGCCCGATCAGCTGCATACCAATTGGTAAGCCTTTTTTGCTCATACCGACTGGCAATGACATCGCAGGCAAACCTGTGACATTGCCTAATAAGGTAAAAGCCATCTTACTTAGAACAGGCTGGCTCAGCTTTTCGATCACGCCTGAGCTAAAGGCGTATTTCCCCATATCTATGCCTTTATTGAGCAGCTCTGCGCTACGCATCAGCATCTCATCCATACGGCTAGGCGGTAGTACGCCATGCTTGACCGCTGGTGTCGGTACGGTCGGACACAAGATCATGTCATACTGTTTTAATAATAGCCCTGTCTGGTATTGACTATGGTGCCAGCCGTGTTTGGCATGTGCCAAGTCTACTGCGGATAGTGAACGACCCAAAAGCGCCATATTGTAGGTTTGCGGCTCTAGTTTTTTGATATGCTGCGGTCCAAAATCACGCTCGATATTATCAATGGTAAATGCTGTATGGGCGCACACCACAACCATAAAATCATGCCAAAACTGCTCGATATTGATGTTAGGCTCAGCAGGCACCACGCGATGCCCCATGGCCTCTAACTGCTTGGCGGTTTGTTCAAGGACCGCCAGTACTTCCTTGTCCACCACCGTACCTGCAATCAGTGGCTGCTGATGTAGCGCAATGGTCAACTGCCGCGGTGCGCGCATCGCAGCCTGCAAAAACGACCCCTCTGGCGGCGCAATGATAAAGGGCGCGCCAATCTCAGCGCCACTGGTGGCATCGAGCATCGCGGCACTATCACGAACGGAGCGGGTAATCACATGATCGGCGACAGCGCCTTCCCAGCCCTCCCCAAATGTCGGGCCCATGGGGTTACGGCCACGGCTGGGCTTTAAGCCAAACGCGCCGCACCACGCCGCAGGAAATCGTATCGAGCCGCCACCATCACCGGCGCCTGCCATCGGTACAATACCACTTGCCACTGCCGCTGCACTACCGCCTGAAGAGCCGCCAGCACTATAGCCTTTTTTAAAGGGATTATGCGTTGCGCCATGCGCCTTGGGCTCGGTGGTGATGATCAGCCCAAACTCAGGGGTATTGGTCTTGCCAAAGGTATTGACGCCAGCGGCTTTCATACGCTTGACGATTTCACTGTCGTTTTCTGAGACAATATTGACACTACGGCTGCCCATCGTGACAGGCTCTCCCTCAAAGCTAAATGACAAATCTTTGAGCAAATAAGGCACGCCTGTAAACGTGCCTGCCGGTAGGCCTTGCGCCGCTGCGTGATAGGCACGCTCATCAAAACGATGAATGATGGCATTTAGCTTAGGGTTGAGCTTATTGGCTTGATAGACAGCTGCATCCAGCAGCTCTCTTGCGCTGACCTCTCCGGCATTGACCAATGCCGCTAGCGCTATCGCATCATACTGGGTGTATTCTTTAAACATAACCGAGCTTCCTTGTTCTTAAGTTGTTTATCACTTTTAGTATATCGGTTTCATGGCCTCAATAGTAACCACCTTATCGATACTGCTGTGTTCACGTCATACCAGACCATGAACTTATGCTTGACGCTACTACCTATCACTGTGCCGCTTTATCAGGTCAGCTTTGCAAATAACATGACTGTACTACAAACGCTCATAAAAAAAGCGAGCTACTTACTGTAACTCGCTTTTTATCACTCAATCAAACTCACTGTTTATCACATCAACAGCTCACGCTTGCCGCTTTTGCCCATCGAGCTGACCAGTCCAGCTTCCTCCATGGAGTCGACAATACGAGCAGCGCGGTTATAGCCGATGCTAAACTTACGCTGAATACTAGAGGCTGATACTTTGCGCGTTTCCATGATAAAGGCGACTGCCTCATCGTATAAATCGTCGTCTTCACCCGACGCATTGCCAGTACTACCGCCGCCAGGGCTGGATAGCTCAAAGTTCCCTGCCATGTTGTCAATATAGTCGGGTGCGCCGCGCTCACGCCATGCGTCACAGACACGGTTGACCTCTTCGTCACTGACGTAGGCGCCATGCACACGATCCGGCTCAATCTGTCCTGGCCCTAAAAACAGCATATCACCGTTTCCCAGCATATCTTCTGCGCCGCCGCTATCCAAGATGGTACGCGAATCGACCTTTGAGTTCACACGGAGGGCAGCTCGCACTGGAATATTGGCTTTGATCAAACCAGTAATGACATCGACTGACGGGCGCTGAGTGGCGAGCATCAAATGAATACCGGCCGCGCGTGACTTTTGTGCCAACCGTGTGATCAACTCTTCAGCCTGTTTACCGACCTGCATAATCATATCAGCAAACTCATCTGCGACAATCACAATCATCGGTAATGTCTTAAGCTTAGGCGCTTGGTCAAGACTGACGCTGTCATTGGGTCGCCATAGTGGATCGATGATAGGCTTGCCTGCTTTTTCGGCGGCGGCGACTTTTTTGTTAAATTCGCCCAGCTTACGTACCTTGAGCAGACTCATGAGTTGATAGCGGCGCTCCATCTCCGCCACGCACCACGAGAGGCTACTGGCCGCTTCGGTCATGTCGGTGACTACAGGCGTCAATAGATGCGGGATATCATTGTAGTTGGCAAGCTCAAGCTGCTTTGGATCAATCAAGATCAGACGCAGCTCATTGGGGGTATATTTGAGGAGCATCGACAGTAGCATAGAGTTGACCAGTACCGATTTACCAGAGCCTGTGGTGCCGGCAACCAGCATGTGCGGCGCCCGTGCAAGATCGGTGATGATCGGATTGCCCCCGATGTCTTTACCCATCGCCATGCTGATCTGTGCTTTAGGGTCTTTGTATGTTTCCGTATTGAGCAGCTCAATCAGACGCACCATTTCGCGTTTTTTATTGGGTACTTCGATACCGATATAAGGCTTGCCTGGGATCACCTCAACCACACGCAAAGAGGCCATCGATAGCGAGCGTGCCAAGTCTCGCGAGATACCCGTGACTTTACTGGCTTTGACGCCTGGTGCCAACTCGACTTCAAAGCGGGTCACCACCGGCCCTGGTATGGCATTCACCACGCTTGCTTTGACATTGAACTCCTGCAGCTTAATCTCTAATAATTCAGACAACTGCTCAAGCTCTGCGGTGGTATAGCTGGGCTTACGGTCAGGGTCTGGCTTGTCCAAGATAGACATCTCAGGTATCGGCGTGAGGCTATTGCGATATGCTGCTGTTTGCATCGAGCGTGATTTTTTACTAAATGCGGCATCATCACTGATATCTGGCATGACGGCTGTAACTGTCTCTGCATCATCATCTGGCATCATATCGGTAATATGATTGCTACTATCCCCCTCTGGTACCGCAAAGCTCACTGCAGGCTTGGTAGATGTTTCTGGTGTCAGCGCCTCCACTGTTGGTGCTTGTTTGGGGTTGGCAGGCGGTGTGTTGGTCGGGGTCATATCCGCGGTATCCGCGGTAAAGGTAGCGACCTCTGATGAGGTAGGCTCTACAGCAGAGGCTTGCGTGGTAGATGCAGAGCTGAATGATGGCTCGACAGTCTCTACCACTGAGCTATGTGATACGTTTGCTTCTCTTTCCTCTCTTTCCTCTGCCGCTGGTCTATCAGCTGTCAGGCTCTCCACAGATGCTGAGCTGGGCGCAGTAGCATCTGGCATGGACACATCATGTACGATGTCATCGACTGCTGCAGTAGCAGGGGTGAGCGTCTCTGCGTGTTCTGCCAGCCATGCCTCAGCCAAGGTATCGACATCGTCAGTTACCATATCAGTAGTGGGATTCTCTATGGCTTGCGCCACAGAAGTCGCCTCATTATCTAGCGTTTCATCACTATTATCATAAGAGGCGGACACGGTAGATGCCGTCTCAGAGATATCGTCGGTCGTATCTGCAACATAGCTATCGTCACTAACAAAGCTATCATCAGCATGGTAGTGCGCCTGCTCGCTGGCCAACAAATCATCCACCGTGCTTGCATCATTCCATGCAAAGCTTGGCTCTACTTTGCGAGTCATCACAGGGGTGGCCGTCGCCGCAGCTGCATTGCTGGCACTGACCGCGCCACTTTTGGCGGCGGTTACGGGTCTTTGCGGCTCGGCGCTCGACTGCGTCGGCATGACAGGCGACGCTACGCTGTCAGACGATGTAGTCGCTTTTGCAGCTTGTGTCGCTGCAGCCACCGAGGCTTTGACGCTATCAGCCAATCCTGATGTGGTCAAAAACTCGGACAACACATTGCCAAATCGGCCACTTTTATCCACAGACTGTGCACCATCCGTAGCATCAGCAGTGGGCAGCTCTAATGCTAGCTGCTCGTGCTCTGATGCTGCTGCCTGTTGATCATCGCTGTGCCCAGCAGCGCTGTATTGCTTGCTTGCTTGGTCATCAGCAGCGGCCGCCTCTTTGTTTTTGACTCCTGAGCCAAGCCAAGCCAGCGCGGTGATTTTTTGATAGATGCTCAGCCAGTGAATATTAAACGCAAAGGTTGTAGTGATGGTGACAAACACGGTCAAAAACACCACACTTCCCCATTGCGATAATAACTGCGCCAAACGGGCTTGAAGCTCAAGACCGATGATACCGCCCGCCACCCCTTCTAACTCAGTGGCCACAGGATCTGCAACCTGCTGCACCAGCGCGACCAATTGGGCAAACAGCGCACTGGCACTTAATAACAAAAACACATAAGCGACCAGACGCATCAGCCAAAACGTTGGCTTATTATCCCACCAAATCAAAATGGACTCATAGACCATAAACGCTAGCAACCACCACGCACCAAAACCAAAAAACCGATACAGCAAATCTGACAACCATGCACCAGTTTTACCGCCCATATTGTTGATCGTGGTCATATCGCTGCTGATATGCGACCAGCTGGGATCATTACCCGTATACGTCATCAAAATGACAAACAGATAAACGGTCAGTATTAACCCCAGCAGGGTAAATATTCCTTTTTTTAAATACTCAATTAGCGGTGCTGATATCACGTAAGATCTGCCTTGTTAATAATACTAAATGGTCGCCAACCCATGATTAACGCTAACCATGCTGGCATAAAGTGCTGACATAAACGGTACCGAGCAATCTGTACCAAGATACCGTGCGCAGCGGCAATGGCTACTTGCATAGAGCGATTATAAGCGCGGCTATCAGAATAGACGACAAGATTACTTAGCCCTTACTGCGTTTGGCATAACTTCTTATAATAACAAATACATAGTGACAGTGGCGACAGTCTTCTTAAGAAAATAAAACAATACACCTTTATCATCACAATTATACTGAGCATGGTAAAGACTTGGCCGATTAGCGCTTACCTTTAGCGCCCTAAAATTCAAGGGTTTGATGCTTTGATTGTAATGATACCCATGTTTGCTTTAGCAAACTTGCACTTTTTGCCAACTGCCCTTATGTTATTATCACATAGCAATTAGAAACACCACATTAGACACAATTTTTAACCCTCAATGCTGGGCGATTCTCACTCTACTTACGGTCTGATCAGGAAAAAAACAGATGACAAGACTGGGATAATTTTTGCGTAATAAGCGATGAGTAGTAGCCAAAAACTGCAGTCGTCTTAGGCATTTAAGCTGACTGAAAATATACGGGTTAACAGCAGCACACACTTCACTTTTTATATTTTTCATTTTATCGTTAGTAAGGAATATTTTATGGCAACTGACACTACAGCGCCACGTCACGAAAAGCTTATTATTTTGGGTTCCGGTCCTGCCGGTTATGCCGCGGCTGTCTATGCTGCGCGCGCCAACCTAAAGCCTGTCATGATCACGGGTATGGAAGTTGGCGGCCAGCTGACCACCACCACAGAAGTTGATAACTGGCCAGGCGATGCGTACGATTTGACTGGGCCTGCGTTGATGGAACGTATGAAGACACATGCCGAGCGTTTCGGTACCGAGCTGGTCTATGATCATATCAATGACGTCAATCTAAACGAACGTCCGTTTCAATTGACCGGTAACAATGGCAGCTACACGTGTGATGCGCTCATCATCTCAACGGGCGCTTCGGCGCAGTATTTGGGCTTGGAGTCAGAGACCAAGTTTAGAGGTCTTGGCGTATCTGCTTGTGCTACTTGTGACGGTTTCTTTTATAAAGACCAAAAAGTCGCGGTCATCGGCGGCGGCAATACCGCGGTCGAAGAAGCTTTATATCTATCAAACATCGCCTCTGAGGTGACTTTGGTGCATCGCCGCGACAGCTTGCGCTCCGAAAAAATCCTGCAAGATAAGCTGTTTGAAAAAGCCAAAAACGGTAATGTCAAAATAGAATGGAACCATCAGGTCCGTGAGGTCGTCGGTGATGACATGGGCGTCAATGGCGTGGTGATCGAATCTACCGTCGATGGCAGCACCAAAACCCTAGATGTCATGGGTATGTTTGTGGCGATTGGTCATAAGCCAAATACCGACCTGTTCAAAGGTCAGCTAGATATGAAAGACGGTTATCTTGTCGTCAATAGCGGCCTAAATGGTAACGCCACTCAGACCAGTGTCGAAGGCGTATTTGCGGCAGGTGATGTCGCCGATCATGTCTACCGTCAAGCCATTACCTCAGCAGGTACCGGCTGTATGGCCGCCCTTGATGCAGAAAAATATCTCGATGCCATCGGTGAGGCAGATGCTTCTGACCATACCTACGCCTCGACATTGACTGCTGATAAAGAAGCCTAAATGAGTCATCTTTGGCAACAAAACCATAATCCCATCACGCCTGAGACCCTAAAAAGTCTTGGGCGTTATGACTTTCCTGACCCTGCTACCATCGACCCTGATGGCATCGGCATTGTGGCGCTGGGTGGTGATTTGGCCTCCGAGACGCTCATCTCTGCTTATGCGCAGGGGCTGTTTCCTTGGTTTAATGAAGACGAGCCTATCGCGTGGTGGTGCCCTGAGCCGCGCTGCGTCATGGTGCCGGCTGAGTATATACCCAGTAAGTCATTGCGCCGTCAGGTCAAAAAAGAGCGCTGGCAACTCACCCTCAATCAAGCGTTTGACGAAGTTATTCACGCTTGTAGTTTGCCACGTAGCAATGGCCTGCCTGAAGGCGAGCATACTTGGATTCATCAAGAGATGATCGACGCTTATAGCAAGCTACACGTCCAAGGCTTTGCCCATAGTATCGAGGTATGGGATAAAACCAACACACTGATCGGGGGACTTTATGGTCTAAAGCTGGGCGGTATTTATTTTGGAGAATCGATGTTTCACCGTGCGTCAAACGCATCCAAGATGGCGTTTTGGGGTTTAATGCGTTTATGCGAGCAAAGTCAGGTCGCACTGGTCGATTGCCAATTGCCAAACGAGCATCTCATGAGCTTGGGCGCCACCACCTTACCTCGTGCTGACTTTTTGCATCGGTTAGATAGCTTGCTCGTAAGTGGTGCTGAGCATTGGCACAGTGACTCCCACCAACCACTAGCAGTCTCGCTACTTGATACCCTACACCCTTGGCAAGGCGGCAAATAGCGCCCCACTTTTGAGATTATTATGGCACTTGATACCTCATTTTTGTTAATTGGAAAGCTGGCTGCCAAAGCCAATACCACCAAAGACACGGTCCGTCACTATGACCAGCTAGGCCTACTCAGATCGCGCAAGCGTCAGGCAGGTTCACGGCTGTATACTGAGTTCCATCCTGAATGTGTTGAACGTATTGAGCTGATAAAAAGCGCGCAAGCCATTGGTTTTACACTTACCGAAATCAGAGACAGCCTCAATGACTATTATGATGGCCAATTAGACATCGACCTACAATTACTCCTTACACAGCAAAAGCTGGCACAAGTAAAAAAGCAACAAGCCAATATCAATGTCATGGTTGAGCTGCTCACCGAGCGCATCGAGGTTCTTGAGCGCATGAGAGCAGACAGTGACTACAAACCCAACGTCGACGTTTGCAAAAGAAAACTCCCCGCAGACCTGTAAGGCTGCACAGATGCATTGCTAAACAAGCGCATTACATATCATCTAACCATCATTTAAAAATCACGAACCAATCATTTAAAAATCACGAACCAATCATTTAAAATCACGATAAGTCAGCTGCATGATCAGGGCATCGACAGCTGGCTTCTGGGCTAGCTGGTAATAGTTTTTACGCTGATGGATCACCTCAAAGCCTTGCTGCTTATATAACGCAATCGCAGGCGCGTTGTCCACTCGCACCTCTAATAGCAGGCTTTCTACCTGTTGGCTTCTCAGCACTAGGTGCAACTGCGAAAAAATGTGCGACGCAATCCCGCGGCGCTGATAATCAGGATGCGTGCCAATGCGTAGAATCTCTGCTTGTTCAAAGACGCTTTGATATAGGCAGTAACCTTGCACGACTGTAGCTGACTCTGCTGACTCATAAGCGATCAGCAGATGGACACTGTCTTGCTCAAACAAATCAATCATCGCCTGATACGACCACGCATCCTGCGGCTGGACGATAGACTCGATAGCAGCTACCGCTTGCACCACTTCCCTAAAGTCTTGAGTGTCTTTTGACAAATTTTGTATTACAGCCATGCCGCCTCCTTTTAATAAAACCTCATAATCCCTACAACTCCTACAAAAAAAAGCCACCCTATAAAGGATGGCTTTTCACTACTCAATACTCGGTGTCAGCTTGTGCTGAGATCAGTATCGCTTAGTTTTTAACGTTAGCTACCACACCAGCACCTACAGTACGGCCACCTTCACGGATAGCGAA
>NZ_JAWJBL010000014.1:0-1295 GCF_032842965.1 Psychrobacter sp. CAM01
CTTTCTCTCCAACAGAATTTACAGCCCTTTCGGACCTCCTTTCCGCTGAACTTATTGATGAATGTCTCGTGGATGCTGGGGTTGTTACGATAAGAAAACGCCGTCTTCCGATGGAAATGATGGTATGGGCTGTAACAGGAATGTCCCTTTTTCGTTCTCTTTCCATGGCGCAACTCGTTTCTCATTTAGACATTGTTTTACCAGGTAACCGGCCTTTCGTTGCACCAAGTGCCGTTGTTCAGGCACGTCAACGGCTAGGGGAAGATGCAGTCCGTAAAGTATTTGAGAAAACAAGTCAGCTCTGGCTTGATAAACTGCCATTATCACACTGGAACGGATTAACCCTAATGGCTGTCGATGGCACATTATGGCGTACACCAGATACCCCTGAAAATGATGCCGTATTTGGGCGAACAGCCAATGAACACTCACGTTCTGATTGGCCGCAACTTCGCATGGTTTGCCAGATGGAGATCACAAGCCATCTGATTTCGGGCGCACATTTTGGTAGCGTTTCCGAGGTGAGCGAAATTGGCCTTGCTGCCAAATTGACAGAGCAAACCCCGGATAGTTCTCTGACCATTTTTGATAAAGGATTTTATGCTCTGGGGTTACTTCACCATTGGCAGTCCTCTGGCGTAGAGAAACACTGGATGCTCCCATTACGTAAAGGCTCACAGTACCTAGTCGTAGAGAAACTCGGCTCCGGAGATGAGTTAGTTGAATTACGTCTATCCCCTCAAGCACGCAAAAAATGGACTAACGCTCCAATGATATTGAGAGCTCGATTGATAACAAAAGACGTGAATGGGAAGAGGGTTCAGATATTAACATCAATGAGTGATCCACTTCGATACCCCAACGCCGATATTGTCGACCTGTATGGGCATCGTTGGGAAATAGAACATGGCTTCAGAGAAATGAAGCAGCATATGTTGAATAATGAACTCACATTGAGGAGCAAAAAGCCCGTCTTAGTAAATCAAGAGTTATGGGGAATGGTACTCGCGTATAACTTACTGCGGTTTATGATGGCTCAGATGGCATACAGCTTGAAAGATACAGAGCCCTATCAGATGGGATTTAAACAAACTGCGATATACCTGAGTGCCCAACTGAGCCTGCTTCCCGCGGTTGCTCCGGGAAACATACCAAAATTCATTAATGGGATATTGGCAATGGCTAGAAGTTTTGTTCTACCGAGTCGACGACAAAGGCATTACCCTAGGGCGGTAAAGAAAAAGCCGCAACGATACCCGTTACGGCGATATTAATGACTTAACTGACAAGCATTA
>NZ_JAWJBL010000015.1:0-3723 GCF_032842965.1 Psychrobacter sp. CAM01
TCGTTGAGAAAACAGGTGGATTATTACATCCGGTATTTTTACAACAGGGTGCGGCTGCACAGTAGTCTCGACTATGTATCTCCGATACAGTATGAAAAAGCCGCTTAACAATAACGTGTCCGTTTTATCGGGTGAACATCACAGTGTGGATAGTGAGCAAGTGGCTGTAGATACTGTGCATGCGCATTTTTTTTATCACGATAATTAGCTGACGAATGGTAAGTCATTTATTATTAATAACTTACCAGAAAAGCGCGAGCTAAATCATTGTAGAAGTATGAGCATGCTCAATATTAAAATGCTAGGTTTATTTAGGAGTGATTGTGAGGTTGTTATCTTCAATTAAAAGTATATTTAGTTCTAAGCCAACTATTGATGTAGTTCAGTCTAAAAGTAACAGTAACATCGTTGGTAATAAAGAACCTATATGTCCATATTGTGACGGTGAACTAGATAAAATGCCTGGGCGTAAGAAGAAATGTCCCAACTGTGAAAATTTCATTTATATCCGTACCAGCCCAAAAGATAAGGTAAAAATTTTAATTCGTGAAGATCACGATCGAAGTTATTGAAGAGTTATGGTCAATTGAAAATGGTACTCATGACCAATATATCTCTGAAAAAAATGAAAAGGCTAAAGTGAAAAAGGCATTGATCGAAAAAGGGAACCTAGCACCAAGTGAAGAGGATATCCGTTGGAGCCAGTTAAGTAGCGATTTGGTCAAGCATGCTGATGGATACCAATGGGGACTTTATCGAAATGCAAGATTAGGCATGGGCGACATTTTGAAGAAGACATCTGATGATATGGGTGCATTAGATACATATCTAGAAGTTTGCTATATTGACATCAATGGCCCAAGTAACTGTGGCACTAAAGATCCTGAGATTCTGAGGGAGCATCCTCCATTTAACCCGAAATTAGCGTTTCTTGCTCCTGGTGTTCTGAGGTATGTAGAGATGATCTCAACCAAGAACAATTTGAGTTCAATTGAACTGAAAGAGCGTTTTTTAAAAGTTGCAACCAAGGTTGATCGCGAGCTTAACCTCCCAATGAAAGCGACAGATGCTTGGGAAAAGCTTGTTGCTGAACTGTCATGACACCTAAACAATAAACCTAATAAAGACATCAAGGTGACGCGTTACACTCGGTGGTTTTGGTATGTAGTTTGGTGTGCTTGGTGAGTTCATCGTGGCGCACTTTATGTTAGGCGTTATGTGCTAGGTTAGTAAGTTGGCTTTAACTGTTTTAAAATTATAAATATTAATTCAAGGGTTATAATGAATAATTGGATTCGGTTGGGTTTCTTAGATGAATCAGACTGTGACTTTTCTAGCTATAACAAAAACATAGGCGTATATAAAGGAGAACTCGATGACGAGCTTGTATATATCGGAAAAGCTACTGAGATAAATAATGGAGGTTTTCGTAAACGTTTAAGAGATTATACTCGTGAATCTGATAGCGCTCGAAACTATCCAGCAGGAAGGAAAATGTTTGAAAACAAGGATAAAGTTATCATTAGTGTTTCTTTTTCCGATTCTGTTAATGATGCGAGCATACAGGAAAGAGAGTTGATCGACACGTTAAATCCTAAGTGGAATAGGCTAGGCACTACTTAAAAGCACATAACAAAGCATTTAAGAGTCATTTGACACATGGGAAAAGTTTGCGCTGCACTTCAACTTTTTCCCGTGCTGCGGGCGTTAAAAACTTTCTTATGGTTGAGATTTTATGGATAAATCAGAGATAGCAATTTCCATCTCTCTAGGGAGTCTTCTGGTTTCTCTTGGTGGGCTTTTGTTTACAATTCACAGCTCTCAAAAAGCAAGAAGAATTGAGCGCGCCAGAGTGTACGATAAGGTTTACCATGATGCTTCAGAACTTCTAGTTTACAACTACAAAAAGAAGATAGAAGAACCATATAGGTCGGAAGATAAATTTCTAGAAAAAGCAGTTAATGAATACGAAAGCTCTCATTGGCTAGAGCAGATGTATGGATTTAATATTGATTATCCAGAAGGCGTTGAATCGGAAGAAGCAAAACGGGATTACCGAAAAAAGGTAAGTGATGAATACCACAAATACCAACATGAAAAGCATATGGATTCTTTCACTGAGACCATGGGAAACAGGTCCCCGGTATTCAACTTGGAAAATCAAGAGTACGCTGAAAGATTTAATCGTCTTGTTGATCACGTTACACACAACCTATCTTACTTCAGCCCTCCAGTTGTCGAGTGTTGGGAGAAAATGAGATTGCTAACTCCTAAAAAGGTACGCCATGAGTATGTTTCTTTAAGGCGCGTAAACGAATCCGCATGCGAGCCACTAAATGAACCAATTGAAGACCCTTATCTTGGCATTCTTCTGATCATAAGACACGAGTATCGCGAACTAAATAAGCCTCTCAAGACAAAATGGGCGGAATTCTGGTTTAATATTACAAGCATCCGTTATCGTGCAAAACGGTTTTTTAACAAAAAAAGGGAGTGGGACATGTGAACATGGCCTCTGCTTTTGACGTTATGCACACCCAACAGTTAAGCATACTATTTAATTTTCCGTAGGGCACCGCCAACAAAGGACTTATAGGTATCAGCATCCTGTTTTCTTAATGCGAAAATGTGGTTGTTTGCATTAGTAGCGATTTTTTTGTTGAACTCTGTGACCACTGATTCATCTACTTCAATTAAGCCACTTTCAAATCGGTGAGACTCAGTGATTATATAAGAATACTTAGGTGAAATTGGGTAGTACAAATCCATGTTATCAGGTGCTTGAAACTCATCGTCCTTAACACAAGAGTGGACGTTGATTGCAGGTTGATCAGATGTGATAAAGTTAGAATTTGTGTTATTTTTTAGTAAGGTGTGGTTTTCGTTGTGGCGGTTTGAATAAAAACTTAGCCCCATATTCATTCC
Organism: Psychrobacter sp. CAM01; assembly: GCF_032842965.1. NCBI lineage: Bacteria > Pseudomonadati > Pseudomonadota > Gammaproteobacteria > Moraxellales > Moraxellaceae > Psychrobacter > Psychrobacter sp. CAM01. The sequence goes on from NZ_JAWJBL010000015.1 coordinate 2,926, forward strand.
AAACATATAACTGAAAAACCACCAAGAATGCTCCATAATCTTCCCTAATTCTGGATTGCATTCTTTCACTCCTGTTATACAACGGACTTTGAAGTTTTTTGTTCTAGCCATCTGATGCCCAAGATACATACTGAATAAAACCATGTCTTGGTCATTTTTAAGAATTTCCATCTTCCCCTGAGCTAAATTTTCGATAATATTTTTAGCTGCATTTTCATGTGCCGTATGCAAGTTCTCTACAAGGTTACACTTAGAAGCTAAAATTGCTTGTTCAGCTTCATCACTTTGTTTTTTCGCATTCTTATAAGCACTTTCCAATTTTTGAACTTTTAGAAAGTCCCTGAGGTAACTTTGGTGCATCTCTTGTAATTTTGCTGGTGAACCAGATGAAAACATCAAGATTGCATCAATGTGTTTTTGCTCTAGTGAAGTTAGTTGGTAAAAATCCTTCTCCATCACCAAGCCTCTGACACTAGTAAAGTCAATATTGCCTTTACTAGTTACACAGAATATATCTCTACTGTTAGTTGACCACCTCAATAGGTAATTAGCCCAAACATAATGGTGTTTTCGCTTAGCTTGTAGGTCTTTTTCCACGTGTATCCCTTAACTTTTTGATATGATATCGAAGGTAGAGTATGGGTAACGAGTTGTACATAACAAATAAGGATAAGTGTCGCGCAGCCGACACTTCATCCGGGTGTTGAACAAGCCCGAAGCTGCCTTATTAAGTAAATTGCTCGGTTGAGCATGAGGTGGACGGTGAGGCTACTATTTTCTGCAGGCATAGCTAGCCGC
>NZ_JAWJBL010000016.1:0-1448 GCF_032842965.1 Psychrobacter sp. CAM01
AGACTCCCCCTCATAAAACCAATAAAAAAACAACAACTTACAATTACCCCCTTTCTATATCTCAATCAGGGTCTGATTGAGATACGAAAATCGAAAGTAGCTCCCGCCTTTCGGCGGGCATTTTTGGGGGTCAAGGTTCGCTTTAGCGACCGCGAAGCGGCTCGACCTTGACGCTCAAAAATGCCCAACATGCTACCAGTAGGTGGTTGTGATCACGCAGTGAGCGCAACCACCTGCCAGGCGCTTTTGGTTTTGACCTTTGCGGGTTTCGGGGCGCAGCCCTGAACCAGTCACGTAGCGCTAGCGGAGTGTATACTGGCTTAACTTCGGAGATGCCAAGGAAGGGACAGGATATGTTTTGTATTACCGCCACTTTGTGACGGTGACAAAACGCACGGGACAAGATGTGTTTTTGGAGTACCGCCGACACGCCGCGGACACTCCAAAACATCTTGGTCAGGGCATGGCCCCGACACCCGAACGCTGTTACGCCTGAGCGTAGCGAGGGAGCTATAAGGATGTTTTGATGTTCGGGAAGGTCAACGTCAACGGCGGCTTAACAGGTGGTTGCGCTCACTGCGTGATCACAACCACCTTTGCCAAGTGTGGGGGTCGTTACAGCCCGTCAAGGGTTCGCTGGCGCCGCTAACGCGCCCTTGACCGGCTTTCACTCCAACGAAAGATCCCCTTGGTCTGGCGGCGGTAGTTCGTCAGTTCCAGTCGTAGGAATGTCACTAGGTTCAATGATTGGGATATAGGTCAGTTTCTGTTTGGCTTTTTCTTGAAAATCGCTCTCCTGATCGGTGGCAGATGCGATAACTGTTGCTGAGAAGATCGCGTATTTTCTTTGATTTCTTCCAGCTTGCCAGAACACCCTCTCATTTACGCAATAGGCATTTGCATTGCCGATCTTTACGGTATCTATCCACTGATCATCCTTCAGGAGCTTTATAGCCCTTCCTACAGTTGGCCTACTTACACCGGTTATTTCACAGAGCGTTGTGTAACTGCACACAACGGCATTTGTGGTTCTACCCATGTGTTCGACTAGGTAATACAAAATTTCATGCGCTATGGGGCTTTTGCGAGCTAATTTTCGCATTTGGTGTAAGTAGCTCCGAGAGAGCTGCACGAAGTTAAAATTTTCGTTTCCGCCATGAGACTCGATAGTCTCACCGGGTGACTTTATTTGCTTCATATAGAGACCCAACCATCATCATTTTATTAAACTGATGCTATCACTGCGTGATATGGGTTGTAAAACAGAGTCTCATAGCTGATGAGACTCCCGAGTCTCATAGCTGGTGAGACTCCCCCTCATAAAACCAATAAAAAAACAACAACTTACAATTACCCCCTTTCTATATCTCAATCAGGGTCTGATTGAGATACGAAAATCGAAAGTAGCTCCCGCCTTTCGGCGGGCATTTTTGGGGGTCAAGGTTCGC
>NZ_JAWJBL010000017.1:0-122686 GCF_032842965.1 Psychrobacter sp. CAM01
GGTGGCTTTATGAATGCCAGTGTAGCGTTTAAAACCAGCGTCACTTTGTTTGAGTAGCTTATCTATGTTTGGCATATCTATTAAGTAAGTAGAGTTCAATAATATACGTTGTGTCTTACAACTACTTTTGCAAGAGGTCTATTGATATTAAATCTATCATTATTATTGACAATAGTTGCTTTACAGCCCCATCCGAACCGTTATGACCCTCCAGTCACGATAATATATTCATATTTTGACAATTTAGTTGAATCTTGTAAAAGATAGAAGTAATGTAATTTTGCATGCTAAAGGGATTAGCAGCAGTCTTTGCCGACGTTATGAGGTAAAGGCACTCACCATTAATGATGACAAGGATGTTGTTATGACGCTCTCCTCGTACGTTCGTGCTGCGCTCACGCCGCGCACTTTTTTACCAATACTGGGCTCTATCAGTACTGGCGTTTTATTAATGACCATGCAAACCACTTCAGCGCAAGCGGCAGGGCAGTACTATAATTGTGCCAACGCCAATGGCTGCACGCTAGTCGATAGCAAATACTTTACCTCCAGTTATACCAAGACTCAGTATCCAGTGGTCATGGCTCATGGGCTTGGCGGTTTTACCAAGATGTTTGGGGTCTTAGATTATTTCAACGGGATTCCTAGTGAGCTGATGAAAGGTGGATCAGAGGTGTACACCACCAAAACATCAGCGGTGAATAATAGCGAAGTTCGCGGCGAGCAGCTATTACAGCAAGTCAAAACCATCACTGCCATTTCAGGCGATCCAAAAGTCAATTTGTTTGGGCACAGTCAAGGCGGTATAGACATCCGCTATGTCGCTGGCGTTGCACCAAAATACGTCGCCTCGGTCACCGCCGTATCAAGCCCAGAGCAGGGCTCAAAAACAGCCGATTTTGTCAAAAACGTCCTTGAACCAAACAATGACACAGGTGAGCCATCAAACGTCACGACACAGCTGGTATCAGGGGTGTTTAATTTGATTGGCGGCTTTATAGATGTGGGATCAGGCATCAGCTTTAAAGAGATACAAGCGCAAGATGGCTGGCAATCACTCATGGCGCTATCAACCGATGGTGCGGCCAAATTCAATGCCAAATTCCCCGCAGCAATGCCAACAAGTTACTGTGGTCAGCCAACCAGTACCTCTGCAAACGGTATCAAATATTACTCATTTAGTGGGGTAGGACAAGTCGTGAGAGCCCTTGACCCTAGTGATTATCTGCTTGCAGCAACAAGCGTACCGTTTTTATTTGATGCCAATGATGGTCTGGTTTCTGCCTGCTCAAGCCGACTTGGGTATGTGATTCGTGACAACTACCTCATGAACCATTTGGATTCAGCAGACCAAGTACTAGGTCTGACGGCATGGGGCGAGTCTAAGCCAAAATCTATCTATCGTACTCAGGTCAATCGCCTAAAAAACGCCAATCTTTAAGCTGACTTGTAAAAAGAACTCTCATCTATGTCGAATAATCGCCGTCCAGCCTATTTACCAATCGCTATCATCGCTGTGGTCATCATAGTCATCGCGGCGGCGGTGATTGTGTGGTTTAAACCAGATAATAAACCGATGGCGACTCAGCAGTCGCTATCTGCTTCACCCACTGATAAGTCTGAGAGTACGCTGTCCACGGCGCAAAGCAATACTCAAGCTGAGGCACCATTTGCTCAAAGCGATGCTTTATTTGTCACTGGGTTAGAGCGTTTGCCGCGCTCATTAAGAGGCACGCAAGTGGACGGCGAAATCATCATTGATGAAAACAAGCAATTGGTCGTCACTGAAGGTCTGCGGCGTTTATTCGATTATTTTTTATCAGCAATAGGAGAGGAGGACGAAGCGGTTATTTTTGCGCGTGTTGAGCGTTATATCCGTCACCATACCCCAGAGCCTGCGGCCAGCCAAGCGGTCGCTATCTTTGGCAACTATGTGGCATATCTCAAAGCACTGCCTGATATAGAAAAACGCTATGGCAATCTGCAATTACAAGCGAGCAAAAGCGGTGAGCTGGATTTGAATGCCATTGCTCAGCAAAGGCAAGAGGTGGCGAGTTTACGTCAGCAGTATTTTGACAAAACCACCATCGAAGCCTTCTTTGGTGCAGAAGATAACTACGATGACTATAGTATGGAAATGGTCAGAATCAATCAAAACGAGCAAATGAGTGAGGCACAAAAACAGGCTGCCAGACAAGATTATGTGAGCCGTCTACCAGATGGTGCGATCAAAACCAATATCAAGCAGCAAGCCAATCTTAATGAGCTTATGGCTCGTACTGAGCGGATGAAAGCGGCAGGTGCCAGTCCTGAAGCGCTATACAATATGCGCCGAGAGTTAGTGGGCGCACCAGCGGCCGAGAGACTGGCGCAAGTCGATCAAGAGGATGCCAATTTTGACCAGCGCTTTACTCAGTATGAAACGCAAAAGGCGCAGCTATTGAGTCAAAGTGCCAATCCAGCAGAGGCGCAAAGTCAGATCGAGCAGCTTGAGCAGCAACTGTTTGATGACGCTGAGCGCAAGCGTCTGTCTGGCTATGCTGCGCTGCAAAAAACACAGACTCAATAGATGCATTTTACTAACATTAAATAACTTACTGTAATGTAAGGGACAGGTATGCTAAAAGTGTGAACAAGCGATGTGATTGGGAAAAGTACCATCCAATGGCTGTGGCTTTAATGCAACGATAGTGATACTTTGCTACAACCAACCATTTATTAAAATTATTCTAGCCTATATAGTCAATTCAAAACAAAACTGTCATAAGTTCCAAAGCGCTACTGGGATGAATTTTTCGCAGCCTCTGTGTATACAGCACGCAAGGAAAATTTATACCAGTAGCGCTATAACATTTTTAAATTGAATCTAATATATGAAAAACTTAACCAAAGCATTGATGACAGGCATTGTCATGGTCACCGTACTGGTCAGTTGCCAGTCGATGTCAAGTATGACAGCGCCCGCTACTGAAGAGCCAAACATTACTGGTACAGATGTGATATAAAATAGTGGTACATACGCTTATTAAGACTGACGTTGTATCTACCGTTTTGATAAGTGATATCAGTCATCAGATGCGATAGTTGCACGATAAAAACACCTCACTATTTAGTGGGGTATTTTGGTTTGAGAGAAATATCACCAGCCAAAACCATCAAAAGTTATCGCGCTTTTGGTGAGTTGGTGAATTGGTGAGTTGGATGACTGGAGCTTACCCTCAATTGCCAACATTGTCGCGATTGTATCGGGCAACAAATATCTGCCAAGTAATAACTCAATTAATAATGACAGCAAGCGCTGGGTGAGACACTATATCGCGACTGCTCAAGATCATTCATAGCAATAAAAAAATTTTGATTGGGTCTTTAGCAGTTGCCCTAAGCGCAAGCTTAAGACGCGATAAACTTGTTGAATTCAATAGAAGGAATAAGTATGAAAAATATGACAAAAATGATAATGGGTGCCACCTTTGTTGCAGGTGCGCTTACTGCTGGTTGTCAAACGACGGCGACTCTCCCAGCGCCAGTCAGTCAGCCAGTGACCGAAACGGCGCTCCAAGCGCACAACTGGCAGCTGGTTGATGCCAAACGTATGAATGGTGAGCGAGTAACTGCACTATTTTTTGATCCAGCCAAGCCGCTCACTTTGAGCTTTATGAATGATAACGGTAGAAACTACGTCGCATTTATGAATACCTGCAACAACATGAGCGCAGGTTACAGTGTCGTCAATGGTGATGTGCAGATCAAAAATGGCATCAGTACAATGATGGCCTGTCCTGAACCGCAAGCCAGCTTCGATACAGCAGCAGTCGCCACGGTACAAGGCAAGTATAGCCTCAGCAAAAACGCCAAAAAAGTGCCAATCTTAACCATCAAAAATGACAATCAAGTGGCTTACTTTAAAGCTGTGTCTAAATAAGCTAACGATGTATAAGAGCAATATAAACACTTTGTTTAGATTTGATAAGGCCTCACTCATATGTGGGGCCTTTTTTTATCCGAAGTTTGTCGAATTTTGCGCTACACTAGCGTACAGCTGCTGTTATGCCTTATAGATTTCACTGGATACTACTTTATGTTTAAAACCATTATGTCGAAACCAACCACAAATAACATCATGATAAAAGGGGCGACGACGATCGCTATACTGGCAGCTCTCACTGGCTGTCAGACATTGCCTAGCACTGAAATCAAAAAGCCGAACAATATAGTAGTGGATAGTAACCCGTTAACTGCTGCTATGCCTGCCATTGATCGTCAAGGACACATTGCTTACGTAGAAGAGCAAGGGGTAGGAAGCGCCAAAGTATCGACACTCTATAGTATCCGTCCTGATGGCAGTGATCTTCAGCGCATTGATCAAATCAATGGCTATATCTATGCGCCAGCGTGGTCAGCGGATGGTCAACAGCTCGCCTATAGCAAACAAGCGCCAAACCAGCACCCAAATATCTATATCCATGACCGTAACCGCGATACGCATAACCTAGTGGTCAATGCGCAAGGGAGCATCTGTCTGCCTCGTTTTCACCAGATGGCCATCATCTGCTATATAGCTCAACGGTCGCTGGCAATGCAGATATTTATAAAAAGCGCCTCAGTGATGGCGACACCCGCCAGCTGACGACGTTGCTCAGTACCGAAGTGCAGCCAAGCTATGCGCCTGATGCTCAGAGTTTTGTCTATGTCAGTGACAAAGTACGTGCAGGCAGTCCTCGTCTTTATCGTTATTACTTTGCTACCCAGACGGCCGTGCCTATCACCACCGCTGGCTATGCTGCCAGTCCGCAGTTGAGTATGGATGGACGGCATCTGGCGTATCTCAATGGTCGCAAGGCTGCGGTGATGACGCTGGCGACTGGGCATGTGCTCAATTTGGCAGATACAGGGCTTGATGAGCCAGCGCGTCTGTCGCCTTCGGGTACGTACGCCGTTTATCCAGCGTATGCGCCAGATGTAGACGGCTCGCAGCGCAGTCATGTGGTGATTCACTCACTGTCTGGTCATCCAAGCTATACCATCAGCAGCCAAGATGGCGGGGTGATACGCTCGCCAGTTTGGGGACGTTGACGACAAAAGTTGTATATTGAACCTGATAAATAGGTATAATCGGTAATAACGAAACATAAGTCGGTTGCAACAGCCGGTTTGGTTGTAGGATAAGGAGTGTGCGTTTGATGCAGGAGTCTTTTGCGGTATTTATCACTAAGATAAGTCTTTATCCGACAGTGATCTTTACGGGTTTGGTGATGTTTGTCACCTTGTATTGGCTGGTATCGTTACTTGGCATGGCCGACATGGATACGGTCGAGCTTGGCGACGCTGGCGGTGAGGCAGATATCTCCGATCTGTCATCGACGGGCTTTTTTACCGGTCTTATGCTCAAATTTGGTCTTTATGGCGTGCCGCTTATTATTATCTTAACCCTTATTAGCCTTATCGGCTGGCTGCTTAGCTATCTGTATACCAGCTTTTTACATCAATACTTTCATTCAGGTGCGCTTTATTATGTGTTTGGTACCGGGGCGTTGGTGTTTGTCTTGGTGGTATCGATGTGGCTAACTGGTCTTATCATCTCGCCCATCCGCAAGAACATCGCCAACATTCCCAAACGCAGCGCCGCAAGCAACATCGGTAAAGTTGCCATCGTGCGGACGCTAAGCGTGACCGACAAGCATGGCGAGGCTGAGCTGGCTGATGGCGGTGCAGGACTGATTCTCAAGGTGCGCTCACAGAGCGCTGACAATCTATTGAAACAAGGCGATAAGGTCATATTGGCTGAGTATATCGCAGACGCCAATGCCTACTATGTGACGGCGGCCAAAGACGAGTAACGGCGATATATTGTATCGATGACAGGCGACAAGCACTGGGCTGTGTGTTTATTAGACTAAAAAGTGTGGCAGTGAGACCAACTGCTAACTATCCGTCAATCAATATCCACCAATAAATACCCGCCGCTGTGGCGATACCGCAGTCAAATTTTATGAAAGAGACGATATATAGCTTTACATTATATAGTTTTACACTTGCGTTTTATTAGAGGAATAAATATGGACATACTTATCATCGTCGGCGTGGTTGTGGTGCTGGCGTTTGTTTTTATTATGGCAGCTCTTTTGATGCTCAAGGCCTTTTATTTTAAGGTAGAGCAGGGCAAAGCACTGATTATCAACGGCGTGAACAAAATCGCGGTGCGTTTTGATGGTGGCTTTGTCTGGCCGATTATCAACAAAAAAGAGCTGATGCGTATCTCGCTTATCACCTTAGAGGTCGATCGCCGCGGCAAAGAAGGGCTGATCTGCGCTGATAATATGCGTGCCGACATCACGGTGGCGTTTTATTTACGAGTCAACGAAACCGAAGAAGATGTGCTCAAAGTTGCCAAATCGGTCGGGGTGGAGCGAGCCTCTGATAAAGTGGCGGTCAATGAGCTGTTTAATGCCAAATTTTCCGAAGCACTAAAGACGGTCGGCAAACAAATCGACTTTGTCAAACTCTTCGAAAACCGTAGCGAGTTTCGTGACAGCATCGTGCAAGAAATCGGTAATGATCTCAATGGTTATGTGTTAGAAGACGTGGCGATTGACTATCTGGAGCAAACGCCAAAAGTGTCGCTGGATGCCAGTAATATCTTGGACTCTGAAGGCATCAAAAAAATCACCCAGCTGACCGCGATGCAAAACGTCATCACCAATGAGCTTGAGCGTGACGAAGAGCTGGCGGTGAAGAAGAAAAACGTCGAAACCGTCGAGGCGATGCTGGAGCTGGAGCGTCAGCAAGCAGATGCCGAGGCCAAACAAAAACGCGAAATTGCGTCAGTCATCGCTCGTGAAACGGCCGAGACGCGCAAGATTGAAGAAGAAGAGCGTAAAAAATCAGAAACCGCTATCATCATCGTCGAGCAGGATCTGGCGATTCAGCGCGAAAACCAGCAGCGCGAAATCGAGGTTGCAGAGCAAAACCGTATGCGCGCCGTCATCATCGAGCAAGAAAAAGTGACGCGAGCGCAGGATCTAGAGATCGTCTCGCGTGAGCGTGAAGTTGACTTGCAGCGCATCGAAGCTGAGCGTGCCATCGAGCTTGAGAAAAAAGAAATCGCCAACGTCATCCGTGAGCGTATCGCAGTCGATAAGACCGTGGCGCAAGAAGAAGAGCGCATCAAAGAAGTCCGCGAAGTCAGTGAGGCGGAGCGTGACAAGCAAACGCGCGTCCTTGCCGCTGAGGCAGATGCAGAAGAGCTCAAAGTGCGTCAAGTCAAAAAAGCCGAAGCTGAAGAGCTGTCAGCGAAGCATAAGGCGGTGGAGATTACCACCCTTGCCAATGCCAATTTAGAGGCGTCGGCCAAAGATGCTGAGGCCAAAGTTAAGCTGGCTGAAGGAATCAAGGCCGAAGAGTCGGCGCATGGTTTTGCCGAAGCGGCCATCCAAGAAGCCAAGGCCATGTCGCTAGAAAAAGAAGGCATCGCCAAAGCCAATATCATCAAAGCAACAGGGCAGGCCGAAGCGCAATCTGAGCGCGAAAAAGGTCTGGCCGATGCCGAGGTAATCGCCGCTCGCGGTGAGTCAAACGCCAAAGCCGAGCGCGATGTCGGTATGGCCAATGCGCAAGTCGTTGCCGCTCGCGGTGAGTCGGATGCCAAGGCGGAACGCGACGTCGGTCTGGCCAAAGCCGAAGTCACGCGTGCGCACTTCCAAGCTGAGGCCGATGGTCTGGTCGAGAAGTTCAACGCCATGGGCAGCATGAGTAAAGAGGCTCGTGAGCACGAGGAGTTCCGTATGGGGCTTGAGACTGCCTTGCAAGAAGCCATGGCATCTATCGATGCTGGTAAAGAGATTGCCAAAGAAAATGCTGACGTATTGGCTGTGGCGCTACAAAAAGCCAAAATCGATATCGTCGGCGGCGAAGCCCACTTCTTTGACAACTTTGCCAAATCACTCTCTATCGGCAAAGCCATCGATGGCCTTGCTGGTAAGTCAGATACCCTAAGCGGTATCCTCAATGGTGTGCTGGCCAATCAGGCGATGAATAAAGCCAACAAGTCAGATAACGCGCCGACTCAATATAATGATTAGTATATTTGATAGTCAAAAATCTGCTGCTGTGGCGGCAGGTTTTTTGGTCAGCTCATGACAGTACCGAGCTGGCTGGTCTAAAAAAGCTTATCCACGTCTTTGTCGCTTAACGTTACTTTTCGTTTTTTTAGACCAGTCAATATTTTCTTAGATTTATCTCATCTTTTCTTATTGCCCAAAATTCTCTTATTATATAAAAACAGAAGTGGACGACTCACGATGGCGGATACGCAAAACTCACCCAATCTAGATAGCACCGACAACGACAGCCAAGCCAATCAAGCCCAGCCCAGCAGTCAAGCCGATCAGGCCGTCGCTTCAGGTAACGCCTATGAGCTTATAAAAAAACGCCTTATCGAGCAAGGTAGCCGCTTAGAGCAGCAAACCGCGACCTTGAATAATGCGCGCCTACAAGAGTTTGGCAGCACGCAGATGCAAGTGATTGCCCGCACGCGTATTCGTACCGAATATAACTGTGTGGCGCAAGATATGGTACAGGTCGGTGATTATTTGCTATTTGGTTACAACGTCTTTATGGGGCTTAAGCGCGCCAGTAGTATCAAGGATGTGCTATCGCTATATCGTCTGAGCAAGGCAACTGATGGTGGCGATACGGCTGAGGAGGACGCACAGAAAAGCCAAGCCAATCAAGAAGAGGCGTATCAGTTAGAAGAAGTCGAGTTGGCAGGGACGTTTTTAGATCAAGATGCTTTTGTGCAAGACTTCAACGAGCTATACCGCTATTACAAGCAAACGCGCCTTATGCAGCTGACGGTCAAAGACAGCAAGCTTTTGCTGGCGTTTCAGATCGGTGAGCGTATCAGCGATATTCGGGTGTTTCGATTTGCGCTTGATTTTAGCGAAGGCACACCAGAGGCTGCGCAAGTGGCTTATGTCGACAATCGCGGTGAGCGCGATATTGAGCTACCACCTGCTTATGATTTTGAGTGGATAGAGACCACGCGTGAGCAGATGATTAATGGCAAATATCCGCACATGAATATCCTAGACACCATCTTTGTGGAAACGGTCGGCGGTGACTTGACCATCAAAATCGAAAACAATACCGAGTCAGGGCAGGGCATCTATAGCGAGCCGGTCGATGACCGCACCCAGTCGCTTACCGATGCTCAGATTGATTATGCCAAGGTGGGCAGCTTGATTTTGCTTAAGATATTACCGTATCGCGAAGACAGCTATCGCTACTTTGTTTATAACACCTTGACCGAGGCTGTGCTGCGGCTGGATGCCATCGGGCAGTCGTGTGTGCAGCTGCCTGAGGATCACGGCATCATCTTCCCTGGAGGCTACTATCTGCAGACAGGCGAGTATAAACTGTTTGATGCTCATAATGGCGATGCCAACACCAGTACGGGTAGCGGCACGGGAAAAAACCTAAAGTTTAAACGTAAGATCATCTCGCCCAATGGCGAAGATGTATTGTTTTTGTTTTATGACCGAGCACTTGGCGTCACGGGGTTATTTCCTTACAACCTTATCAAAAAACAGCTGGCAAACCCCATTTATTGTAACGGCATGGCGCTGGCTGAAAACGGCCGTTTGGTGCTGTTTAGTGCGCAAAATGAGCCGTCACGCATTCATCCAATGCAGATATGGCATACGCCGTATGCGTCTCATGAGTATGTCAGCGAGTTGCCTGAAAGCACGAGCTTTTATGGCAAAATCGGTAACAAAGAGCTGGTACGCGGTATCTCAGATCTTTATAGCATCACTCGCCTCATTGACAATCAAAGCGTCTCGCAAAAGCTTTATGAAGAGCTCGCCGACAATACCAGCCGTCTCTTTGATAGCTATTATTGGTTGTCCGAGCCAGAGCTGGGCGATATTGCAAGCAGTATCAAAGACGTCACCGCCACCGCCGAGCTGGTCATTGATGAGTTTGCCAAAGTCCAAAGTATCCAAAAGCAGACCCAAACAGCACTAGCGGATGCCGACGCTCAGCAAAATGATATCCTGCAGCAAATAAAAATCACAAACTTTGAGTCAGCCAGTGACTATGTGGCGCAGCTATCGGCGCTCAGGCGGCAAAAAGGTCGGCTGGTCGGCTTAGAGGACTTGCGCTATCTAGATACCGATAAGTTACAAGCATTGCAAAAGCAATTGGAGGAAGCAGAGAGCGAGCTGGCCGAAAAAACCGTGACGTTTTTAAGCGGTGAGGAGGCATTATCCAGCTATGAGGATATCTTAGCAGATGTCAGCGAACGTCTAAACACCGCCGAAACCAATAGCGAGCTCAAACCGGTGCTTGAGCAAATCGACGATACCGCTGCAGGGCTGGACTTGTTGACCGAGCTGCTGGGCACTCTCGATGTCGCTGATGCCACCGTCCGTACGCAAATCATCGATGACATATCGTCCATTTACTCGCGCCTCAATCAAAACAAGGCCAAGCTCAATCATAAACGTAAAAGCTTAGGTTCTGACGAAGCGATTGCGCAATTTGGGGCGCAGTTTAAGCTGTTTGGTCAGTCGATTGCCAATGCCTTATCGATTGCCAATACGCCGGAGAAATCAGATGAGCAAATGGCCAAGCTACTGGTGCAGCTAGAGGAGCTTGAGAGTCAGTTTGCTGATCCTGAGACGGGGGGCGGCGATCAGTTTTTGGCAGATATCATCACCAAGCGCGAAGAGATTTTTGATACTTTTGAAAATCATAAACAGCAGCAGCTCGATGCCCGTAATCGCCGGGCGCAAAACCTAGGTGATGGCGCACTGCGGATGCTTGAGAGTATCAAAAAACGCACCCAAAGCACTGGCGTCACTGGATTTGCCGAGGAAGAAGCGCTCAATACTTACTTTGCCTCTGATGGTCTGGTACAAAAAGTGCGGAGCATCGCCAAAGACTTGCAACAGATGGGGTTTAGCGTCAAAGCAGACGATATCGACGCACGCCTCAAAGCCATTCAGGTTGAAAGCTATAAGAGCCTCAAAGACAAGTCGGATCTGTTTGAAGACGGTGGGCAGATCATCAAGCTTGGCCGTCATCGCTTTTCGGTCAACACTCAGCCGCTGGACTTAACGCTGCTTAGTCGTCAGCAGTCCGATGGTACGCGCGTGCTCAATTTGCATCTGACGGGTACCGACTATTATGAAGTGCTCGATAATGCAGAATTAAATGCGCTGCGCCCGTATTGGGACATGAGTATCGCCTCTGAGTCTGATACGGTGTACCGCGCTGAATACTTGGCCTATCGCATCATCGAGAGCGCGAAAAACAATCAAGACGGCCTGACACAGGCGCGTCTGTATCAGGCTTATGACGACACGGTCAGTATGGCCAATACGGCTCATACGATAGATAGCAGCGGCGAGATTACTGCCAGCAGTCCACTGGCCACATTGGTCAAAGCGTATGCCACGCCGCGTTATCAACTTGGGTTTGACAAAGGCATTCATGATCATGATGCCACATTGCTATTGCTCCAAATCCTGCCCACGCTACGCGATGCCGGTTTACTTATTTATACGCCGCAAGTGCGCGCGCTGGCGCAGCTGTTTTATTGGCAACTGTCCCTTGTACAAGCGCTTGGCCTAGAAGCTCTGCGACCCTTTGGCTATGACACTTGGCTAAATGAAAACGTGCTGATACAAGTCGGCAGCTGGCTCGATAGAGCAGTAACTGCCGAGCAGCTGCGGCGTAGCCTTGGCAGCGATCGGGCGCAGGCGCTATTAATTGCTGATATGACCATGCTCATGCGCGAGTTTGTTACGGCTTATGATGGCAGCCATACAGGCAGTAATAGTCATCATACTAGCAATAGCAATGACGCCACTATCTTTCAACACCAGCACGTACAGCAAGCCTGCGAATACTTGGTCAGTGTCATGGGGCAGGCTGGCACTGATGCAAGTGGGATGCTCGCCAGTGGTCTAGATAGTGATACTATCGATCACAAGCTATCATTATCATGGCAAACCAGCCAGCAAGCGCAAGCGCTGTGTGATCAGCTGCGCCAAGCATTGGATGCTAACCCAAGCGGTGGGCAAGCTACTCAAAGCATGACGCAGCTGCAGTCCTCTATTGGCAAGCTGACCTTGCAGCCCAAATCTGCCTATGAGCTACTAGCCACTTGGTTTTATGCTTTGCTAGATAGCATAGCTACAGATCAGACTACAGATGGTAGCAGTGATGATGATGGTGATGCGCCTAGCGAAGATGCGCGCACTAAGCGAGCAGAAGAGGAAGCGCGGCGTCAGCAGCAGGTGGAGATCGGTCGCCATTATGTACCTGAAGCGATTGCTATTATGCTTACCCAGTTAGATGACCCCATGCGCGCATCTTTATTGCAGCGCTTGAGTACGTCGGGCGTCAGCGTTGATGCAAGGGCGTCGGAGCAAGCCTCGGCATCGACCTTATCCTTTATAGCAGCATCCTCGTCTTTATCCAATGGCAAACACCCGCTAAATCAAGTACAAAGCTTTGCACGTAGTACAAGTAAGGTGGCGCTTGAGATACAGGTAGGCAGCTTATTGGGCGAGCATCAGCGTATTCATCAGCAGACCCTCACCTTTGCGGTCGATGATTTTTTAAGCCGTTTGCATCATCACGACAGCCAAGTCATTCCGGCCTATAGGCGCTATCTGGCGATGCGTACTGAGATATTGCATGAGGCAAAAGACGCGCTGCGGCTAAATGAGTTTATGCCGCGTCCGCTATCATCCTTTGTGCGTAACCGCCTGATTAATGAGAGCTATCTGCCATTGATTGGTGACAATCTTGCCAAGCAAATGGGTACCGTCGGTGAGGACAAGCGTACCGATCTGATGGGTATCCTTATGATGATATCACCGCCAGGGTACGGCAAAACCACCTTGATGGAATATGTGGCGAGCCGCTTAGGGCTTATTTTTATGAAGATAAACTGTCCCTCGCTCGGTCATGATGTCACCTCCCTCGACCCCGAAAAAGCGCCCAATGCCACCGCACGCGAGGAGCTAAACAAGATTAACCTTGCCTTTGAGATGGGCAGCAACGTCATGCTCTATCTGGATGACATCCAGCATACGCATGCCGAGTTTTTACAAAAATTCATCTCACTGGGCGATGGCACGCGGCGCATCGATGGCGTTTGGCAAGGCAAGACCAAAACCTATGACATGCGCGGCAAAAAGTTCTGTGTGGTCATGGCGGGTAACCCCTATACCGAAAGCGGCGAAGCCTTTAAAGTGCCTGATATGCTCGCCAACCGCGCCGATATCTATAATCTTGGCGATATCATGAGCGGTATGGAGGAGGTGTTTGCGCTCAGTTATATCGAAAACGCCTTGACCTCAAACAAGGTACTCGCGCCCCTTGCCAATCGTGATTTAAGCGATGTGCATCGACTGGTCAAAATGGCAAAGGCCGACAATGCAAACCTCGCGCAAGCCCAAGCTAGCGAGCTGAGCTATCCGTATAGCACCTCAGAAGTTAATGAAATTGTTGCTGTCTTGCGTCATATGTTTGCCGTGCAAGCAGTCATCCTTGATGTCAATCAGGCCTACATCGCCTCGGCCTCGCAAGATGATAAATACCGCACCGAGCCGATATTTAAGCTGCAAGGCAGTTACCGCAACATGAATAAGATGACCGAGAAACTATCGGCCGTCATGAATCAAGCAGAGCTGGATCAGCTAATCGATGATCACTATTTGGGCGAGTCGCAGCTACTCACCCAAGGCGCAGAGAGCAATCTACTGAAGCTTGGTGAGATGCGCGGCGTGCTGACAGAGGATGAAAAGGCACGCTGGGCGCAAATCAAAGCCGACTTTTTGCGTAACAAAGCCATGGGCGGCGAGGATGGCGATATCGGCGCACGTATCGTCGCGCAGCTTGTCGACTTGGCGAGCGGCTTTCATGCCATTAGCAGTCAGTTTGAGAGCTATGTAACAAAAAATGATCCTGAGCAGCTGGCGCGTTTAAACGAGTCAGCTGAGCAAATTAAACGAGACGCCCAGCTTGAGTCACAAAAAATCCTTGCCGATAGCTTTATTAACAATGCTAAAGTCGTCAGCGATAGTATCGATAATGGCTTTGAGAAAAGTATGAACCAGCTAACACAGCTCTACAAGCACGACCATAAAGCCGAAGGCGAGTACCTCAAGCAAAACCAAGAGATGCAAAAACAGCTGATGGTACAACTAGTGGGCGCGCTCGAGCAATTGGCACAGCAGATGGCTCAGAGTCTATCGAGCCGTACTGACGATCAAGCATCGACCACCGATGTCACAGAGCAGGCTGCGCTGATAGCACACGCTCTCAAAGATGCGCTTGCACCGCTAACGATGCGTATGGATGAGAAGCTGGCGATTGACAGCAGCACCGATCAATCTGGTAAGCTGATCGTCAATAGCCTAAATAGGCTGAATAAAATATTTGATGATTATGAGTAATCGGTAAGGGTCATCATGGCACATAAAAAGGTAAATCTACCTGAGAAAATATGCCCCGTCTGCCAGCGTCTTTTTACATGGCGCAAGAAAAGGGAGAAGGATTGGGACAATGTGGTGTATTGTTCGGAGCGCTGTCGGCGGAGTAAGACAAAAAGCGAGTAGTCCAAATAAAAACTCAGCCTATGAATCGATAAGCTGAGTTTGATTCTGATAAGTTCATTTTTTATTATTAATTATTGACGTTCAAAATCTAGTGATTCATTGCTGTCTATCACACCGTTACTATTGTCATCGAACTCAAGAGTAAGTACATCTCCAGATACCCGTGCATATCGAGTCAGAGGGTCTGAGAGTCCAGTACTACCATTATTGTCGAATAGTTGATTGACGGTTAAAGCTCCTGTCGTCGTATTTAAAGTGTAATTTCCCCATTCCATACCAGAGGGTTCATTTACGGTATTGTCATAAGGAGCTTCTTCATCGACTTCTAGATGAACATAGGTGCCATCGTCAAAGAAAGCAAGCGCTAATAGCTCATTTCCAGTAATGTCATTTTTCCACAGACCTAAAATGTTTTCAGATTTAGCTTTTGAGAACGTAAACGACTCATTGCTTTCTATAATACCGTTTTTATTTTCATCCACTGATAACGTGAGGGTATTACCAGAAACACTTACATAACGATCAAGAGGGTCTGAGAGTCCAGTGTCACCGTTATTGTCAAACCTCTGATTAACGGTTAGTGCTCCCGTTCTATTATTTAATGTGTAATTACCCCATTCCATACCTGATATCTCATTATTTGGAGTATCAAACGGTATATCTTCATCGACTTCTAGATGAATATAGCTACCATCCTCCAAAAATGCCAAAGTTAACAGTTCATTATCGGTATTTTTATTTTCCCAAAGTCCTATTAGCTCCTTTGTGTCTATTTGGTCTAAGGGGATATTGTCAGCGGTACGCTTTGAAAACCCAAACCTCTCATTATCGTCTATAACTCCATTTTTGTTATTATCGACTTCAATGACCAAACTGCTATTAACTAATCGAACATATCGATCGAGAGAGTCCGATAACCCTGAGCTGCCATTATTATCAAATCGCTGAGTGGTAGTCAGTAATCCGGTTTCATCGATAATATAGGTACCCCATTCCATACCGTTTTGAGGATTGTTAGTTGACTCGTCTTCATCGACTCGTATATGAACATAAGTACCGTCTTCAAAAAAAGCCAAACCTAACAGGCCGTCATCAATATCATCACTACCCCAAGCGCCTAAGAGACCTTCAGACTTAGTTTCTGAGTAATCAAAAGTTTCATTTTCATCTATAGTACCGTCATTGTTTTCATCCACTTCAAGTATGAGATTACCATCTGACACTCGAGCATAACGAGTGACAGCATCTGATAGCCCAGCATTGCCATTATTATCGAAAATAGGTGTTGTGGTTAGTTCTCCAGTGACCTCGTCAATAGTGTATTCACCCCATTCCATACCACCCTCTGGGTTAACTACAGCTTGTTTTAGAGATTGTACGCTTGCTAGTCGCGGTGTATTGGGTGTGTTGTTTGCTTCTAAATGAATATAGGTGCCATCATCTAAGAAGGCGAGTGTCAGAAGCTCATCGTCGCTATCACTACCATTCCAAATCCCAAGTATTTCAGTCGTAATATCTGGTGGATCAGAGGGCATAGCAGACGTATCATTATCATCACCACATCCTTGTAAAAACAGCGCGGTAGTAATGGCCAGTAGTGTCAATTTAAAGGGTTTCATTTTTATCTCTCCTTGAATAAAAAAATGTAAAATCGAGCTAAGCTCACACGAACGTCCTTGTTCTTCCTTTTATTAAAAAAAGCCTTGAAGATAACGGCATGGTAAATAGTTTAAAAACACGATTTATATCTGCAGTTATAAATATATCAAAGAAATCCGGATATGCGAATAAAAATATGAAAAATTTCAAATATTAGGAATATGGTGTAAATGACTGAAGTGAAAAATATACAAACGTTGTTTTATACCAAAAGAGAGCCTTTTGGATGATGCCTAGAAAACAAAAAGTGACAGTGCTATTGTTAGATAGTGTTAAATGAGATACGGCGAGAATTATGACAATAAAAATAGTAATGAAAAAACGGCGTACTAACTCTTGGTTAGTACGCCGTTGGCTAAAAACATCTCGCTAAATATCAATAACCTACAAATTCGGATTTAACCACTTCTCCGCAGTATTTATATCCCACTCTTTACGGGTGGCATAATCCTCTAACTGATCACGGTCTATTTTACCGACGTTAAAGTAGTTGCTATCAGGATGCGAGTAATAAAAGCCGCTGACCGAAGATGCCGGCCACATGGCAAAGCTTTCAGTTAGTGTTGTGCCGATAGCGTCCACTGTACCCAGCCAATCAAATAGTTTGCCTTTTTCCGTATGCTCAGGGCAGGCAGGGTAGCCAGGCGCGGGGCGGATGCCGACGTACTTTTCTTTGATCAGCTCATCGTTGGTAAGCTCTTCATCAGCCTGATAGCCCCAATAGTCTTTACGGATGCGCTCATGCAAATGCTCGGCAAAGGCTTCGGCTAGACGATCAGACAGTGCTTGTACCATGATGGCATTATAATCATCACCTGCCGCTTTATACTTCTCAGCGAGATCTTCAGTACCGACGATGGAGACGGTAAAGCCGCCTAGATAGTCAGTGTGCTGCTCTGATGGTGAGATAAAGTCGGCCAAGCTAAAGTTTGGCTTGCCGCTGGCTTTGTCGCTTTGTTGGCGCAGATGCTCAAAGGTATGGGTTGGCTGCCCGCCATTGGTAGGCGCTTTATCATAAACGGTGAGGGTATCGTTACCTGTGCGCCGCGCGGGCATGATTTTAAATACCCCTTTAGCGACGACTAACTTTTCATCGATCATTTTTTGTAGCAGATTTTGCGCATTATTAAACAAGTCACGCGCGGCTTCTCCAACGACCTCATCCTGCAAGATTTTTGGATACTTACCCGTCAATCCCCACGAGATAAAGAATGGCGTCCAGTCGACATAAGGCAGCAGGGTTGGGATCGGATAGTCGTCAAGTATCACTTGGCCAAGTTTATTAGACTTAGGTGGCACATAGTTATCCCAGTCATAGTCAAAACCACGCTTGATGGCGTCAGCGTATGATATCTTGGCCGCTTTAGGCTGGCGCTTGGCCAGACGCTCGCGCACCTTGATATATTCTTCGCGGGTTTCATCGATGAGGCCTTGACGGTGCTCTTTCGACAGCAGCTTGGTCACCACGCCGACCGAGCGTGAGGCGTCCGAGACGTAGATGACCGCATCGTTTTGGTATTGCGGTTCGACTTTTACCGCGGTGTGCGCCTTGGAGGTCGTTGCACCGCCGATCATCAGTGGCAGAGTCATGCCGCGCTCTTGCATTTGCTTGGCGACATAGACCATCTCATCGAGGCTCGGGGTAATGAGTCCTGATAGGCCGATGATATCGACTTTTTCTTTGATGGCGGTATCGAGAATGGTCTCGCACGGCACCATCACGCCCAGATCGACGATATCATAGCCGTTACAGCCGAGCACCACACCGACGATGTTTTTGCCGATGTCATGGACGTCACCCTTGACCGTTGCCATCAAGATCTTACCTTTGACTTCGCCCTCGACTTTTTCTGCTTCGATATAAGGGTTGAGCCAAGCGACCGATTGTTTCATGACGCGCGCCGACTTGACCACTTGCGGCAAAAACATTTTACCCGAGCCAAATAAGTCACCGACGATGTTCATGCCATCCATCAAAGGCCCTTCGATGACGTCGAGTGGTTTGGGGTATTTCTCCCATGCTTCTTTAGTATCGGCTTCGATAAAGGTGGTGATGCCTTTGACCAGTGCATGGGCAATGCGCTCTTCTACCGTACCTTCACGCCAGCTCATATCGATGGTACTGTCCTTTTTCTTACCGCCATCTTGATAGCTCTCAGCGATGGTCATCAGACGTTCGGTGGCATCTTGTCCACTCTCGCCTTGATTGCGATTGAGCATCACATCCTCAATCGCCTCGCGCGCCTCGACAGGAATATCGTCATAAACCTCAAGCATTGATGGGTTGACGATACCCATGGTCAGACCATTTTTGATCGCATGATAGAGAAATACCGAGTTAATCGCTTCACGAATCGGGTTACCACGGAAGCTAAACGAAACGTTGGACACGCCGCCTGAGACCATGGCATTGGGTAGATTTTCAGTGATCCATTTAGTGGCGTTAATAAAGTCAGCGCCGTAATTGTTGTGCTCGGTGATACCAGTGGCGACCGCAAAGATATTGGGGTCAAAGATGATGTCTTCAGATGGGAAGCCAACTTCATTGACCAACACGTCATAGCTGCGCTGGCAGATCTCGATTTTGCGCTCATAAGTATCCGCTTGCCCATCTTCATCGAAAGCCATGACGATGACCGCAGCCCCGTAGCGCATACAGAGCTTGGCATGCTTGACAAACTCATCGTAGCCTTCTTTTAACGAGATGGAGTTGACGACAGACTTACCTTGAATACGTTTAAGCCCTTCTTCGATGATCTCCCACTTAGAGGAATCCATCATCAGCGGTACACGGCTGATATCTGGCTCGCCTGAGACCAAATTGACAAAATGAATCATCGCTTGTTTGGAGTCGAGCATGCCCTCGTCCATGTTGATATCGACGATTTGCGCGCCGCCTTCGACCTGATCGCGCGCCACATCTAACGCTTCGGTATAGGCTTCGGTTTTGATTAGTCGCAAAAACTTCTTCGAGCCTGTGACATTGGTACGCTCACCGACGTTGACAAACAGACTATCGGCGGTGATGTTAAATGGCTCAAGCCCAGACAGACGGCAGGCAGGGGCAATCTCTGGTATCACGCGCGGCGGATAGTTTGCCACCATATCCGCAATATGGCGGATATGCTCAGGAGTAGTACCACAGCAGCCACCGACGATGTTTAGGATGCCCGCTTTGGCAAAGCCTTCAAGCAGGGCAGCCGTTTGCTCGGCGGTCTCATCATACTCACCAAACTCATTGGGCAAGCCAGCATTAGGGTGGGCTGAGACATAAGTGTCAGCGATGTTTGAGAGCGTCTGAATATGCGGGCGCAGCGCATCAGCACCGAGCGCACAGTTAAAGCCAACTGACAACGGCTTGGCGTGACGGATTGAGTTATAAAACGCTTCCGCCGTCTGACCAGATAGGGTACGGCCTGAGGCATCGGTGATGGTACCTGATATCATAATCGGCAGCTCAAAACCAATATCATCAAATACGCCGGTGATGGCAAATATCGCCGCTTTAGCGTTTAGAGTATCAAAGATGGTCTCAATCAACAGGATATCGACGCCGCCTTCGATCAGCGCCAGTGTCGCCTCGCGGTAATTGAGCACTAACTCATCAAAGGTGATATTGCGAAAGGCAGGGTCGTTGACATCGGGAGAGATCGAACAGGTGCGTGAGGTGGGGCCAATGACCCCAGCGACAAAGCGCGGCTTCTCAGGGGTTTTTGTGGTAAATTCGTCAGCTGCCTTACGTGCTATCTGCGCTGCGGTCTTGTTCAGCTCTGGCACCAGATATTCCATATCGTAGTCAGACATCGATAGCCGCGTACCATTAAAACTATTGGTCTCGATGATATCAGCGCCTGCTGCGAGATGATCGTGATGAATGTCGCGTATCATCTGCGGCTGTGTGAGCACCAGCAGATCATTATTGCCGCGCACGTCTTGCTCGATATCAGCGAAGCGCTCACCGCGATAGTCGGCTTCCTCGAGCTTATATGTCTGAATCTGTGTTCCCATCGCCCCATCAAGCACTAAGATACGTGACTTCATTTGCTCAGTGATACGCACGCGAGCGCTGAGCTGCTGCTTTTTATAAGGAAAGACGGCAGGTGGTGTTAGTACAAAGCCGTCCGCTGACGGTACTGATTGATCGGTTTGCGAAGAAGCCTGAGAGGTTGGCTGTTGAATCGTCGGCTGTTGAGTCATAGGAGCGCTGCTTATTTCGTCAATATTTCAAGAAAGGGGAGGGCAAAAAGGTGTCAGTACATAACGCGTATATAAATACCGGTTATTACCACAAAATAGAATAGGCAAATACGCATTATTTTAGCATGAAAAATCTATCACACACGGGCAAGCCGATATTCCTTTGTGTCATATGATAATGAAGCGTTCTTGCATGGGTTATCACGCGTGGCACAAAAATCATGCTTTTATAAAAGCTTGTCAGCTGAGCTGTGGTTTTTTAGCTGATAGCAGTTTAGACCATTTGATAAACGGGTACAAATGAATATCATTTCGCCTAAAGATTACATAAAGCTTTGACTTTACTAACATATATAAAGGGCAGCTGGTGGATAAAATGCGTCGTACCACCAACATCACTAAAACTAAAGATGCGGCGAGCAAGGGGATGATAGATGTGGTGGATCATGTATTGATCTAGACTCTCGCATCCTGACCAATCCTATTATCCAGCTTTGATTAATGAAGACATATCCTAGTGCTGCGGTGTTTTTTATGGGTAAGTGTTAAAAATAATGAAGAAAAACAACGGTTAAAAAAACCCGAGACACTGGTCTCGGGTTTTTATATTGTTAAGACTCAATACCATCGAGCGATTATTTAGGCTCTTTATGTAAAGGGTTCGCATTCACTCTTTGTTGCTCCTTTATATGACGCTCTTCCCAATAGGTGGCGTTTTTGATACCAAACTTCTTAGGATCAAAGGTGAACCTGTTAGAAGTAGTACCGCCGCCTGCTTTGAGCTGGGCTTCATAGTCTCGCAAAATATCGATAGCAGGACGTGCCACAAAGAAGATGACGATGATACCAACGATGTTAAGCCATGCCATGAGACCAACACCAACGTCGCCGAGGCCCCAGATGTAGCCTGAGCTGTTAAGCGCGCCGTAAGCTACCATAAACATGATAACGAGCTTCACAATAAACTGACCTGTCTTACTCGCGCCTTTACCCATTGAGCGGGTCAGGAATGAGATATTGACTTCCGCGATATAGTAGTATGCCAAAATAGTGGTGAAGGCAAAGAAGAATACCGCGACAGCAATAAAGGTGTCACCAAAGTTGCCGTACACAGACTCCATCGCCATTTGGGTGAATGATGGAGAGTTGATCTCAACATCAGCGGCGACGTTTTGGACGATAAACTGTCCTTCAGCCAGCTCGCCTTGAATGTTGTACATGCCAGTTGATAAGATCATAAAAGCAGTAGCAGAACAAACAAGCAAGGTATCTACATAGACTGAAAATGCTTGTACCAAACCTTGCTGAGCTGGGTGATCGACCGCAGCGGCAGAGGCGGCGTGAGGACCCGTGCCTTGACCTGCTTCGTTTGAGTAAATACCACGTTTTACGCCCCAACCAATGGCAGCACCAAAGCCTGCTTGAGCAGTAAAGGCATCACCAATGATTGCGCCAAATACTTGCGGGATCATGCTGAAATTGGTAAACATGATAAGTAAGGCAAGGATAATGTAGCCTAGCGCCATAAATGGTACCGCATACTCAGTAAAGGTTGCGATACGCTTGATACCACCAAAGATAATAAAGCCTAAAACCACCAAAATGATAGTAAGGGCTATCAGACGCGTGGTACCCGTCTCTATGCCGGCTAGGGTTATCGCCGAGCCTTCACCTGCGACCTGCGCGACAGCGTTGATGACGCCGTTTGCCTGTACGCCAGGTAAGAACACACCACAAGCGACAATAGAGGCTATGGCGAATAAGATACCATACCACTTTTGGCCAAGGGCACGCTCAAAGTAATATGCAGGGCCACCGCGATATTCGCCCGTAACGACGTCGCGCTCTTTATAGATTTGACCCAAAGTCGATTCGACATACGCGGTAGATGCGCCCAAGAACGCCACGATCCACATCCAAAATACCGCACCTGGACCACCAAAGCCGATCGCTGCTGCCACCCCAGCGATGTTACCCATACCAACGCGGCCTGCGAGCGAGACGGCAAGCGCCTGAAATGATGAGATACCATCATTGTCTGGCTTGCCTTTAAACAACAGTCGGAGCATCTCCCCAAATAGACGAACTTGCACAAAGCGCGTCATAATGGAATAAAATAGACCTGCGCCCAAGCATAAATAGACCAGCGCTGGGCTCCAAATAATTCCATTTGCTAAATTGACTAAACCTTCCATATTATGTATTCCTAGTACTGTCTCAAAGTGGCGCTGTATGCTAGGCGTAAACTAACTGGTTAACTTACTTATTCAAGTTAAGCAGTTAAATTATCAGCATCGACTTACCTGTGCTAGCGTAGTCTCATACGTTGTGTCACCACTAAGAATGGACTGTAGTTGTCTGTATTTGTCCGTAGGGCTGATCAGCAAATCACTCTACTGCTCGCCGCTTATCTGTACTATATCAGTCACGGCTACGATTTATTGCTGTCTGAGCATGAGGTACGGTATAAATGACCAAGGGCTCAGATATGTTATAAGTAGACCCACAAACAAAACAGGCGGTTATATAATTTAAATAGCCATCAAACTGATAGCAGGGCTTGCTATGAGCAGCACGGTGCGATGACAGGGTGTTGGACCAATAACAAACGAATCTGTTTAGTGAGTGTGGCGCAGTTTGTCAATGTTTTCATCAAGCTATCGATGGACTGCTAATACTAATCAAACCATAAGTCCACTACCAAATGTATTCAAACCGTACGGCTACGTAACTGCAATTTGCCATATTTTTCTATTAATTACTAGAATTTTCTTTATATATAAGCGTATATATTCATATTTAAGAAGGCTGTTTTCTCAAGGGTGGCAAGGAAACAGACCTATGTTTATGCCTGTCCTGGCAGCAGCTTTTTGTTAAAAAACGATACAGGCGTCTGCTTACCGGCAACATCGCGGTTGTGTTTTGGTAACGATGAATTGTAAAAGCAGTACGATAGCGCCATTATTACTACCATATTGTATAAGCTATAATAATAAAAATAGACGCGAAATAGACGTAAACAGGTCCTGCAAAAAGTGAAAAAAGAGAAAGATAAATAAGCGGCTTGCGCTCGTGACTGTTTGGGTTTTTGATTTTGAGTTTTGACTATGGAGTCCGTCTATTAAATCATAAAGCTTACCTATATAAGTGATAAACCAATTTAGGGTGTGGGCAGAGGCTAATGACAAACAAGGTCGGCGCATATCAGCACGATTGACAAAAAGAGCATACATAAGTTGCGATATATTTCTTATTATTTTGTTATTTATTATTAGGAGAGAAGTGATGACACGTAAATCTATGGTAAAACCCATGCTGATAGCAGCGGTACTAGCGACGTCTAGTGCCGGGCTCAGCGGCTGCGGCTATAATAATTTGCAAGCGCAAGATGAGCAGGTGACCGCATCGTGGTCAGAGGTAGTCAACCAGTATCAGCGCCGCGCAGATTTGGTGCCAAACTTAGTCAAAGTAGTACAGCAGTATGCGGAGCAAGAGCAAGAGGTGTTTACTCAAGTGGCCGAAGCGCGTGCGCGTGCCGGCAGCATTACCGTCACGCCAGAGGTGCTCAACGACCCAGAAGCGATGGAACGTTATGCCGCCGCCCAAGAGCAGATGACAGGGGCGCTGTCGCGTTTGATGGCAGTGTCTGAGCGCTATCCTGAGCTCAAATCAGATGCGTTGTTTCAAGATTTACAAGCGCAGCTAGAAGGCACAGAAAACCGTATCGCCGTCGCGCGCAACCGTTATATCCAAGAAGTGCAGGGCTATAACACCACCGTGCGTCAGTTCCCGACCAATATCACTGCCAAAGTGTTTGGAATGGATACTAAGCCAAACTTTAGCGTGAATAACGAAGAGGCCATTTCGACTGCGCCAAGCGTCGATTTTGGTGGCTCGGCAAACACGAGCGCTGAGTAGCTCCTAAGTCGCCATAATAAGTCGCCATAAAATAAAGCGGTGTTGGCCGCTTTATTTGCTTTAGGGGTTGTGGCACTGGTGTTTATGATCCAGACTTTTATGAGCCTAATTTTTAGTATTTTATAATTTTACAACAAGTACAGCGGTCACTTAAGGTGGTATAGATTAGATGAATCATTCAAAAGCAATCTTATCAGTATTACTATTTACACTGAGTCTGGGCGGTGCACCGATGCTGCACGCCGCGCCCAATGACGCTACTGATAGTGCGATCGCTGTAGATAATGGCTCAAACGTGCAGAGCCGCAGTGTCGAAGAATTGGTCGCAATTGCCAAAGCAGGCGAATCCAATGAAGCCATTAATGAGGCAGTATTGGGGAATGAGGCGATCAACGAAACCATTCTTAGCAATGACAGTAAAGATGGCAATGACGCCATTAATTCTAATGCAGCGCAAACGACTGCTGCGCCAATACAATCAAGCGCCAAAAGCGTCGATGCTGACAAACTGATCCTAAATTCGCCTGTGGTGGATCAAGCCAATATCTTAAATCCGCAAGAAAAACAGCGCTTAGAGGCGCAGCTTAAGAGTATCTATCAGCAAGGTCTGGCGCAGGCGGCGGTTGTGATTGTACCGACGACCAACGGGCTGCCGATATTTGACTATGCCTTGCAAGTGGCAGAAAAATGGCAGCTGGGCGATCAAGATATCGATGATGGTCTGCTGATGGTGGTCGCGGTCAATGACCGTAATATGTATGTTTTGACCGGTTATGGGCTTGAGGGTGTGTTGCCTGATGCTGCGGTCAATCGCATCATTCGAGAAGACATCACCCCTTTGTTTAAACAAAACAATTATGGCGCTGGTATATTGGCAGGGGTAGACGCGCTAAAGACACGCCTGAGCGCTGATCCTGAGGTGCTGGCGCGTGCCGATGCCCAAGCAGCAGAGCGTAGTGCGCAGCAGGGAGGTGACGAGGTACCATCGCCGATCTTTTTGTTTATCATAGCGATGATTTTCGGTGGTTTTATCACCAACATATTTGGCCGTGTGTTTGGCTCTATCCTGACAGCTGGCGGCTTTTTTGCAGGCTCACTGGCGCTGGGTGGTGGGTTTTTTATGACCGTCATTATGGCGATATTTTTGTGGATGTTCCTTATCTCACGTGGCTCAGGCGGCGGCAGTGGTGGCCGCGGCGGCGGTGGTGGCATGATTTTCTTACCGGGCATGGGCGGCGGTAGTGGCGGCAGCTTCGGTGGTGGTGGTTTTGGTGGCGGCGGTGGTGGCTTTGGCGGCGGCGGTGCCGGTGGCTCTTGGTAGCCTGATACAATGAAAAAAACAATCGTGAGCAACGACGTATTTGAGGAAGTAATATAATGGCAGAAAACAATACTGCACATCCCAGCTTTGCCCGCTGGTGGCGCCAAGTCTTGTTTGTGCCTTTGATGCACAGCAAATGGCTGACAGCGGCTGCCAAAGCGCGCTTGACAGCAAAAGTAACCAGCGCGGAGCGTGGTCATCGCGGCGAGGTGTTTTTGATTATCGAAAATCACCTTCCTATTCAGCAGGCTTATCATATGGGCTGCCGTGAGCGCGCCATTGATTTGTTTAGTGAGTACCGCGTTTGGGATACCGAAGAAAACACAGGCGTGCTGGTCTATGTCAATATCTGTGAGCACAGTTTAGAGATTGTGGCAGATCGCGGCATCAGTGCCCATGTCAGCCCGACAGTGTGGCGCGCCATGTGTGACAAAGCTGTCGCTGGTATTGCCAACCAAAAAACAGAAGAAAGCTTGCTTGAGCTATTAGATGAAGTGGGGCAGGTGCTGCGGCAGTATTATCATCTCGAGCATGACCCTGCAGGCAACGAGCTGTCTGATACAGTGGTGTATTTGAAGTAAGCTTGCTAGTCTTTACTTGCTAGTGTTTAAAGAAAGCCTGATCAACACGCCCTAAGCATTTTTACTAAATG
Organism: Psychrobacter sp. CAM01; assembly: GCF_032842965.1. Classification (NCBI taxonomy): domain Bacteria; kingdom Pseudomonadati; phylum Pseudomonadota; class Gammaproteobacteria; order Moraxellales; family Moraxellaceae; genus Psychrobacter; species Psychrobacter sp. CAM01. Next base: position 26,381 of record NZ_JAWJBL010000017.1, read on the forward strand.
TTTTCACTTAGGAGCTTTTACTTAGCAGGCTTTTGTTAAATTCTTAAAGCGCTGTGCTGCTCACTTATTCACCTGTAGGGTTTTTGCGTCAATTCAAATATAATATCGTCTGTCCTAAGACAAACCGCCCTTACTGAGATATTATGATTGAATTAATAAAAAAACTGCCAAAAGCTGAGCTACATTTGCACATCGAAGGCTCGCTCGAGCCTGAGCTGATGTTTCGATTGGCGCAAAAAAACGACATCCAAATACCTTATAAAGACATAGACGACGTCCGCCGCGCCTATAACTTTACTAACCTACAGACCTTTTTAGATATCTATTATGCTGGTGCCAACGTCCTTATCACCCAGCAGGATTTTTATGATTTGACGTGGGCCTATATCCTAAAGTGCGTCGAAGACAACGTCATTCATACCGAGATATTTTTTGACCCGCAGACCCATACCGAAAGAGGTGTTGAGTTTGCAACCGTTATTAATGGTATCAAATCAGCGCTGGCAGATGCCAAGGCTGAGTACGGTATCAGCTCTTGTATCATCATGTGTTTTTTACGGCATTTGTCGCAAGATGCAGCATTTGAAACTTTAGAGGCGGCCATGGCATTCAAAGATGATATCGTCGGAGTGGGCCTTGACTCATCCGAGCTGGGCAACCCGCCGTCTAAGTTTACAGAAGTATTTAGACAGGCCAAAGCCGCTGGCTTTAAAGTGGTCGCCCATGCTGGCGAAGAGGCGGATTTTTCTTATATTTATGAGGCGTTAGATGTTTTGCGCAGTGACAGGATCGATCACGGCGTGCAGGCGATACATAGCGCGGCACTGATGCAGCGCCTAAAAGAGGAGCAAATACCGCTGACCGTTTGCCCGAATTCAAATATCGAGCTTAAGGTGTTTGAGAGCTATCAAAATCATAATATAAAAACGCTGTTAGACTATGGGCTAAATGTCAGCGTTAACTCTGACGACCCTGCGTATTTTAAAGGCTATATCAATCAAAACTTTATCAATCTGGTAGAAAACTTGCCGCTGACAGAAGACGATATCGTCACTTTGATAAAAAACTCCTTTAGAGCGTCATTCATAGATGATGATCTAAAACGAGCGTATTTGGCACGAGTGGATCTTGCGCTGCAATAAGCACGGCTCACGATGTCAAAAAAGGGGGAGCGCTTTATATAACGCGCTCCCCCTTTTTATTGCGCGACTTGATAGCGACGTATCTGAGTTATTTGGACTCAACGATATCACTGGCCGCACTTATAAATCAGTAATCGCTTCTATCAGCGGCGGCAGTATCACGCCTGCTTTTTCTGCAAATGTGATATCGACGATGGTGTTTGGTGTGGGATTGGGATTTATCTCCATAACTTGCGCGCCGTTTTGTTTGGCTAACTGCGCCAATCCCGCAGCAGGATAGACGAGGCTTGAGGTCCCGATGCTGATAAACACCTCGCAATGGGCCGCGGCTTCCTCTGCAGTCTGCCACGCCTGTACAGGCAGGGCTTCGCCAAACCAAACGATATCTGGTCTGATATAACCATCGCAATGCGGACAGGTGAGCAAGGTATCGTCAAAGCTCATATCAAGACGCGTATTAACGCTCATTGTGTCTTGCATCGTGTCTTGATGGTCGGATGCGGCGCTTGATTGCTCCTGATAGGGCGCATTACATTGACCACAGCGGTTGCGCCACAGATGCCCATGTAGGTGAGTCACCGGGCTACCCGCTTGTTCGTGCAAGTCATCGACATTCTGGGTGATGAGTGTCACTGTTTGATCGGAGGTTTGCGCATGATATTGCCACTGAGCCAATGCATAATGAGCAGGGTTTGGTGCTTTATCAGCCACCAACTGCCTGCGCCACTGATACCAAGACCATACAAGCTTTGGATCACGAGTAAAGGCTTCAGGGGTTGCCAAATCTTCGATGCCGTAGTTTTCCCATAACCCTGTCTGCTTATCTCGAAATGTTGGGATGCCGCTTTCTGCAGAAATACCAGCCCCAGTCAAAATGCAAATTCGTGATTTCGATTTCAACAGTTGTGCGGCACGCTCTACTTCTGCTATGAGTGCGGGTGTTAATTCTGCTAACATGAGCCAACCCTTGTTAATGATGGATATGTTTTCTTATGATAGACGGAATGTGGTGGCTTGTCATACTCTTCGCTGTGATTGTCGCCTTGTGGCTATTGGCAAAATCACGTGGTACAAAGACGGATGCAGGGCGCAGTGGTAAGCAATCAAACCAGCTGCCCTCCAATGACGCGCTACAAAAAACCTCAGTGCTGTTTAAGCAGTTTTTTCCTGATTATCAAGTCACGCGTAAAGCCAAGCATTTGCTCATTCGTAAGCACAATAAAAAAGTGGCGATGATTACCATTGATAAGACACTGGCAGCCGGCCAGCGCCGTTTGGGCGATATTCCTGTGATCAATTATCACCGCGTGCCCAGCCGCGCCCAGCTCGCTACTCATTTGCAAGAGGCAGAGTAGGCGGCGCTTGTATTAGTGGACAAAGTGCAAGTAGGTATTTTAAAAGAAAGTTTTTTAGAGCTGGTCATTTAACAAGCTAGCCGTTTAAAAAGGGCGACTTAAATAGTCACGTGACGAATAACAAGCGAGAGGCTGCGAGTACATTTAACAACACTTGATAGAAGCTACTAGGTCATGATAAATAATATCAAAAGATTTGAAGTGCTGATATTAAAGGGCTCTAGAGGTATGAGGTAATGCTGATGAGGGGTGAAATACGATGATTGGTGCGCTCGGCGGGAATCGAACCCACGACCCTCGGCTTCGGAAACCGATACTCTATCCAACTGAGCTACGAGCGCATAAAACAGACTTAAAAATCAAGACCGCTTAGTCTAACAAATAAAAGTCAGAAAGCCAATAAACGAAGGCAGAGATTGAGGTTTTTTAAGAAAAAACAGGATAGTCATTAAACAAGCATGGCAATCTACCCGCCTTTTCCCTTATAATGTCAGGGAGAATTCATATTTATAATCACCGATTGCAAGTGTGCTGGCACGCGGGATGGCTGTTTGCTATTGATGACGAGAGGTCGTCAAAGGAGGACAGACAGAATGTCCAAGCCGTGCCAGCCTTTGTATACGTAATAAGAGAACGTGACGAATGAGAAAAGTAGTTATGTTATCGGCAGCTGCCATTCTAGGAATCGCTAGTATCGCGGTGAGCCAAGCTGAAAGTGTTGTCGACACGCCTGTGACTGTCTCTGATGTAGCAGAAGCGCAGGAAGTGGTAGAAAACGCACCTGAGCAATTGGGCGATGACCCACAAGCTGCTGCAGATACCACTGATGGCGACGCTGCGACTGACGCTGCGGCCTCAGAAGATGGCCAAGCAGATGACGCAGTAGAAACTGCCGCTGCCGCACCTACCGCCGAAGAAGAGATTCCACAAGATACGCCGCAAGTGCAAAAGCTGATCGCGCTATATCCAAACTTGATTGCTCGTATTCAGCCAGTTGCCAAAGTCTGCTTCGAAGACGACGAAGTGTGTGACGTGACCGCGCGCGCCGCTGGCCCAGCCGCTGGCGATGGTCCTCGCGACGGCAAAGCTGTGTATAATGCGGTATGTCAGACTTGTCACGGTGCAGGCCTACTTGGCTCACCTGTGTTAGGCGATGCTGGCGCATGGGGTCCACGTATCTCAAAAGGTAAAGACACCCTATATACCCATGCCATCAATGGCTTTAACGCCATGCCTGCCAAAGGTGGTGCTGATATCCCTGATGAAGAAGTCCAAAACGCTGTCGATTATATGGTTGATCAAGCAAGCTAAGTAGTTGCTTTTATCGACTTGGGGTGTCTGATGTAGATTAAATAGGCATCCGTAACCTGTCACGGTCTATTGGCTTGTCGTGAGCGACTTGCCGCAAACCATATGTATCCGTAAGCTATATGTAGCCTATAAATCGCCTATTTCATTTTATGAGGTAGGCGTTTTTTTATGATGAGTATTATCAAACGAATGGTTCTGGTAAGGCACCGTTGAAATCCGACCTTAGTAGCCTCATTTTATGAGATTACATCGTCTCATTTAGCTGTTTTTCTCTTCTCAAACGCTTTTACATCGATAATCAATAAAGAGGTATTCATGTCTGAGGTACCAGCACTTGCTATCCAGAATTTATCCAAAACCTATGGTAATGGGTTTTCGGCACTCAAAGATGTCAGTTTAACCGTCCCGCAGGGTGGTTTTTTTGCGCTGCTGGGGCCAAACGGTGCTGGTAAGTCAACGATGATTGGCATTATTAGCTCACTTTTTAAACCCACCACTGGTAGTGTCAAAATCTTTGGCACCGATTTGCTCGAAAACCCAGCGCTGGCCAAGCAGTATCTTGGTGTGGTGCCGCAAGAGTTTAACTTTAATCAATTTGAAAAAGTCCAAGACATCTTGATTACCCAGGCAGGGTATTTTGGTATCCCGGCCAAAGAAGCCCGTCCGCGGGCGAAGCGCTTGTTGACCGCGCTTGGGCTGTGGGATAAGCGCAACAGTAAATCACGCGAGCTATCTGGCGGGATGAAACGTCGTCTGATGATTGCTCGTGCTTTGATTCACAAACCAAAACTATTGATTTTGGATGAGCCGACGGCTGGGGTCGATATCGAGCTGCGTCGCTCTATGTGGGAGTTTATGCAGCAGATCAATATCGAAGAAAAAACCACCATTATCTTGACCACTCACTATCTTGAAGAAGCAGAGCAGCTGTGTAAACGCATTGCGATTTTGGACCATGGTGAGATACGCATCAATACCGAAATGAAAGATTTGCTCGCTCAACTGTCGGTGGAGACATTTGTTTTTGATCTTGAAGCGCCGTTGACCCAGCTGCTAGAGCTGGATGGGGTGACAGGGTTGTCGCAGCCTGATGAGCAGACCCTGGAGGTAACCTTGACAGAAGGCGAGTCGCTAAATGGTGTGTTTAACCAATTATCTGCTCAAGGCATTACGGTGGCCAGTATGCGCAACAAAGCCAACCGCTTAGAAGAGCTATTTATGCGCTTGGTAGAAAAAAACATTCAAAGTGCAGACAGTATGAAGGAGGCGGGATTATGAGTCAAAAGGCCGTGGATCAAAATCAGAGCATCGACTATCACAAAACCATGTCGTGGAATAAAAAATGGATCTCTTTTCGTACCATCTGGCTAAAAGAGGTGCGCCGAATCCTGCGTATCTGGCCGCAGACCCTACTGCCACCTGTCATTACCATGAGCCTGTATTTTGTCATCTTTGGTAAGATGATCGGCTCACGTGTCGGTGAGATGGGCGGGGTGCCGTATATGCAGTTTATCGTGCCTGGTCTAATCATGATGGCGATTATCACCAACAGTTACTCCAACGTTGTCTCAAGCTTTTTTAGTGCCAAGTTTACCGCCAGTATTGAGGAGCTTTTGGTCTCACCGGTCTCCAAGCATGCGATTTTGATGGGGTATATCAGCGGTGGTATTTTTCGCGGGCTGGCGATCGGTTTGATTGTCTCGATTGTGGCGTTGTTTTTTACCGATTTGGGTATTGAGCACTTGTTTGTCACGGTGTTTACCGTCCTTGGTACCTCGATTTTGTTTTCATTGGGCGGCTTTATCAACGCGGTATTTGCTCGTTCGTTTGATGACATCTCTATCATTCCAAGCTTTGTATTGACGCCGCTTACTTATCTTGGCGGGGTATTTTATTCGATGGAAAACCTCTCACCGTTTTGGCAAAACGTCTCGTTATTGAACCCTATTGTCTATATGGTCAACTCTTTCCGCTACGGTATTTTGGGGTATTCTGATGTCAACGTTTGGTACTCGATGGCGGCGATTTTTGTATTCTGTGCGATATTTTATACCATCGCTTATCGTTTATTGAGTAGTGGCTCACGCGTACGCTTATAATTGTCAGCGTGTTAAGTGATGGTCCAAAGCGCTGTCGGTTGAGCAGTTAGGGTTTAACGATTAAATATTAGGAAAGTAAATGAGCATACACGGCATCTTAGGTGAGCAAACCACCGATTATCCGACGCAGTATAGTCCAGAGACGCTATATCCGATTGCGCGTAGTCTGGGTCGTGACGCGATTGGTTGGCAAGACGATAAATTAGCCGTGGGGGTGGACTGGTGGCAAGCCTTTGAGATGTCTTGGTTAAATAAGCAAGGCGTCTCGCAAGTTGCCATTGCGCGCTTTGCTATTCCTGCCAGCTCGCCATTTATTGTCGAGTCAAAATCGTTGAAGCTTTACTTAAACAGCCTAAATTTTACCGAGTTTGCCAGCTGGGACGACGTGCAGGCACTGATAGCCAAAGACTTATCAGCCTGCGTGCAAGCTCAGGTAACCGTTGAGTTGTTTCGCTTAGATGATGAGACATCAGGGCTGCACATTGCTCAGCCTGATGGCGTCTGTATTGATGATGCCTTGGCAAATAGTAGCGAAAAGGTAACACTGTGTGCGCATCCCGATGCGTCATTGCTGCGTGATGAAGCAGAGGTGCGTGGTGAGAGTGTGATAAGTGATGGCACTCAGCCTTATCATTTTTATTCTAATTTGCTGCGTAGTAACTGTCCGGTGACCAACCAGCCGGATTGGGGTACATTAGCTGTGTCAATCACAACGGACCAGCCCATTCATACGGCTAATATGCTGCGCTATCTCTTAAGCTTCCGTCAGCACAATGGTTTTCATGAGCAATGTGTTGAGCAGATATTTGCTGACTTGAGTCAACACTATCAGCCACGCGCATTGATGGTTCGTGCGTGGTACACCCGCCGCGGCGGTATCGATATCAATCCTTGCCGCGTCAGTGATATGAGTTTGTTGCTGACGCCAAGTCGTTTGATTCGTCAATAGAGCCATAGTTGAAATAGCTTGGCTGATACAAAAAAAGCGCCTGTCTTATTCAATAAGACAGGCGCTTTTTATCGCATAGATTTTACTAATAAAACTATTTGCTACTTACTTTTGCCATGACTTCTTCGCGGCTGAGCATTTGTTTTTCTGATTCACGGCGATTGACGTATTCAAACTTGCCTTCGGCCAAGTTACGGTCAGAGACCACGATGCGATGCGGAATGCCAATCAGCTCAAGATCGGCAAACTTGACCCCTGGACGCTCGTTACGGTCGTCTAGCAATACGTTGACGCCCTGCGCTTTTAGCTCTTCGTATAACGCGGTGGCCGTTTGCATGACGGTTTCTTCTTTAGACTTCATCGGAATGATAGCGACTTCAAAAGGCGCAATCGAGTCCTCGACGGTCGGCGTTTGTGGCCACATGATGCCGTTTTCGTCGTTATTTTGCTCGATGGCTGCTGCGATGATACGGCTGACGCCGATACCATAACAGCCCATCATCATGGTCACAGGCTTGCCATCCTCACCAGAGACGGTTGCGTTCATCGCTTGCGAGTATTTATCGCCCAACTGGAAGATATGACCGACTTCGATGCCGCGTTTGATTTTGAGCGTGCCTTTACCATCAGGAGAAGGGTCGCCTTCTTGCACATTACGCACATCAACGATACGCGTAATGCTGGCGTCACGTGCCCAGTTCATGCCGATGGTATGTTTATTCACTTTATTCGCGCCTGTCACAAAGTCTGACAAGGTCGCCGCTGAGCGATCGACAAATACCGGCATATCCAAATCCACACCGATATAGCCTTTATGCAGGCCAGCGGCTTTTAGCTCTTCATCAGAGGCCAAGGTCAATGGCACGTTGGCTTCTTCGATTTTCTCAGCTTTGATGGTATTAAGCTGATGGTCACCGCGTAGTACCACCGCAATCAGCTGCGGCGTGCCATCTTCTTTATGACCATGGACGATCAAGGTTTTGACGGTATTGGCAAGCGGGATATCTAAGTGTTCCGCCACCATCTTACAAGTGGTCATGCCTTCGGTGAGCACATCTTTGCGCTCTTGCTTTGGCGGTTGGCGTTCAGCCATATTAAATGAGATAGATTCGGCAAGCTCGACGTTGGCCGCATAGTCTGAGGAGTCAGAAAAAGCGATATCATCTTCACCGCTGTCAGCCAACACATGAAACTCATGCGAGGCAAAGCCGCCGATAGAGCCGGTATCCGCTTGTACCGCACGGAAATCTAAGCCTAAGCGGGTGAAGATACGCGTATAAGCCTCATACATATCATGATAAGTCTTTGCGAGCGAAACTTGATCGACATGGAACGAGTAGGCGTCTTTCATAGTGAACTCACGCGCGCGCATCACGCCAAAGCGGGGACGAATCTCGTCGCGGAATTTACCTTGGATTTGAAAGAAGGTAATCGGTAGCTGCTTATAGCTGCGAAGCTCGCCTTGGGCCAGATTGGTAATGACCTCTTCGTGCGTTGGGCCTAGCACAAAATCCCGATCGTGACGGTCTTTAAAGCGCAATAGCTCAGGACCATAGTCATCAAAACGCCCGGTGGTCTGCCACAGCTCAGCGGGCTGCGTCATCGGCATCAGGACTTCTTGAGCGCCTACGTTTTGCATCTCTTCACGAACAATACGTTCGACCTTTTGCAAGACGCGTAACCCCATGGGCAACCAGATATAAAGCCCCGAGGCGATTTTGCGAATAAGACCGGCGCGCACCATCAACTGACTTGAGACGATGTCGGCGTCGCTTGGGGTTTCTTTTAGAGTGGCAAATAAAAATTGACTGGCTTTCATAAATAAAGCGTAACCTTATCAACGATAAAAAAATAAGAAATAGTGGGGTGTTGAGCATAGGGCTATCGTTTCATGGACGCCGTAAGCTTACCTTTATCACTTAGCAATGAACTAGGGGCTTCCTAGTAGATAATGTGTCGCAACTGGTCTCTAACCACTAATCGCGGGCAACTACGCTTTTGCGGCCAAGACACTGGTAAAGCAGTATCGTCACAAAACTGCTCTCACAATAAAAGGGCAGATTTTGATTGACGTATCGATAGAGTAGGCGGCGACATATCGGAATTGAACAAGTCATCAAACGTGTGATGAAAACCTATCCTGCAAAAAACCTGACCAATAAATCTGTGCCGACATTTTATCAATACAATCTGTCTATGTTAGGTAAAGTTCGCCCAAGACGCAATGACTTTTTGTTTTTTCAGCCGCAACTTCGGTCAAAGAATGGCAGATGATTATTGAGACTCGATTATTTACCAGTGTTAAGCTGATTTATGGCAAATGGCGCGCGTATTTTTACTCATAATCTGGTTGCAGGTTATGTTGCGTCTTGGTAGCTATTACTTGAAGTAATAGGTGATTAGTAGCATTTATAGTTAGTAGCATTGATAGACAGGCGGATGAGATAGGCAGGTGGCATCACGCAGCGAGATAAAAGTACGATTTGCTAATAGCGAGGCAATAAACAACGCTGTTAAGTCGCTGTCGCCAAGAGACTCATCTGATCTATATAACTGATAATACTGAAGGTGGTGTCAATGAATCATCCCAACAACCAAGCGCCTGCGGATAACGCGCGCGACAATAAATATCCAGCGCCAAATCCACCAACAAAAAAGCCCATTGTCTTTATGTCGTGGCTGATGTTGTTGATTGGCTTGGCAGCGCTGGCATTTGCTATCTATAGTATGCAGCCGGTAAGTGAAGAAACGCCTATCGAAACCATCAGTCGTGAGGGCGTGGTGACGCAAATTCAGCAGTTAAACCGCCTACAGACGGTCGCCTTTAGTGTCGATACGGTGATTACCAGTGAGCGGCAAGGCAGCTGGATGAAGCTGTGGCAAGATGAACAAAAGGGGCTGTTTATCGCTCGCGGGCGAGTCGATGCAGGGATCGATTTGAGTGCGCTGACGCCTGAGATGGTACAAGTCATCCAGCCCGATCCAGCGACTGACAGTGAAGCGCTGCGCAAAGCTGCCCAAAATGACACGCAGGCCACAACTGTCAATACCGCTGCCACGATGCCGCAAATCAATATCACTTTACCGCCGTCAGAGATATTTTCAGTATATCTGGATGATATTGAGATTTATGACTGGCAGACGGGCGCGTTTGGGCTGATGCAGGTCGATCCCAAGATACTTGCGCAAGCACAGACCATGGCAAAAAAAGAAGTGCTAGAGCGTGCCTGCCGCGGTGATGTGATGAATATTGCTTTGCAAAACGCCCAAACGCAGCTGCAACAGTTATTTGCCATGACGGGCGCGGTGGTGACGGTGACTACGCAAGGAGCAGGGGCTTGTCAGATGCCCTCGTAGCACGTCCGTCGACTGTATTACGATTTTTTAAACTCAGCAATGGCCAACTGACGAGCCGCTTTATGCTCAACCATCGGCACAGGGTAGTTGATATCAGCAAACCTGCCGCCCTTTGCCAGCTCTTTACGCATCTTGTCCTCACTATGCAAGATGCTGGCAGGAATATCTTTTAATTCAGGTAGCCAAGTTTTGATAAACACGCCATCCTTGTCATGCGTTTTGCCTTGGCTAAAGGGATTCATGATCCGAAAGTAAGGCGCAGAGTCCGTACCGGTTGAGGCGCTCCACTGCCAGCCGCCGTTATTAGAGGCAAAGTCGCCATCGATCAGCTGCTGCATAAAATAGCGCTCGCCTAAGCGCCAATCAATCAGCAAGTCTTTGGTCAAAAACATCGCTGTGACCATACGCAGGCGATTGTGCATAAAGCCAGTCGCATTTAGGCCGCGCATCGCCGCATCAACGAGTGGCACACCTGTCTTGCCAGTACACCATGCCTCAAGGTCATCCTTGTCATACGACCAATCAATCTTCTTATCTGTCTGTTCTTTATAGGCCTTGTGGCGGATAAGGGCAGACTTGTCCACTAGCACATGACGATAAAAGTCGCGCCATGCCAGCTCACTTATCCAGCGATTGATGTCTTCATTGTCGCCATCATTGCCGTGTAGCTTTTCTTGCGCTAGTCTTGCCTGTAGATAGCATAATCTAGGACTGATGACGCCAATGGTTAGGTAGGCGGATAGCTGACTGGTGGCCTCGAGGCTAGGCGTATCACGGCTGATATCATAGTCGTCGATGTCGTCGGCAATAAAGTCGTTTAGGCGCTGACAGGCGGCTGTTTCGCCTGCAGGGTAGGCGGCGCGGGCTTTTGTTAATTGAGCATCCGTATCGAGATGCTGCGATAAATCAGCCGTTTGTCGTGATTCTTGATAAGCACTGACCACCTTATTACTCAATGCTTCGATGTCTTTGATAGTAGTCGCGCTGTCTTTTGATAATTTCAGCTTGGTTTTATTATTATTTATGGCGGTGGCTTCATGCATTTGTATGCTGCTGATATCCAAAGTATGCCGCCATTTTTTATAAAACGGGGTAAACACTTGATACATGCTATCGCCATCATTGGTGGTGAGGCTCTGTGGTGGCAAGATACATTGGTCATGCCAGCGTACAAACTCGATATTGTCCTTTGCAAGCCGCTTTGCTAATTTTTCATCACGGTCGATCTCATTGCCTTCGTACTCATGATTGGCCATGATACAGCGGATGTTATTGTCCTGACATAGTGTGCTGAGCGCGTCGATGCAGTCGGCAAAGCTGGGGCAAAGTTGTACAGTCAATGTGATGTTTAGCTGCGTTTGTAGCGCCTTGGCAAGTATGGGCAAGGTGCGGGCGATATGATCCACCTGTACTAAGGAAGTATCGTGCGCATGCCACTGCTCAGGCGTCAAAAAAAACACCGCACTGACGCGCGCCTGATCTGCCTGCGCGCGCTCACAAAGTGCCGTCAGCGCTGTATTGTCATGCAGTCGTAAATCTCGGCGAAACCACATTAGATAATGCGGCATATTCACATCCGTAGTATCATCGCTATCGTCATTAGCAGACGCAGTCTTAGACATGCAAGTATCCTTATACCAATCAATCGTAATCATAAATAAAACTATGAATAAAAGTATGCTAGGATAAGTTTTTCGATGCAATGGGTTTGGCAGATGAGTAACAAATCAGCATCATAGCGTCAGGTCAATATAAAAGGGATACAACGAGATTGGGAACACCAGACTCTCAGTGCAATATATGCTCAGGACAAGGGTAAATATTGAACCTATTAAATTTTTTAAGCCTTTCAAATTAAGGTCAGACAATGCAGGTGAAGTTTTGCGGGTTTACCCAGCTCAGTGATGTTCAGACTGCTGTGCAGTTGGGTGTGGATGCGGTTGGTTTGGTGTTTTATCCACCAAGCCCGCGTGCTGTCACGCCCAAACAGGCGCAGGCATTGAGTGCGGCTGTACCGGCGTTCGTCAGTGTCGTGGCACTGGTGGTCAATATGACTCATGATGAGCTGCTGGCGCTGGCAAACCATGTGCCTTTTGATGTCATTCAATTCCACGGCGACGAAACGCCTGAGCAGTGCCAGCAGCTGGCAAACGCGGTCAATAAACGCTGGATCAAGGCGCTACGTATCGATGCCGAGCAAGACACGGCAGCTAGCGTGCGTGCGCGTATCGATAGCTTTGCCGCGATGGGTGCCAGTAGTATCTTGCTCGATGCCTATCATCCGCAAAAATACGGCGGTACGGGCGCGCGCTTTGATTGGAGCTTGATACCACAGGACAGCGCGCTACCGATTGTCTTAGCCGGCGGCCTCGCTGCTGATAATGTCGCAGGCACACTTAATTTACCTATCTATGGCGTCGATGTCAGCGGCGGTATCGAATCTGCTAAAGGCAAAAAAGACGCTGCCAAAATGCGCGCCTTTATGAAGGCAGTCAAACGTGACCGATGGCAAAACGAGACGGTCACTGACGGGCTCTAAGATAATTGCTATATTGGTGTCTATGTGATGTCTATATATTGTTATTTGCTCGTTATTCCGAATTTTTGCTTGTCGCCTAGTTATATGACGATATGGCGGCAAGCCTAGACGCTTTATCTCCTTCATCTTTATATTAAAAGCCCCCACTTATCGTAGGAATTATCATGAGTCATGCCTCAAACAAAGCGCTATCTGATGCTGCAAAATCTATCAATACCTTTACCAATCCAGCAGATGTGCAAGACTTTAATCAATACCCTGATGCACGCGGACACTTTGGTGTCCATGGCGGTCGTTTTGTTTCTGAAACGCTGATGGCGGCATTAGAAGAGCTTGAAACCTTATACACCAAAGTCAAAGCCGCCCCGGCTTTTTGGGAAGAATATCACAACGATTTGGTCAATTATGTCGGTCGCCCAACCCCGCTTTATCATGCCAAACGCCTGAGTGATGAGATCGGCGGCGCGCAGATTTATTTTAAACGTGAAGACCTCAATCACACAGGCGCACACAAGGTCAATAATACCATCGGGCAGGCACTACTTGCCAAGATGTGCGGCAAAAAACGCATCATCGCCGAGACGGGCGCAGGACAGCATGGCGTGGCGACAGCGACAATTGCCGCGCGCCTAGGCTTAGAGTGCATCGTCTATATGGGCGCTGATGACGTCGAGCGCCAAAAGATGAACGTCTATCGTATGCGCCTGCTTGGTGCGACAGTGGTGCCAGTGACGTCTGGCTCGCGCACTCTCAAGGACGCGATGAACGAAGCGATGCGCGACTGGGTGACCAACGTTGACACCACTTATTACATCATCGGCACCGTTGCAGGGCCGCATCCTTATCCGCTACTGGTACGTGATTTCCAAGCGATTATCGGTAAAGAAGCCCGTATTCAACATTTAGAAAAAACCGGCAAATTGCCTGATGCGTTGGTTGCCTGTGTTGGTGGTGGCTCCAACGCGATTGGGCTGTTTTTTGATTTCTTAAACGATACTGACGTTAAAATGTATGGCGTCGAAGCAACGGGTGACGGTATAGAGACTGGCCGCCATTCAGCGCCATTGGCCGCTGGTCGCATCGGCGTGCTGCATGGCAACCGCACTTACCTGATGGCAGACGATGAAGGTCAAATCCAAGAGACGCACTCTATCTCAGCGGGTCTTGATTACCCTGGCGTCGGTCCTGAGCATAGCTTCTTAAAAGACATGAAACGCGTCGAATATGTCGGCTGCACTGATAAAGAGTCGTTGCACGCCTTTCATGAAGTCACGCGCAAAGAAGGCATCATACCTGCATTAGAGTCTGCGCATGCTGTCGCCTATGCATTGAAACTGGCGAAAACCATGACCCCTGATCAGACAATCATCGTCAATATGTCGGGTCGCGGTGATAAAGACTTGCATTCAGTGATGAAGGCAGAAGGGATTGCGTTGTAGTGGTGAGCATTGTTTTTGCGACAAACCCACGTTGATGACATACATTGAGTGGCTCTTTGATTGAATGATCAAGCGCCACTGTAGCCAGTTTTTATTAATTTTAGAGACGATTATGACCCGAGTTAAAAGTATGACCAGAATTGAAAGCACTTTTAAAGCTTTAAAATCACAAAACAAGAAAGCCCTGATTCCTTATGTGATGGCAGGCGATCCAAATCCTGCGACGACTGTAGGTCTATTGCATGACTTAGTCAAGCATGGCGCGGATATGATCGAAGTGGGTTTGCCGTTTTCTGACCCCATGGCCGATGGGCCAACTGTTGCCTTGGCAGGCGAGCGCGCCTTAGCAGCTGGTACTAGTACGCGTGATGCGCTAAATATGGTGGCAGAGTTTCGCAAACAAGACACGCAAACGCCAATTATCCTCATGGGTTATCTAAACCCTGTCGAGATCATTGGTTATGATAATTTTGTCACCTTATGCGAGCAGGCAGGCGTCGATGGTATTTTGATGGTGGATTTGCCGCCAGCGGAGGCGGGGAGCTTTACTCAGCATTTAACTGAGCACGCGATGAATGAGATTTTCTTATTATCGCCCACCACTTTGCCTGAGCGCCGTGAGCAAGTGCTGACCCACTGCGGTGGCTATATTTATTATGTGTCGCTCAAAGGCGTGACGGGCTCAGCGACGCTCGATACCGATGATGTCGCCATTCAAGTACAAGCCATCAAAGCAGAGACCGATTTGCCGGTCTGCGTGGGTTTTGGTATCCGTGATGCGGCCTCTGCTAAAGCGATCGGTCAGCATGCTGATGGGATTATCGTTGGTAGTGCGCTGGTACAAAACTTCGCCGATATCGATGCTAGTGATGCGGCGGCAGTGGCCAATGCTCAACAAAAAATCATGGCAAAAATGGACGAGCTGCGCGGTGCTTTAGACAGTTTGACAGTTTAACGGACGGTATCATAGGTAAGCGGTGAGTTGTTCAAGGTGTCCTTAGGGGTGATGAGCTGAGGCGACGGCGCGCTGGACGAATGACAAGGTTTATCATAACAGGGTTTATAATAACAATGTCTATAAAGACAGCACGAAATGGCTTTGCTAAAGTTAGTTTACGTGTGTAAACTAACCTCACATATAAATTGTGACCGTCTCGCATGAGCGTACCTGTTGATGGCTTATATCATCGAGTGCTGTGACGATTAAATTGATTTTATAAATGGACTCTTAGGGACAAGTAAACGAGCCAACTTGCCTGTAAGCCTTTGATAATGGCGAATACTATGACTGATACAATAACCAAAGCTGATATGACAACTCCAAATAATATCGAAAAAACCGCAACTGACAAACCCAGCGCCGAAAAAAACGGCAATGCTGCTGGCCAATCTTGGTTTAATCGCCCAATACCTGGTATTAAGCAGCAACTGACCGCTCCATTGACTGCGGTTGAGACTGAACCATCGACCAAGTGTAGCAACTGCCACTCGATGATTACCAATACCGCGCTGATTTTTAACTGTTATGTGTGTCCGCATTGTGACCATCATCTACCGATGAGCGCCCGTGAGCGTCTAAATTGGCTGCTCGATCAAGTAGATGGCGAGCTGGGGCAAGAGTTCAATGCAAAAGATCCATTGAGTTTCGTCGATAGTAAGCCGTATCCGCAGCGCATGAGCGAAGCACAAGACAAGACAGGCGAGTCTGAAGCGCTGATCGTGATGTATGGCAAGCTGCGCAATCTAGACATTGTCACGTGTGCCTTTGATTTTCGCTTTATGGGCGGCTCGATGGGATCGGTGGTCGGCGATCGGTTTGTACAAGCCGCTGAAAAAGCCCTTGAGGAAAAAATACCACTGGTCTGTTTTGCAGCCTCAGGCGGCGCGCGTATGCAAGAAGGCTTGCTGTCGTTGATGCAAATGGCGCGCACCGCCGCTGCGATTGAGCGCTTGCGATTGGCGGGCGTACCGTATATTGTGGTGTTGACCAACCCCGTCTATGGCGGCGTGACAGCCTCGCTGGCGATGCTAGGAGATATTCATTTGGCAGAGCCAAAAGCGATGATTGGTTTTGCTGGCAAGCGCGTGATCGAGCAGACGGTACGCGAAACCTTAGAAGAGCCGTTTCAGCGCGCTGAGTTTTTGTTAGAGCATGGGGTGGTGGATGAAGTGGTGCATCGTCATCAGCTGATCGATACCATTTATCGTCTGCTGGCAAAACTGTGTCACGTCACCAATGTGGATGCGTAACGCCGCACCGGTTATGGCGCTTATCGCATAGGCATAGCTACAAAGCTGCTCTTAAAAATAGCATTTATCGTCAATCACGGTAAATGCTATTTTTGCTTTTTGGCTGGGTAGTTATATACTGTCTTCAGTTTTTATTTGATTCTTTTTTGATAGGTTTTCTTCATGTCTGACTCCTTAGTTGCTACCTCAAGTACGCCCGATAACCAGTCTAGTTTGACCGAATGGCTCAATTATATGCAGCAGATCCATGTGTCGGCGATTGACATGGGGCTGTCGCGCGTGTTGCCAGTGGCTGAGGCGCTAGGCTTGGTACAGTCCGCCAAAAACGATGCTTATGTATTTACTGTAGCGGGCACCAATGGTAAAGGCTCAACGACCGCAGTGATTGCGCAAATGTGCCAAGCGGCAGGGTATAAAACGGCGCTGTATCAATCACCGCATTTAAGCGTTTTTAATGAGCGGGTGCGCATCGATGGCGAGATGGTCAGCGATGAGACCTTAATCAATGCCTTTAGTAAGGTGGAGGCAGCGCGGCTGCAGTGCGATTTGACATTGTCGTTCTTTGAGATGACGACACTTGCTGCATTATTGATATTTGCCGAAGCAAACTGCGCGGTATGGGTATTAGAAGTGGGGCTGGGCGGTCGCTTGGATGTGGTCAATATCATCGATCCTGACATGGCGGTGATTACCAATATCGGTATCGATCATATCGATTGGTTGGGCGACAATGTCGAGGATATCGGACGCGAAAAGGCAGGTATCTTGCGTGAGGATATCACGCTGATTTATGGGGCGACTACGATGCCAGATAGCGTGCAGCAGGCGATTGATCAGCATCAAGCGCGCTGCTATCAGGTCGAGCAGGACTTTGCTTACCAAAGCCTCGACTCAGCCACATGGCAGTATAGCAATGCCGCTGTCACGATGCAGCTACCACGCCCAGCATTGTCGCTTATGAACACTGCCAATGCCTTATCGGCTGTGCTAGCCAGTCCATTAGATATCGATATCAGTGCCATCGAGCAGGCTCTGCAGACAGTCAAGCTGGCAGGACGGTTTGATTACCGCCATACCCAGCAGCATCATTGGCTATTTGATGTGGCGCACAATGAGCAAGGTGTCGAGTTTTTATTGACGCAGCTTGTACCGCTTTGGCAGCAGCACCTCGCCGAGCAGCACGAGTCTAAAGACAGTCATAGCGGAAGCCAACCTGCCAGCATCAAAATGTTGTTTTCTATGTTAGGTGATAAAGATATCGACCATGTCGTCCAGCGCTTAAGCCAAGCTGGCTTGCCGATCAGCGAGTGGTTTATCGCGGAGATTGACTATCCACGTGCCGCGAGTACCGAGCATTTATACAGCGTCCTGTCTCGCCATGTCGAGCAGACGCAGATACATCAGTTTGACAGATTAAAAGATGCCACGCAGGCGGTGATGCAAGTGAGCAGCGCACAGGATCTCATCGTGGTGTGTGGCTCGTTTCATACCATCGGTGAGGCATTAGCAGCATTGACCACCGATCAGTGATAATTGATGAAGTGACGACCCGTGATTAATTATAGTCGATACACTGTAAAAATGTCATAGCGCTACTGGGATGAATTTTGCGCAGCCTCTGGGAACGCAGCACGCAAGTAAAATTTATACCAGTAGCGCGTTTAAATCCATAACAGTTTTACATTCAGCTAACTATAAAAGGGCTTTGCTTTCGTGTTACGCTTAGCACAAGTGTGATAGCAGACAGCGCGAAAAATATGCTTTATAATCAAAGTGATTGAAATATAGCGTATAACGCCAAAAAACTGACGGATGGGTAAACTTTTAGAGCCTTGCCCGCCAAGGTCTTAGAGCGATAGCTGCGCCGCTCAATCAACCTTATTACCAACTAAGAGACGTAAACGGATGAACTTTTCGAGACAAGCCTTATTGGGCATTGGGATGATTATCGGCGGTAGCGTGATGCTATACGCTATGGTGCAACAAATCGGCGATAATAGTCAGACTGCGCCGACCTCAGCGATGGTCGAAAGCTCAAGCACTGAGCAAACCACGCAGCCGCCATTGACAACAGACATCGAAACAGAAAAACGCATCTTGGCACAAAAACAAAAAGAGCGCGCCGCTCGCGTCGCAGAGCAAGAAAGACGTGCTCAGCAGTTTTTGATTGAGCAAGAAGCCGCTGAAGCTGAAGCACTGGCCAAAGCGCGCGCAGAAAGCCAGCAATATATAACAAATACTACCGCTGCTGACGATAGCGACAGCGCCGCGGCTAAGAAAAAAGACGATACCGCTTCGGCGACAGCAAGCCTTGAAGGTACGGAAAGTTCTGAAAGCGCTGATAGCAATACGGCGCAAGCCGCCGCAGCCGAAAAATTAAAAACTGCCCAGCAGCAAGAAGCCAAACGTCAAGCCGCTCTCAAAGAGAAACAAGCCGCCAAAGAATTGGCACAGCGGCAACAGCAAGCGGAACAAGCCAAACGTCAAGCAGAAGCTGAGCGTCAGGCTGCCGAGCAGGCCGCTGCAAAAAAGCAAGCGGCTGAAAAAGCTGCCGAAGCCGCCAAAAAAGAGCCGCCCAAATCCCCCACTGACTATGAAGTCAAACGAGGCGACGGCCTGATTAAACTTGCCAGGCAGTATAACGTACCGGTGGAAGCGCTGGCTCAGGCAAATAATATGTCACCCTCGACCTCACTGCAGCTGGGTCAGACACTGACTATTCCCTCACGCAAACAAGTACAGCGTCTAGAGCGAGAAGCAGCGGCAGCCGAAAAAGCGCGTGAAGCGCAGCGCAAAAAAGAAGAAGCATTGGCAAAAAAGTCAGCAGAGGCCAAACGTGATGCGCAGCAAAAACTGCGTGATGCCCGCCAACAGGTCAAGGAAACCGATGCCAAAGGAAGCTTTGGGGTGCAAGTCGCACTTGCCAATGATCAGGCCAAAGCAGATGAATTGGCCAAAAAGTTTCAGGCAGCAGGGTATCAAGTAAAGACCAGTCCGACCAGTCGCGGTGTCCGCGTCATCGTCGGTCCTGAGCGCGGTAAAGTGGCAGCGCTGGCGCTCAAAGACAAGATCAACAGCGACCCTAAAGTAAACACCACCAGCGCTTGGGTATTATACTGGCGCTAAACCGCGACTAATGTATCGCCACTGGTAGTGAGTGCTGGTAGTGAGTATAGACGCCTTCGCTGTTTCGATGATATGAGAAAACACGACACTAGATGTCGTGTTTTTTGTTTTATTGATTGCTCAGCTGGGTAGGTTTCGCTACCATGCTGCGCATTTATTTTGTTTTTGTATCACCTGTCAGCCTAAAAAGGTTGACCTGCCGTGATTATTCAAATTCCCAGCTGTGCTTGTGTGTCGGCGCAGCTGGGACTTGGATAATCACTTGTTTATTTTATAAGGTAAAACCATGTCGTTTGGCGTTGTATTTTTAATATTGGCCGTTGGGTTTTTAGGGCTGATTACGTTACCAAAACTATCCTCAAAGCGTCAAAGCATCGAGCCTGAGCCAAAGCCTGTGCGCGGTGATGAATTGGCCATTTGGCCATTTGCACCGATGCCCATCATGACCGATACTGAGGTGATTTTTTTTAAAAAATTAAAAAACGCTTTGCCTGAGTATCACATATTTGTACAGGTGCAGCTGTCGCGAATCATCGAAGCCAATAGCGATGAGACCTCCGAGCGTAGTTTTTGGTTTAACCGCATTTGTCGTCAGAGTGTCGATTATGTCATCGTCGATATCGACGCACAGACCACCTTGGTGGCTATCGAGCTTGATGATTGGACACATAGCAGCAAATCACGCCAAAAAGCCGATGACAAAAAGGACAAAGCCCTTGCTAGTGCAGGTATTCCTATCGTGCGCTTTCACGCTGAGCGTATGCCAAGCGCAGATATGCTCAGATATGAGCTGATGCAGGTGATTGAGACGTACTGATAATGATCGTCATTGGCCGTGATTAAAACTGACCTCTCGGATTGAGGGTGCGGGCTACTCACACTGCCTCGGATAGATGACAATTGGCCTGTCACCTTCAAAATACAGTCCTGTCTTTGGCAAGCTCTTCTCTGACCAAACCTGTGCAAGCGCTCGTCTGGCGTAACGGTCATAAAAGCTGCGTTTGGTAAACCACTCAATATAGTACGCGCGCCGCAGAGTGCTCGTATCGAGGGTCGCAAGACTGACGGCGTCGCTTTTATCGCACCATTCATGCAGTGGAAAGCTGGGCGTTAGCCAGTCTGGTTTATCAAAGCCATAGGTATTGAGCGGTAAAAAAAAGCGGCCTTTGATAATACCGTAGCGTTTGTCGATTTTTACTTGTCCGTGATTAGCGGTATCGACCCACACAGCGCGGAACTGCTTGGTCTGCATGTGGGTCATTTTGCGCTGTAAGTTATCATTGGAATTGATACCGACCCAGTTTACAGGCTCAAACGGCGGTGCCCCCATAAAAAACTTGATCGCCAGCTCCCAGTGTTCGGTCAGATTGTCCTGATGATTGTATAAAATCAGATCCAGCTCGCCCGTCGTCTGTTTGCCGT
The DNA here is from genome assembly GCF_032842965.1 of Psychrobacter sp. CAM01. Taxonomy (NCBI): domain Bacteria; kingdom Pseudomonadati; phylum Pseudomonadota; class Gammaproteobacteria; order Moraxellales; family Moraxellaceae; genus Psychrobacter; species Psychrobacter sp. CAM01. The sequence goes on from NZ_JAWJBL010000017.1 coordinate 47,370, forward strand.
TATACAACTGCACATTGTTAGCAAGCGTCTCGTACGGATGTAATTTGCGCACAAAGCCATCTTCTAGCCAAAATGATAACAATCCCTCAAAGTGAAAACCTAAGCGATTGGGACTGGGACGTGCCAGTAGATATCGCGTCAGCGCCTGATACGCATTGGTGGTATCGAGTTCCTCTAAGCGCGTCTGATAGGCTGCAAACTGCTGCTGCCAAAAGTGCGCGCTATGGACCGACACGGTATGTGTGTTCTGATGCGGCGCAACGTCCAACCACTTTGTTAAGACAGTGGGGCAGGCCAGCACATAAGCCAAATCGCGCACACAAGGGCGCCGATAGGCTTCCCACGGTGCGGTATGTAGATAAGTAAACGGGCCATGAGCCGTCGGCTCGATCATAGGATAAACCATCATTACAGTGTACGTTTACCCTAGCGGCTCATGTACCAAAAGTCTATAGTCAATCGATGACGTATTATATTATGCTAAAACTGCAACTGTCTGGCCGCTAATGGGCGGCTATTTACCCATCTTATATGATGAGGAATACGCCATGAAATACCTATTACAAATCGACTTTCCCTATAGTGGGCCTTTTGGTCACGAGTTCTTTGCCGCGATGAAAGAGCTGGCCGCTGATATCGCAAACGAGAGCGGTCTGGTCTATAAACTATGGAAAGAAAATAAAGACACGCAAGAAGCGGGTGGTATTTATGTGTTTGATAACTTAGATGACGCTAATCGGTATTTGGCCAAGCATATCGAGCGCTTAGAGTCGTTTGGGTTTACAGGCATCAAGTCTAAAGTGTTTGTCATCAATGAAGCGTTGAGCGCAATTACGAAGGCATCTTTGTAGTATTTGGTAAGAAGTCATTAACCATAAAAAAAGCCAACCATTGATAGCAATGGTTGACTTTTTCTTTAACTACGATGTTTGGTCGGAACGGCAGGATTTGAACCTGCGACCACCACACCCCCAGTGTGGTGCGCTACCAGACTGCGCTACGCCCCGAATGACTGACTATTTTACGCAAAATTAGGCATATTGCAAGGGCTATTTATCTTGCCACCCTTTTGCCCCAAAATTTGACATATCCATAGCCAGTATGAGCGACATATTGGCAGAGCTATCCCAACAGCTCTTTTAAAATTTGGTTGACTTGCTGCGGGTTGGCACTACCGCGACTGGCTTTCATCACTTGCCCGACCAGACCGTTGAAGGCTTTTTGCTTGCCGCCTTTGTACTCATCTACCATCGTTTGATTGTTGGCGATGACCTCTTCGACCATGGCTTTGATAGCGCCAGTGTCCGTTTCTTGTTTTAGGCCCTTTTCTTCGATGATTTTATCTGCCGCATCATCGCCGTCGCCGCCTTCGCGCTCATATAAGGCGCTAAAGACTTTTTTGGCCAATTTACCAGATAGCGTGTCGTCTTTGATACGAGCCAGCATACCAGCCAATTGCTTGGCGCTGATAGGGGAGTGGGTGATGTCTTTGTCGTCTTTATTGAGGGCACCGAGCAAGTCGCCCATCACCCAGTTGGCTGCCATTTTGGCATCTTGCTGGCCCACTTCTGCCACCACAGCTTCGAAATAATCAGCAAGCTGACGGCTGCCTGTTAGGATACGAGCATCGTATTCTGACAGACCAAGCGCTACCTCAAAGCGCTCGCGGCGAGCCACAGGCAGCTCAGGCATGGCAGCACGAATGCTGTCAATCGTATGCTGCTCGATATGGACAGGCAGTAAGTCAGGGTCAGGGAAATAACGATAATCGTTGGCGTCTTCTTTGGTGCGCATGGTGCGGGTTTCGTCGCGCTCAGGATCGTAGAGCATCGTTGCCTGCACGACTTTACCGCCGTCCTCGATGATATCGATTTGACGTTCGATTTCGCGGTTAATAGCACGCTCGATAAAACGGAACGAGTTTAGGTTTTTAAGCTCAGTACGGGTACCGAGCTCGCCGCCAGGTTTGCGCACAGAGACGTTACAGTCACAGCGGAATGAGCCTTCTGCCATGACCGCATCCGAGATGCCCAACCAAGTGACCAGCTGATGAATGGCCTTGATATAAGCCAGCGCTTCATCCGCTGAGCGCATGTCAGGCTCAGAGACGATCTCGATGAGTGGCGTGCCCGCACGGTTGAGATCGACACCCGTCATGCCATCGACGGCATCGTGGACTGATTTACCCGCGTCTTCTTCTAGGTGCGCGCGGGTGATACCCATCCGTTTTGGGTATTCGTTTTTTTCGCCTTCATTAACCATCACATCGATATAGCCGGCACCCACAATAGGATTGGCCATTTGGGTGATTTGATAGCCTTTGGGCAAATCAGGATAAAAGTAGTTTTTGCGATCAAAGGTGTTAAAAAGACCCAGCTCAGCATTGACGCCCATACCGAACTTCAGTGCGCGCTCGACCACGCCAGCGTTGAGTACCGGTAGCACGCCAGGTAAGCCTAAATCGACGATGTTGGCTTGGCTGTTTGGCTCGTGGCCGAAGTCAGTTGGTGCGCTAGAGAAAATTTTACTGTCAGTGTTTAGCTGGCAGTGAATCTCAATGCCGATGACCACCTCGTAACCATCGACAAACAATTCGGGGCGAACGCTGTCGTTGTGAGCGGTATTCTCAGTCGTAGTAGCTGTGTTCATTATACCGTCTCCTTTGCGACGAGTGAGTGTTGTAGATGATGATCGGTATGCTGCTGGAACAGATGAGCGGTCGTTAGCAGCTGACTTTCTTGCCAGTGCTTACCGATTAACTGTAAACCGATCGGCAGACCGTCTGAGGTCAAACCAACGGGCTGACTGAGTGCGGGCAGACCAGCTAGGTTGACTGCGATGGTATACACGTCGCCTAGGTACATGGTTGCAGGGTCGAGGTCTTCTGCCAGCTTATAAGCTGCGGTCGGCGCGGTGGGACTGGCGATGACGTCACAATTGGCAAAAGCATCATCAAAGTCTTTGACAATTAAGCGGCGCACTTTTTGTGCTTTGGTGTAGTAAGCATCGAAATAGCCTGCCGATAGCGCATAAGTACCAGTAAGGATACGGCGCTGTACTTCAGGGCCAAAGCCTTCAGAGCGTGAGCGCGTGTATAGGTCAATCAGATCTTTTGGTGCTTCACAGCGATAGCCAAAGCGCACGCCATCGAAGCGTGATAGGTTGGAAGACGCTTCGGCAGGGGCGAGCATATAGTAAGTGGCCAGCGTGATATCAGGATCGGTGATATTGACCTCGACGATGGTCGCTCCTAGCTCTTCGTACTTTTTGAGTGCGGCACGGGCGGCTTGTTCGACTTCGCTGTCGAGGCCTTTGCTAAAGTATTCTTTAGCGACGCCGATACGTAGTCCTGCAAAGGGTTTGTCGCCTGCAGCGGCCTCTGCATCATTGATGTCTTGTACATAATCTGGCATGTCGTGCTTGATGGAGGTGGCATCGCGCGGGTCATGACCGATCATCGGCTGCAGCAGATAGGCACAGTCTTTGGCGCTTTTGCCCATGCTACCGGCTTGGTCGAGACTTGAGGCATAGGCAATCATGCCAAAGCGTGACACACGGCCATAAGTGGGCTTGATGCCGGTGAGGCCACAAAATGAAGCTGGCTGACGAATCGAGCCGCCCGTATCACTACCGGTCGCCACAGGCACAAACCCGGCGGCGACAGCGGCTGCACTACCACCAGATGAGCCGCCAGGGACGCGTTCCAAATTCCATGGGTTTTGTACCGTGCCATAGTAAGAGCTGCTGTTGTCCGAGCCCATTGCAAACTCATCCATATTGAGCTTACCTAGGCTGATCATGCCGGCTTTTTCGATATTGGTCACGATGGTGGCATTATAAGGCGAGACAAAATTGTGTAGCATCTTTGAGCCACAAGTGGTCAGCACGCCTTGGGTACAAAAGATGTCTTTATGTGCCATGGGCACGCCAAGCAGGGGACGCTTATCGCCTTGGGCGCGCATCTCGTCCGCGGCTTTCGCTTGCGCGCGCGCCGTCTCAGCGGTGTGGGTGATAAAGCTGTTGACCTTAGCGTCTAGGGCGTCGATACGTTTGATATAGTGTTCGGTTAATTCTGCGCTGCTAAACTGCTTTTCTTGCAAGCCTGTAATCAGCTGCTCGGTACTTAATAGGTGAATCTCAGACATAGGGTGTCGTCCGTCAAAGTGTTAATAGCATAAAATAAGATAAAGCCAATAAAGCTAATAAAGTCATGCAAGTCGTTATTCAATCACTTGTGGCACCAGATATAGGCCGTCTTCGACTGCTGGTGCGACCGACTGATTGCGCGTGCGATCGATATCATGTTTGGCGACGTCAGCACGCAGCTCTTGGCAGGCTTCATGGATGTTTGATAAAGGCTTGATGCCCGCGGTGTCGACAGTACTTAGGGTATGCATCAGTTTTAACACTTTGCTGATGTCGTCCGCGTAGCTGCTCGCCGTGCTTTCATCCACGCCCAAACGGGCAAGGTTGGCAACTTCTAATATTTCTTCACGGCTGACGTTGTTGTCAGGCGTTGCTGGTTGCTGTGACATAGTTTCTCCAATGAAGGACAGTTTTGGTTAGTGTCAATTTGGGTGGTGTCAAGACGTGACCACTAAAAATAAGAGGACTGCTAAATAAGATTGTATCTTGAGTTGGCTTATTATAAAGCATCTGGCCTAAGTTTACAGAGCACAGCATTTGATTGATGCATAATATCAACCAAGTTAAAATGATTTACAAAACTGACCGTATAGTTAGTGTTTCATTTTTAAATGCTCACCCATTGTTCGCTGAAATACGTTACAGTATGCACCTGCTATTGAGCAAAATCATCATCTGTCTGTAGCGCCTTGTTAGTTATTGAATTAAATGGTCTTTCATGAAGTCAAATGGTATTGCTGACGATTTCAAACTTTGTAACAACTTTTAGCATTTAGGACCAAAATCCTGACTGACTGACGCAAATATCTGTGTTTTTTTTGAGCCAAATCGGTATAATTTGCCTCAGTTTTTTCATTTCATTATTATTGCTTAGGTTTGACTTGTTGCGAGGTTCAATTTTCGCTACAGGTAATGTCTATCGACGACCTGCTCAACACTGACGAGGAACGCCTCAGTCACTCTCATTCGCCTCATTCGCCTCATTTGTAATACGCTGGAAATATTAGTCATGAACCTGTTTGGATTTTTATCAAATAATATCGCTATCGACCTCGGTACTGCGAACACCCTCATTTTTATTCCTAATAAAGGCGTCGTGCTTGACGAGCCTACGGTGGTCGCGCTACGAAGTAATCGTACTCAAAACCCTACCGTCGCCGCTGTTGGTATCGATGCCAAGCAGATGCTAGGCCGTACACCTGCCAATATCACCGCCATTCGTCCACTAAAAGACGGGGTGATTGCAGACTTTGAGGTGACCCAAAAAATGCTAAAACACTTTATCACTAAGGTAAAAGCCAAGCGTTTTATGGCGGAGCCAAATGTGGTGGTATGTGTGCCATGCAAGTCTACTTTGGTAGAGCGTAAAGCAATACGTGAGGCGGTGTCATCAGCAGGCGCCAATAAAGTATTGCTGCTTGAGGAGCCAATGGCAGCAGCAATCGGTGCTGGCATGCCTGTCCATGAAGCCAGCGGTTCGATGGTGGTGGATATCGGTGGTGGTACCACTGAGATTGCCGTGATTGCACTATCTGGCTGCGTCTATGCCGAGTCGATTCGTATCGGCGGCGATATGTTTGATGAGGCCATTATCACCCACGTACGCCGTACTCATGGCTGCGTCATCGGTGAGACGACGGCTGAGCGTATCAAACAAGAAGTGGGCTCCGCACTAAACGAAGACAGCCAGCTAGAGGTAGAAGTACGTGGTCGTAGCATGGCAGAGGGTGTGCCAAAGACCTTTACCGTCAATTCAGAAGAAGTACAAAAAGCCCTTAGCGATCCATTAAGCGGTATCGTCAGTGCGGTCAAAGCAGCACTCGAGCAAACGCCACCTGAGCTATCATCAGACATCGCTGAGCGTGGTATTGTCTTGACAGGAGGCGGTGCGCTATTACGTGATTTAGACAAGCTTATCTCCAAAGAGACCGGTCTGCCAGTGACGGTCGCCGAAGACCCATTGACCTGCGTGAGCCGCGGCGGTGGTATTGCACTTGATTTTATCAACAACAAAAGCCTAAACATGATCTTTGTCTAAACGGTTTTAGCAGGCGCATGGCTGGGGTAGTACTAGCTGTGCGCTGATGAGGGCAGTAGAGCGCGTGGCAGTATCCATCATGTTCAACAGATCCGAATACAGGTATCGCTTTATGGGCAAGTGAAGTAAAAAAGGTGAAAGCAAGGTGGCCAGATGCGCGGCCTTTTATCTCACTGATAAGTATAAAGCACGCTAATAAGTACAAAGTACGCTCAAGCCATGAAAAGCAAGACCATATCCTTGCTTATTTTAAAATTGCTAATTAGACCTCTTATGATTCCAAGTATTTTTGCCCGTCAGCCGTTATCAATTCGTAAGACTGCCATTGTATTGATAGTCGCATCGATACTGATGTGGTTTGATAGCAAAAACTCAGAGTGGTTTAACCCTATCCGTAATACCAGCCATGCAGCCATGCAGCCTATCTATCAGCTATCACTGTTGCCGAGTTATGCTCAGCACTGGGCTAGTGGTCGTTTGCAGTCCAAAGAAGCCCTGCGCCGCGAAAACATGCAGCTAAAATCACAGCTGATCCACGCGCAGGCCAAGCTGCAACAGCAAGATTATATCTTGGCACAAAACGCTCGCTTGCAAGGCATTTTGTCGACCACCAAGCCTGAGCAGTTCGATCTTAATTTGGCGCAAGTGATTGGTACCGACACCAACTTGCTCAGGCAAATTGTGGTCATCAATAAAGGCGCGCAAGATGGCGTACAAGTGGGTCAGACGGTCATCGACGAAGATGGTATATTGGGGCAAATCATCAATGTCTATCCCAATACCAGCCGATTACTACTAATCACCGACGAGCAGCAGTCTGTGGCGGTGACGGTCAAACGTACCGGTCAGCGTGCCATCGTGACAGGCAAAGGCATCCCGACGTCTTTGAGTTTGGATTATGTGTTTAAAACCTCAGATGTACGGGTGGGTGATGAGCTGGTGTCGTCAGGGTTGGGTGGCCGTATCCCAGCAGGGTATCGCGTTGGCCGTATCGCTCAGATCGAGGACACGCAGGCGGATAACTTTAGAAGCATCGAGGTCACACCCACTGCCAATTTTATTGACAATGCCTATGTACTGATATTGCAAGACAAGCTGATCAATAAAAACAATACCGTCATCAACTAGCTATCGCCTAAGTCTAAGAAGGTGTCTCATCGTTTGGCGTTTGCAGCCGCTACGCCTCATTAAGGTAAGTGCTCATGTCGTATCCTGATTCTGAGAATGAAACAGTACTGCTGATTGCTGTCATTATTGTCAGTATCGTCGTGGCCTCATCCCTCAATGTCTATCCATTAAGCCCCAGTATGGCCACCTTGCGACCCATGGTCATGATTATGGTGCTGATTTTTTGGCTGCTGTTTCAGCCGCGCTATGTCGGTATCTTTACCGCCTTTACGGTGGGTATTATTGCCGATTTGTTGATGGATACCCATTTAGGTCAGCAAGCCTTTGCTGCTGTATTGGTCGCTTTTGTTATCAAAGTCACCAGTATTTATGTCAGACAATTAAATACATGGAGCGCTTGGCTACTTGCCAGTTTTAGTTTACTGATCTTTCAGTTGACGCTGTGGATATTGCAGATGTTTATCCAAAATGTGTTTGTCGCTCAGTCCGCTTTGTCATTAGTCATGAGTATCCTTAGCTGGCCTTTGGTGCTTTTGGTGCTACGTAAGTTTGCGCGTTGATATTGACGCATTCATGAGCAAATCGATCATCCTGTAAGACAAGCGCGCTCATTGTGCGTGCTGCTAGCAAAATACGCCCTCATGAAATGTTAAAACGAATCGACATGACCGTATCTGCAAACGCTGTCAGCCCAAAAATTTATACAATAAGACAAGTTTATATAATAAGAGATTAATGATGGATATTATTTTAGCGTCCGGCTCGCCGCGTCGTCGAGAGCTGCTGTCTAGAGCGCAGCTGGACTTTACGGTCATGAGTGTCGATATCGACGAAACCCCGCATGCTAATGAATCCCCCAAAGACTATATCGAGCGCATGGTCGCGACCAAAGCGGCCGCCGCGGTACAGCAGCTAAATGCTACCAGCAGGGAAGAAGATGCTGATAAAGATGTCGAGCCGCGCCTGGTGTTAACAGCCGATACCATCGGTGTCCTAGCAGACGGCAAGACGGTGCTGGTCAAGCCTACAAGCCGTGAGCAGGCGTATGAGATGTGGCAGCAGATGTCTGATACGGCGCATGAGGTATGGACAGCGGTGCAAGCGACCCTTATCTCTCGCTCTGCTCATCTGGTGTCCTGCGATGACGCCGCTGCCCATGCAACAGCCGCCCATGCACTCAAGCAGCCTGTATGGCAGGTCGTTTCTCAGCAGCAGCTCACGGAGCGCACGGAGGTGACCTTTATCCCCTTAACGGCGCAGATGATGCGTGAGTATTGGGAGACGGGCGAGCCTCAAGACAAAGCAGGGGGTTATGGCATTCAGGGGTTAGGCGCTGCTTGGGTGAGCCGTATCAACGGTAGCTATACCAATGTCGTCGGCTTGCCACTTGCGCAAACGTTGGCACTAATCAATACCGTCAGCCAACACAGTAGCGCAAGCGTGTCGTGATAATCAGCCGCTGAGTTGTTTTTTATGTGCACTTTTTATGCACATAATGACACGCTAGGATAATGGGCAAGCACAAGGCGCATTTGTTACACTGTAAGCCTAATAGGCGATGAACGTCGAATAAGAAAGCTGAGAGATAAGAGAAAAACATTATGTCCGAAGAGCTGCTGATTAATATTAGTCCAATGGAGTCGCGTGTCGCCGTGCTAGACAACGGTGTTTTGGGCGAGATTTATATTGAGCGTCATCATAAATTGGGGTTGGTGGGCAATATTTATTTGGGTACAGTGGTACGGGTCCTGCCAGGTATGCAGGCCGCTTTCGTTGATATCGGTCAATCACGCACAGCGTTTTTACATGTCAACGATATGCAGCGCGAGCCGCGCCCGGCAGTAGATAAGACAAACGCAATAGCCAAAGACAGTCACGCCCAAGCTGGTGCTACTGTCGCTGGTATGGCCAACGAGCGTACGATTAGCGATGGCACCGTGATCGGTGCGACGAACGATATAGCAGTGACGCCGCCTGTGGTCGAGGTACAGAGCACAGAGGTGGTGCCAGCTGCCAAGACTTTGATTCAGCACCGTTTGCATGAGAGCCAACGTATCCTTGTGCAAGTGACCAAAGATCAGCTTGGTAGTAAAGGCGCGCGCTTGACCACCAATATCTCGCTGCCTTCACGTTATTTGGTTTATCTACCATCGAGCGACCATATCGGCATCTCACAGCGTATCGATGGCGCTGATGAGCGCACACGTCTAAAAACCGAGTTAACCAGTCTGATGCAGACAGTCAATCTCAAGGGCGGCCTGATTGCACGTACGGCCGCTGAGCGCGTACCAGTCGCAAAACTAGAAGAAGATATCTACTATCTGTTACAGTTGTGGCGGACGATCTGCGCACGCCGTCAAGAGATCAATCATCATCAAAGCTCAGAGCTTATCTATCAAGAGTTATCCTTACCGCTGCGCTCGATACGCGATTTGGTACATAGTGATACCGAAAAAGTCGTCATCGATAATAAGCAGGTGTATGAGCAAGTCAGATACTTTGCCAAAGAGTTTGTACCCTTTATCTATGATCGCATCGTTCACTACACGGCAGAGCAATCACTGTTTGATGTGCACCGAGTCGAAGATGATCTGCGAGATGCGCTCAAACGCCGTGTCGATCTCAAATCTGGCGGCTATTTGATTATCGATCAAACCGAAGCCATGACCACCATAGATGTCAACACTGGCTCTTTCGTCGGTGGTCGCTCATTAGAGGATACGGTCTATAAGACCAATCTTGAAGCCACCCATGCCATCGCCCGCCAACTACGACTGCGCAATCTGGGCGGTATTATTATCCTCGACTTTATCGATATGCTTGAGCAGCAGCACAAAGATGACGTATTAACCAGCCTGCAAGAGCAGTTGGCGCAAGATTATGCTAAGACCAAAATCACCCAAGTCAGTGAGCTGGGCTTGGTTGAAATGACGCGCAAACGTACCCGTGAGTCGCTGGGGCAGCAGCTCTGTGAACCGTGCTCTACCTGCCAAGGTCGCGGCTTTGTTAAGACCGCTGAGACCGTCTGCTTTGAGATTTTCCGTGAAATCATGCGCTGCGCTCGCACTTATAATTCTCCAAAAAAGTTTACCGTGGTGGCCCATGCAGCCGTAATCGACTTACTGCTCACCTCAGAATCAGACACCGTCGCAGAGTTGGAGTATTTATTAGGTCGCGTCATCACCTTCGATGTCGAAAATCTCTACACCCAAGAGCAATATGATATTGTTTTAGACTAGAATAACAGCCATTGTTGAGAGAGTTTATTGATGTTTTATCAAGGTATAAAAGAGACTTTAATAAAAATATTATCGATAAAAACGCTTGTTTATAAAGGGTAAAATCTCAAGCGCCCATTGATATTGCTCTTGCAATGACCAAAATTCTATGTATAATACACACCACTGAATTATATATGCGCAGCCAATAAAACAGCTGGCGCTATGACAGCTAGAGCATCGTTTCTAGCACTATTTCATTATGCCTTTGCTGACATCCATAAAAGTGGGAGGGTTGGCGGGGCTTTAAATTATTTTGCTTTTAGCACGCTGCTGGTTCTCTCGAAGAACAGATTCTGTAAAGAATGGGAAGCCGCTTGAAGTAAATCTTTAACCAAACGGCTTTTGATCATAATCTTGCAGCGCAAGAATGACAAAGGCACATATTAGGAGCTTGCTGGCATGGCTAACCAGAGAATCCGTATCCGTCTCAAGTCATTTGATCATCGTCTGATTGATCAGTCGGCCCAAGAGATTGTCGATACTGCAAAGCGCACCGGTGCGCAAGTTTGTGGTCCTGTACCGTTGCCGACTCGCATTGAGCGTTTCAACGTTCTAACCTCACCACACGTCAACAAAGACGCACGTGACCAGTACGAAATTCGTACCCACAAGCGCATGGTTGATATTGTTCAGCCTACTGACAAAACTGTGGATGCGCTAATGAAGCTTGATTTAGCGGCGGGTGTTGACGTTCAAATTGCTTTGGGTTAATGCAAAACACACCCAACCCATTAATATAAGATATAAAGAGGTCTAAAATGGCGATCGGTTTAGTCGGTAAAAAATGCGGCATGACCCGTGTCTTCACTGAAGCAGGCGCATCTATCCCTGTCACAGTGGTTGAGGTCGATGCAAACCGCATTACTCAAGTAAAAAATACTGATGTAGATGGTTATCAAGCCATCCAAATCACCACAGGTACCCGTCGTGACAGCCGCGTAACGGCCGCACAAAAAGGTCACTTCGCGAAAGCTGGCGTTAAAGCTGGCCGTGGTGTTTGGGAATTTCGTGTCAATGATAGCGAACTTGAAGGTCGTGAGATTGGCGGTGAGATCCTAGCTGACTTGTTCGAGCAAGGTCAGATGGTTGATGTCACAGGACAAAGTAAAGGTAAAGGCTTTCAAGGCGGCGTAAAGCGTCACAACTTTAGTATGCAAGATGCGACTCACGGTAACTCAGTATCTCACCGTGCCCTTGGTTCAACTGGTCAGAACCAGTCACCAGGTAAAGTCTTCAAAGGCAAAAAGATGCCAGGTCAAATGGGTAACAAGCGCGTTACCGTTCAGGGCCTAGAAGTGATATCAGTGGATGCCGAAAAAGGGTTACTTGTCATCAAGGGTGCTATCCCAGGTGCCACCGGTGGCGATGTCATCGTACGTCCGTCAGTCAAAGCCTAAGCAAGGGGATTAACGTGGATTTAAAAACAGTTACAGGTGCGGCGGTTGAGCTTTCTGATACGGCTTTTGGTCGTGAATTCAACGAAGCATTAGTGCATCAGGTCGTCACCGCATATCTTGCAGGTAGCCGTCAAGGTACACGTGCGCAAAAAACCCGTGCCGAAGTTTCTGGCGGTGGCATCAAGCCATGGCGCCAAAAAGGTACTGGTCGCGCTCGTGCAGGCTCTATTCGTAGCCCAATCTGGCGTTCAGGTGGTCGTGCATTTGCTGCAAAACCACAAGATTGGTCACAGAAAGTAAACCGTAAAATGTATCGCGGTGCGATGCAGTGTATCCTAGCCGAATTGATTCGCCAAGAGCGTTTGATTTTGGTAGAAGAGCTAAGCGTTTCTGAGCCAAAGACCAAAGAGCTGATTGCAAAGTTAAATGAGCTTAATGCACCTCGTGCACTCATCGTCACCAAAGAAGTTGACGAAAATTTATACTTAGCCGCTCGCAACATTCCACACGTCAATGTACTTGGTACAAACGAAGTGGATCCAGTGAGTTTGATCGCATTTGATAAAGTGATCATGTCAGTTGAAGCTGCGAAACAATTTGAGGAAGCACTAGCATGAATAACGCAAGACTTTATCAGGTCTTAAGAGGGCCTGTATTCTCAGAAAAATCTCAAATGCTTGGCGACTCACTTGGTGTGCAGGTATTTAAAGTTGACTCTAACGCTACTAAGCTAGAAGTCAAAAAAGCAGTTGAGATGATGTTCGAAGGTGTTGAAGTTACTAAAGTGAACACTTTGAATGTTAAAGGTAAGACAAAGCGTTTTGGTAAGAGTATCGGCCGTCGTAACGACTATAAAAAAGCCTATGTTACCTTAAAAGCTGGTCAAGATGTACAAATGGCTGATGCTGGTGAAGAAGTTGCAAACGCGACTGATTCTACTAGTGAAACAGCGAACAACGAATAAGGATTACACTCATGCCTATCGTAAAAGCAAAGCCAACATCACCAGGCCGTCGTTTTGTTGAAAAAGTGGTGCATCCACACCTTTACAAAGGTCGTCCTTATGCAGCGCTTGTCGAATCAAAAAGTAAGTCAGGTGGTCGTAACAATAACGGTCGTATAACCACTCGTCACGTTGGTGGTGGTCACAAGCATCATTATCGTGTTATCGATTTCAAACGTACTAAAGACAATATCCCAGCAACGGTCGAGCGTATCGAATACGATCCTAACCGTACTGCTCATATTGCACTACTTAAGTACGCTGATGGCGAACGTCGTTATATTATTGCACCAAAGAAACTAGCTGCTGGCGATACTGTACAGTCAGGCGAAGCTTCTCCAATCCGCCCAGGTAACTGCTTACCGCTAAAAAACATCCCATTGGGTACTGTGATTCACAATATCGAGCTTAAAATCGGTAAAGGTGCACAGATTGCTCGCTCTGCGGGTGCTAGCGTTCAGCTACTAGGCCGTGATGGTATCTACGCAATTCTACGTCTACGTTCTGGCGAGACTCGCCGTGTACACGTGAACTGCCGTGCGGTTATCGGTGAAGTATCTAATACTGAAAATAACTTGAAATCACTTGGTAAAGCCGGTGCTTCACGTTGGCGCGGTGTTCGTCCTTCAGTTCGTGGTGTCGCTATGAACCCGGTTGATCACCCACATGGTGGTGGTGAAGGTCGTAACAAAGGTCGCCATCCTACTAGCCCTTGGGGTCAGAAGTCTAAAGGACTTAAAACGCGTCACAATAAGCGTACTGACAGTATGATCATCCGTCGCCGTCGCGCCAAGAAGAAATAAAGGAAGAGTTTCATGCCTCGTTCATTGAAAAAAGGTCCATTCATAGACGCGCATTTGTTTGCCAAAGTTGAGAATGCATTAGACACCAACTCTCGCAAGCCAATTAAGACTTGGTCGCGCCGCTCGATGATTCTGCCACAAATGGTTGGCCTAACTTTATCTGTGCACAACGGCCGTACTCACGTACCGGTTATCGTAAGCGAGCAGATGGTTGGTCATAAACTAGGTGAATTTGCCCCGACTCGTACATATCGTGGTCATGGCATTGACAAAAAAGCTAAGAGATAAGGTGCTTACCATGGAAGTAACTGCAAAATTACGCGGTGCCGCCATATCGGCACAAAAAGTTAGACTCGTTGCTGATGAAGTTCGTGGCAAATCGATTGAGCGTGCTTTGGATATCCTAACGTATAGCAACAAAAAAGGCGCTGTGTTTGTTAAGAAATGCCTTAACTCAGCCATCGCCAATGCCGAACACAACAACGGCTTAGATATCGATACTCTAAAAGTATCAACCATCTACGTTGATGAAGGCATTACGCTAAAACGTATCCTACCACGTGCTAAAGGTCGCGCTGATCGTATCAGTAAGCGTACTTGTCACATCACTATAAAGGTAGGAGAATAAGTTATGGGTCAAAAAGTACATCCAATCGGAATTCGTCTTGGTGTTGTAAAAAAGCATAACGCAAACTGGTATGCTAACCCTAAACAATACTCAGAATACCTCATCAACGATATTCAAGTTCGTGAGTATCTGCGCAAAAAGCTAGACAACGCGATGATCAGCAACATCATGATCGAGCGTCCTACTGGCGCAGCTAAGATCACCATCGCTACTGCGCGTCCTGGTATCGTGATCGGTAAAAAAGGCGAAGATATCGAAAGACTTCAAAAAGAATTGACCAAAATCATGGGCGTACCTGCTCAGGTCAACATTGAAGAAATCACATCGCCTGATCTAGATGCACGTTTGGTAGCTGACGGTATCGGTAGCCAGCTTGAGCGCCGTGTTATGTTCCGTCGTGCCATGAAGCGCGCCGTACAAAACAGCATGCGCTCTGGTGCTAAAGGTATTAAAGTTGAGCTGTCTGGCCGTCTTGGCGGTGCTGAGATTGCTCGTACTGAATGGTACCGTGAAGGTCGTGTGCCATTGCATACACTCCGTGCGGATATTGACTATGCGTCAATTCGCGCCGAGACAACTTACGGCACCATCGGTGTTAAAGTTTGGATTTTCCGCGGAGAGATCCTTGACGGTATGAACAGTGTTTACAATCCCGTCAACGAAGAGAAGCCTCGTGCGCCAAAACGCCGTGGTCGTGGAAACCGTCGAAACTCAGACAGAGGTTAAACTATGTTACAGCCAAAACGTACCAAGTTTCGTAAAATGCACAAAGGTCGTAACACAGGTCTTGCTCATCGTGGAAGCACCGTTGCATTCGGACAAATTGGTCTAAAATCACTGACGCGTGGTCGTATGACAGCTCGTCAAATTGAAGCAGCACGTCGTACCATCACTCGTAAAATCAAGCGTGGCGGTAAAATTTGGATTCGTGTATTCCCAGACAAACCAATCACCAACAAGCCTCTAGAAGTACGTATGGGTAAAGGTAAAGGTCCTGTCGAGTATTGGGTATGCGAAATCAAACCTGGTAAAGTGCTATATGAAATCGAAGGGGTCTCAGAAGAGCTTGCTCGCGAAGCCTTAACGCTTGCTGCGGCAAAACTGCCCTTTAAAACTACCATTGTTAAGCGGACGATAATGTAATGAAGATCAGTGAATTACGTGATAAATCATTAGAAGAACTGACCCAGTTACTTGATGAAAAGCAACTTGATGCTTTCCGTATTCGTATGGCTAAAGCAACTGGTCAGTTGGGTAATACCCATGAAGTACGTGCCAATCGTCGTACGATTGCTCAGCTTCAGACTTTGATTAACGAGAAACAACGAGGCGACTCATGAGCGATAACAATCAAACAGCTACCAATGCTAGCGTATTGACAGGACGAGTTGTCAGCGACAAGATGGACAAATCCATCACAGTTTTGATTGAGCGTCTGGTTCGTCATCCTTTGTATGGCAAACAGCTTCGTCGTTCTACAAAAATCAAAGCCCATGATGAGAATAACGTTTGCCAACAAGGCGACCTTGTCCGCATCAAAGAAACGCGTCCAATCTCAAAAACTAAGTCTTGGACTTTAGTTGATGTGGTTGAAAAAGTAGAAAAAATCTAAGTAAATTGCATTAAAAGCCAGAAGCTGTTAAAATAGCCGCCTTTTTAAGGATGCTGATTGCGCCCGTCGCATATCACTCACATTAAGAGTAAGTCGCGGTTATTTATAAAGAAAAGCCGTCTACTCATACTGTGCTAGCGGCAGCAACTGGTTTTTATTGCTCATACGTGTGGAGTAACGCTATGATTCAGGTTGAGTCAATGCTGGAAGTTGCAGACAATAGCGGTGCAAGGCGAGTTCAGTGCATTAAAGTACTGGGTGGTTCTCATCGTCGTTATGCATCAGTTGGCGACATTATTAAAGTAACGGTTAAAGAAGCCATTCCGCGTGGTCGTGTCAAAAAAGGCGACGTGATGAATGCAGTAGTTGTACGTACCAAAAAAGGCGTTCGTCGTCCTGATGGTTCTGTCCTGCGTTTTGATGACAATGCTGCGGTATTGTTGAACCAAAATAAAGCACCGATTGCAACTCGTATTTTTGGACCGGTAACTCGTGAACTACGTGGTGATCAGTTTATGAAAATTGTATCACTAGCACCAGAAGTATTGTGAGGTAATCCATGTCAAAATTACGTAAAGGCGATACAGTTATCGTGATTGCTGGGAAAGACAAAGGCAAGCAAGGTACTGTACTAGCTGTAAAAAATGATCGTATTAAAGTAGAAGGCATTAACATCGTCACCAAGCACCAAAAGCCAAATCAGGCGACTGGTACTGAAGGTGGTATCGTTAAGCAAGAAGCTTTTTTGCATATTTCAAATGTCGCAATCTTAAATGCGCAAACCCAAAAAGCAGATCGTATTACTTATCAGTTTGACGAAGACGGCAACAAACAACGCGTCTATCGTTCAAACGGTGAAGTAGTGGCGACTGCGTAAGACACTAAGGGTGTAATGGTAATGGCAAGATTAAAATCTTTATATAACGATAAATTAAAACAGCAAATCAAAGAAGAGCTTGGTTTGGCAAACGTGATGCAGGTGCCTAAAATCACCAAAATCACACTAAATATGGGTGTGGGCGGCGCGTCTCAAGACAAGAAATTGCTTGAAGGTGCTGTATCTGACATGACCGCAATCGCTGGTCAAAAACCTGTTATCACCAAAGCGCGCAAATCAGTTGCTGGTTTTAAGATTCGTGAAGAATGGCCGATTGGCTGTAAAGTAACGCTACGCGGTGAGCAAATGTACGAATTTTTAGATCGTCTCATTGCCATTGCAATTCCTCGTATTCGTGATTTCCGCGGTTTTTCGCCTAAAGCCTTTGACGGACGTGGCAACTACTCATTGGGTATCAAAGAACAAATCGTATTCCCAGAAGTAGATTTTGACAAGATCGATCGCATCCGCGGTATGGATGTGACCATCACCACGTCAGCAGGTACTGATGAAGAAGGTCGTGCGTTGCTTAAAGCATTCGGCTTCCCATTTAAATAAGGTAAAGACGTTATGGCAAAGAAGAGCATGATTAACCGCGAATTAAAACGCGAAAAAATGGTTGCTAAGTATGCTGAAAAGCGTATCAAGCTAAAACAAACTATCAGTGATATCAACGCATCAGACGAAGAGCGTATGGACGCGATGTTAGAGCTACAAGCGCTACCACGCAACGCCTCACCAGTACGTCTACGCAATCGTTGTGCTATCACCGGTCGTCCTCACGGTTACTTCCGCAAGTTTGGCTTATCACGCAATATGCTGCGTGAGCGTGTCATGCAAGGCGATGTGCCTGGTGTTCGTAAAGCAAGCTGGTAAGGAGTAACTACATGAGTATGCAAGATACCGTTGGGGATATGCTAACCCGTATTCGTAACGCACAAATGGCCAATAAAGTGTCGGTAGCAATGCCGAGCTCTAAACTACGTAAATCAATCGCTGATTTATTGGTTGCAGAAGGTTATGTGGCGAGCGCAGTTGTGACAGAAGAAGAAAACAACAAAGCGACACTAACTATCGAGTTAAAATATTTCGAAGGCCGCCCTGTCATCGAAACGATCCAACGTTATAGCCGTCCTGGCCTACGCCAGCATCGCGGCAAAGACGCTATCCCTACTGTTAAGCAAGGTATGGGTGTTGCTATCGTATCAACCAGTCAAGGCATCATGAGCGATCGTGCTGCACGCGCTGCTGGTATCGGTGGTGAAATCGTCGCATTCGTTGCCTAATTAGCATTTATTGCTTAGGTAATCGGACGATAAAGTCTACTTGAACCCATTAAGCTTGTCGTGATTTATAGTGATATATGACAAGCTGAGAAAGCTAAACATCAGATTTTAATAAAATTGTATGGTGTTTAACGGGGACAATTATGCTAAACTAGCAGGCTTTTTAGCCTGTTAGTTTTTTCGCTAATAAAAGCAAGTTAATTTTTTAAGGAATATTCCTATGTCTCGTGTGGCTAAAGCCCCAGTGACGCTGCCAAACGGCGTAAGCGTTACTTTGAACGATCGGCAGGTCGAAGTTAAAGGCAAGAACGGCACTATGTCTTTACGCCTGCATGAATTGGTCGAGCTGAAACAGGAAGATGATGCTATCATTTTCTCACCTGCAGTCGATTCAAAAGAAGCTATGATGCACACAGGCACCATGCGCGCACTGTTAAACAACTATGTGACAGGCGTGAGCGAAGGCTTTGAAAAACGTCTTCAGCTAATTGGTGTTGGTTATCGCGCACAAGCTACTGGCAACAAAGTAACCCTAAACGTTGGTTACTCACATCCAGTAGAGTATACGCTACCTGAAGGTGTGTCAGCTGAAACCCCAACGCAAACTGAAATCGTTTTAAAATCAAACGATAAGCAGCAGCTTGGTCAAGCAGCGGCTAATATCCGTGGTTTCCGCCCACCTGAGCCTTATAAAGGTAAAGGTATTCGTTATAGTGACGAGCATGTGATTCGCAAAGAAGCTAAGAAAAAATAAGGTGAGTTGAAATGTTTGATAAAAAAGCAGCTCGTCTACGTCGAGCAAAGAAAACCCGTGCGCATATCCGTCATCTAGGCGTTCATCGCTTAACGGTTAACCGTACACCAAGACATATGTATGCCCAGATTATCTCTCCAAACGGTGGTGAAGTGATTGCTCAGGCATCTACCTTAGACAGCAGCTTACGCTCTGGCTCAACTGGTAATGTTGATGCAGCAACGTCTGTAGGCCAAATGATCGCAGAACGCGCAAAAGCAGCTGGCATTACGAAAGTTGCCTTTGACCGTAGTGGTTTTAAATATCATGGTCGAGTAAAAGCTTTGGCTGAAGCTGCTCGCGAAAACGGATTGGAGTTTTAATCATGGCTAGAAATGATAAAAATGATAAAAATGAACAGACTGACGGTCTAGTAGAACGCTTAGTTACCGTTGATCGTGTTGCAAAAGTAGTTAAAGGTGGTCGTATTTTCTCATTCACCGCTTTGACGGTAGTGGGTGATGGTAATGGTCGTGTTGGTTTTGGTCGTGGCAAAGCACGTGAAGTGCCAGCTGCTATCCAAAAAGCACTAGAAGCTGCTAAGCGCAACATGATTACTGTTGAGCTAAATGATGCAACTTTGTATCATCCGATCAAAGCACGTCATGGTGCTAGTAAAGTCTTTATGCAGCCTGCATCTGAAGGTACTGGCGTAATCGCCGGTGGCGCAATGCGTGCGGTATTAGAAGTTGCTGGTGTCAAAGATGTTTTGACTAAATGTTATGGTTCTACCAATACTGCTAACGTTGTTCGTGCAACGTTTAACGGTTTACGTGATATGTCAACTCCAGAAAAGATGGCAGCAAAGCGTGGTAAATCTGTAGACGAAATCTTGGGTTAACTTAGACTAGGTGAGTTACGATGAAAAAAATGAAAGTCACTCAATTTAAATCGGGTGCCCATCGCCTAAAGAGCCACAAAGCGAGCTTGAAAGGATTGGGTTTACGCCGTATTGGTCATAGTGTGGTCGTTGAAGATACTCCTTCAACCCGTGGTATGGTTAATCGCGTCAACTACATGGTAAAAGTGGAGGAAGCGTAATGGGTCTTAGATTAAATGAATTATCACCAGGTGTTGGCGCAAAGAAAACTGCCCAACGTCGTGGTCGTGGTATCGGTTCAGGTCTTGGTAAGACTGGTGGCCGCGGTGTGAAAGGCCAAAAATCTCGTTCAGGTTCTAGCATTCGCTCAGGATTTGAAGGTGGTCAAATGCCTTTATATCGCCGTCTACCAAAATTCGGTTTTACCAGTAAAATGGCAATGACAACTGCAGAAGTTCGTCTGTCTGAGCTGAACAAAATTGAAGGCGATGTGGTTAGCATTGAAACGCTAAAAGCAGCCAATCTTATCCGTCACGATATGAAACGTGCCCGCGTTATGCTATCTGGCGAAGTTACTAAAGCTTATACCTTCAAAGGTATCAAAGTAACAAAAGGCGCTAAGCAAGCAATCGAAGCTGCTGGTGGTAGCATCGAGGAGTAGTAACGTGTCAAAACAATCAATGACCTCAAGTGGTATACCGCTCAATCCATTTGCCTTCATACGCAAGTATGATGAGCTATGGACGCGTTTATTATTCTTAATTGGCGCATTGATTGTTTATCGTTTAGGGTCGCATATTCCAGTACCGGGTATCAATCCGGTTAATTTGGCTGATCTGTTTTCGCGCAACGAAAACACCATTTTGAGCATGTTCAATATGTTTTCAGGTGGTGCGCTAGAGCGTATGTCGATCATGGCACTTGGCATTATGCCATATATTTCAGCATCGATTATTGTACAGATGATGTCTGCGGTATTGCCATCGCTTGAAGCCCTCAAAAAAGAAGGTGAAGCAGGACGACGCAAGCTAAACAAGTATACCCGTCAAGGAACGCTTGCTCTGGCTCTAGTACAGTCA
This sequence comes from Psychrobacter sp. CAM01, assembly GCF_032842965.1. Taxonomy (NCBI): domain Bacteria; kingdom Pseudomonadati; phylum Pseudomonadota; class Gammaproteobacteria; order Moraxellales; family Moraxellaceae; genus Psychrobacter; species Psychrobacter sp. CAM01. The sequence continues at coordinate 68,261 of NZ_JAWJBL010000017.1, forward strand.
TTAGGAATGTGTGCTGGCTTAATCAGCCAAAATCTTACTTTATCTACCGGCCTGACCTTTTATATTCCAGCGGTTACTTCGCTGGTAGCAGGCGCTATGTTCTTGATGTGGCTTGGTGAGCAGATTACAGAGCGCGGTGTCGGTAACGGTATCTCAATGCTGATTTTTGCCAGTATTGTTGCCGGTACGCCAGGTATGATTTCGCAGTCTATCGAACAGGTCAATCAAGGTCAGATGAATTTGATTGTACTGTTTATTTTTGTGTTATTAGGCATCGCGGTGACCGCTGGTATCGTTTATATTGAACGTGCTCAGCGCCGAGTCCCTGTCAACTACGCGCAAAAGCAGCAGCAAGGGCGCAAGATTTATGCTCAGCAGCAATCACATTTGCCGTTGAAACTAAATATGGCAGGGGTTATCCCCGCCATTTTTGCCAGTTCTTTATTGTTGTTTCCAGCCAGTTTAGGACAGTGGGTCGGTCAATCAACAGATCCTACTTTTACACAGAAGATATTGCAAAATATGGCATTGGTACTGTCGCCAGGACAACCGCTATATTTAGTACTGTTTGGCGCAATGATTATTTTCTTCTGCTATTTTTATACGGCATTGGTCTTTAGCCCGCGTGAAGTAGCAGAAAACCTTAAACGTAGTGGTGCGTATATTCCAGGTATTCGCCCCGGACAACAAACTCAGCGTTACCTCGATCATGTATTAAACCGACTGACCTTTATTGGCGCGATGTATATGACGGTTATTTGTTTAATGCCAATGGTCGTCCAGTCATCGTTTGGTGTACCTTTCCAGCTTGGTGGTACGTCTTTGCTGATTATGGTGGTTGTGGTAATGGACTTCATCTCGCAGATCCAAGCGCATTTGATGACCCATCAATATCATGATCAGACGTTAATTCAATCGCCCACTCAACCTTAAATGAGCGGTACGATATCTCAAAGGAGCATGCTATGAAAGTTCAAGCATCAGTTAAAAAGATTTGTGGTAGCTGTAAAGTTGTGCGCCGTAAAGGCCGTGTACATGTTATTTGTACAGCAGAACCTCGCCACAAGCAACGTCAAGGTTAATATCTAGTAGCAACAAACCCTCGGTTTTGTTACTATATCAATTAATACTTGAAAAATAACGGCGGATGCGATATCATCCGCCACTTGCCGTAGTTTATGCAAAACTTTTATAATACTGTCGATGAATAGGCTTGTTGATGAGTCAAAGCAGCGACAATCATTATAAAAGCTTTCGTATTGACAGCAACAAATCTGAAAAATACAGCCTTATTGATAAATAACGCTTATTTTTCTTTAATGGAGAGAAATCAATGGCTCGTATTGCCGGCGTAAACATTCCGGATAATAAGCATGCTGTTATTTCACTAACTTACATCTTTGGTGTAGGCCGTACCACTGCTCAGAAAATTTTAGACGCAGTTGGCATCGCTCCTACTACTAAAGTCAGTCAGTTAGATGATACACAGTTAGATGCTATCCGTGCACAAGTTGCAGAATACATGACTGAAGGTGATCTTCGTCGTGAAGTGTCTATGAATATCAAGCGTTTGGTTGATCTAGGCTGTTACCGTGGCATTCGCCATCGCCGTAACCTGCCTGTTCGTGGTCAAAACACCAAAAACAACGCTCGTACTCGCAAGGGTCCGACACGCCCTCTCAAAAGATAATTAACTTAGGAAGCTAAAAGATGGCTAAAGACACTCGTAGTCGCAAAAAAGTGACTCGTCGTTCAGTATCGGAGGGCGTTGCCCATATCCATGCGTCTTTTAATAACACCATTGTTACGATTACCGATCGTCAAGGTAATGCACTGGCTTGGGCCACTTCAGGTGGACAAGGCTTCCGTGGTTCACGTAAATCTACACCATTTGCAGCCCAGGTTGCAGCTGAAGTTGCTGGTAAAGCCGCTCAAGAGTATGGTGTTAAGAATATCGATGTTTTGGTCAAAGGACCAGGACCGGGTCGTGAGTCTGCGGTAAGAGCACTTGGTGCATTGGGTTATAAAGTAAACAGCATTTCTGATGTAACCCCAATCCCACACAATGGTTGCCGTGCGCCGAAAAAGCGCCGCGTCTAATATTAAAGACGAAGCTTTTTATTATAAGAGCTTATAGGAGACATAACAATGGCCCGTTATATTGGACCAAAACTCAAATTATCACGTCGTGAAGGCACAGACTTAGGCCTTAAGTCTGGTGTTAAGCCATATGACGTAAAAACAAAGAAAGCTGCTCGTCCACCTGGTCAACATGGTGTGAGCCGTAACAAAAGCTCAGAGTACTCTTTGCAGCTACGTGAAAAACAAAAAGTTAAGCGTATCTACGGTGTGCTAGAGCGTCAGTTTGCAAACTACTATAAAGAAGCTGCTCGCAAGCGTGGTGCTACTGGTGAAAACCTACTAGCCATGCTTGAAAGCCGTCTAGACAACGTGGTTTACCGCATGGGCTTTGGCTCAACTCGCGCCGAAGCACGTCAGCTAGTCAGCCACCGCGCTGTTATGGTAAAAAAAGCTGGCCGTGATGAGTTTGTTCGTGTGAACATTCCATCAATTCAGTTGCAAGATGGTGATGTCATCGCTATCCAAGAGAAGTCTCGCGAACAGCTACGTATCAAAAACGCTATCGAACTAGCGACACAACGTGGCATTCCAGAATGGCTAGATGTTGATCACAGCAAACTACAAGGCACGTTTAAACAAGCGCCTGATCGTATTGATCTACCTGCTGACATCAATGAAAGCTTGATCGTTGAGCTATACTCTAAGTAAATGACGTACCGCTCAATGTCATAATCATGGCGTTGAGCCATAAACGTTAATTAAACCAGTTTAATAAATCGAGGTGACATCATGATGCTAAATGCAACTGAGTTTCTAACGCCGAACGCCATTAATGTGGATACGGTGAATGAAACGATTGCGAAAGTCACGCTCGAACCGTTAGAACGCGGCTTTGGGCATACCCTCGGGAATGCTCTGCGTCGCATCTTGTTATCTTCATTACCTGGTGCTGCAGTCATTGAAGCTGAGATTGATGGTGTTGACCATGAATACTCAACGCTTGAAGGACTACAAGAAGACGTACTTGACTTGCTTTTGAACCTAAAAGGCTTGGCGATTACCCTTCATGACCAAAATGAAGTATTTTTGACCTTGGATAAACAAGGTCCAGGCACTATTACTGCTGCAGACATCACGCTACCGCATAATGTCGATATCATCAATCCAGATTTGGTGTTGGGTACATTAAGTGACCGTGGTCATCTTAAGATGCGTTTGCGCGTAGTAATGGGTCGTGGATATGAGCCAGCAAACCAGCGCCGTGAAGATGGTGACACCAAAGCAATTGGACGTTTAAAGCTTGATGCAAGTTTTAGTCCTGTGCTACGTGTTGCTTATCAGGTTGAGAACGCTCGCGTAGAGCAGCGTACTGATCTTGATCGTCTTATCATTGAGCTTGAAACTAATGGCACTATAGATCCAGAAGAAGCAATTCGTAAAGCAGCCACTATTTTACAACAACAGATTTCTATCTTTGTTGACCTAGAAGCTGAAGAAGCGCCTGAGCCTGTGAAAGAAAAAGAAGAGGTCGATCCGGTGCTATTACGCCCTGTGGACGATCTTGAACTAACGGTTCGCTCAGCCAACTGCTTGAAAGCTGAAAACATTTACTATATCGGTGATTTGGTACAGCGTTCAGAGACTGAACTACTAAAAACCCCAAATCTTGGTAAGAAATCATTGACCGAAATCAAAGACGTGTTAGCGTCTAAAGATTTAGAGCTCGGTATGCGCCTAGACAACTGGCCGCCAGCTGACCTTCGTGTCGATGATCGCTTTTCTTATCGTAGCCGTTAAACTTTAAGGATTTTTGACTATGCGCCATCGTAAGAGTGGAGTCAAGCTGGGTCGTACCGGCAGTCATCGTAAGGCAATGTTTCAGAACATGACCAACTCATTGTTTGAGCATGAACTGATCAAAACCACTTTGCCAAAAGCTAAAGAATTGCGCCGCGTTGCTGAGCCATTGATCACTTTGGCTAAAGAAGACAGCGTTGCTAATCGCCGTTTGGCATTTAGCCGTATGCGTAGCAAAGCTATGGTCGGTAAACTATTTGGCACGTTAGGTCCTCGTTACCAAACGCGTCCAGGTGGTTATTTACGTATCGTAAAATGTGGTCATCGTGATGGTGACAACGCGCCAATGGCTTATGTAGAATTGGTTGATCGCGACTAATTTTGCATTGACGATATAATGTATAAAAAAGGCTCCAATTCAATTGGAGCCTTTTTTTATGTTTCGAGTTTGTCGCTAATTACAATAATAATGAATCAACATCGGCTGCACCTTGTCTGATGATTTCAGGCATCCCACCGGTCATATCTACAATGGTCGTCAACTTGGTAGTCTTGATACCAGCATTAACTAAGCCATCAATTCGATTGCTTAATAACTCTTCGATTTCAAAAGGATCATCAAGGATGTCGTCATGTTCGGGGAGTATCAGTGAGCTGGTCAAAATTGGTTCATCCATGGCTTCTAATAATGCTTGAGCGATAGGGTTGCTTGGTACACGGATACCAATGGTTTTTTTCTTAGGATGCGCCAGTTTTTTGGGAACATCTTTTGTCGCATTCAGGATAAAAGTAATCGGGGCTGGGGTATGCGCTTTTAGTTGTTTATACTGAGCATTGTTTACGGTCGCATAGGTGGCAATCTCGCTTAAATCGCGACAAAGTAAAGTAAATTGGTGTTTGTCATCAAGTGCGCGGATTTGCTTAAGTTTGTCTAACGCCTCCTTTGCGCCCAAACGGCACCCAAAAGCGTAGCTGGTATCGGTAGGGTAAATGATTAATTGATCTTTGCGTAGTAGTTCGGCTGCTTGAGCGATCAGACGAGGTTGCGGATTGTCGGGATGAATATAAAAAACTTGCATAATCGTTCCTTATTTTATAATTATAACAGTATCGAAGATCGTTATTACGTCGCCTTATTGTGAGTCATACTCTGGGTCAATGACTGCTGACGCAAGTATGTGATATAGGGGGATAAAGACAAGCGCAGAGCAATCCTTATGCTTGTTAATACTTGTATCACACCCATACCTTATAAAGGAGCTTTACTGGTTTAGTATAGCGCAAGGCAAATATAAGTTTAGTGGTAGGGCGTTACGATGCGTAGAAAATCGTTAACGGTTTATGATGATATCAAAAGCGCCTGCTTTATTTTAGCCACGCTTATGGTGACTTTATAGACGATGCTGCGCGAGATAAATACCAGCCGCACAGAGCACATATACTACGTGTCCGTTTTATTTAAGATGAATTATAAGTTAATTGCACACGCACAAAAGAGTATGCAATAAGGTTTTAGCATCGCGTGGCAGGGTATGAGGGCGGGCGATATAGTCCTCAGCTTGCTGATATACATCGAGTGCAAAGGTGCTACCGCTGGTATCAAAGTCCGCAAACAAGTTGTCTTGTGACACTCGAAACACGCGCCCGTATGCTAAGGTGAATAAACACTCTAGAGCTTGCGGTTTGATCTCTACGCGCTCAAACGCTTGCTGCTGCGCTTCACTACGGCCATCTGGGGCATACCAGTAGCCAAAGTCTGCCAACTGCCGACGCGCCTCACCAGCGATGCACCAGTGACTTAATTCGTGCAGAGCGCTGGCAAAGAACCCATGCGCGAACTCAATTCTCGCTGGTAGAGAGTCTGTTGCAGGGAAGTATTCTGGCTCACCCTGACCACGAACCAATACAACCTTTTGATGCGCAAATACTGTATTAAACAGGCCAATCAGCCAATCAGTCGCCGCTTTCTCACTATCTGCTTCTGAAGGCTGCTGGCCACTGTCTACCTTTGTAGTAGATATTTTTTGCCAGCCCTCTTGCCAGATTGATAGGTGCGCATTTGTCATGAGTGATGGTAGTGCACTATCTGGGCGGCTAGAGGCTATTAAATGGCTTAGACGCTGACGTAATATCGGTGCGTGAATACGAGGCTGGAGAGTAGAAAAGTCCATTGGATCGGTAAAACAAGTCATAGATCGAGTACAGAGTAAATAGAGAATAAAGAAAAAAGACCTTGTGAGAGGAGGCCAAGTGACAGTGCTAAGCGGCAATGCGGTAAAATATAGCCGGTATCAAAAAATAGTAACATACTAGCGCTGGCACCCCTCGGTGCTTTCCGTTAGTATGGCAAGCAATATTATACACCGTTTTGATGAATGAGGCCGCGCATGTCAAACACTTTAGAAAATAAGCCGTCAGCAAACAACTCTGACCATAAAAAAGCGCCCGTATCAAGCGTTATGCCTGAGAATATCTCTTTAGATAAATGGGCCGACAGTGGGTTTGAGTGGGTAGGAGAGGTGGAACCACGTCGTTTTGAGCGTTTGGCTGCCATATTGACTACAGAGCATGAGCAACAAACAATACAGCTAAACACTCAATTATACCGTCATAATAATGTGCTGCATCTCGCCTTTACCTTGGCGGGCGATATCTGGCTCACCTGTCAGCGCTGTTTGCAGCCAATTGCCATTGATTTGTCTGATGATTATGACATCGCGTTGTTGGATGATGACAGCCAAATAAGCTTGGTCGATGAAGAACAAGATTATTTATTACTTGATGAAATCATTCCTGAGCAATCCCCGGAAAACTTGCTGCCATTAAAAAAACTGATAGAAGATGAGATATTGCTCAAAGCACCTATGGCTCCTAAGCACGATGATTGTGAAATGAGTGTTGAGCAGTTTGGTGAGATTCCAGAGGAAGAAGAAAACGAAAATCCTTTTGCAGCATTGGCATCGCTCAAAGGCAAACTATAACCGCGATGGCAAATGAGCCTCCGGCAGATCGTGATGCCTTTTATCCGCTTTCTATCAAAGAGTGGAAGGCAGGGCTTTATTAATCCATCAAACATGCGTATAATGTCCGGTTTATTGCATTCTAGCAACAAGTTGCTTGCTGATAGAAGCTGACTGGGCAAATTTCCCATCGATTTTAGACGTAGTCAGCACTTTATGTAGGTGGCAATCTATTTAACTAATGATGCTTAAGACTTAGGTTGTTGTGATTATATAGCCTCTGTCAGTATCGACTAAAGCTGAATTTTAAGCTTATCCCTTTAAGTATAGGAGCTATATCATGGCTGTTCAAAAAAGTCGTAAAAGCCGTTCTCGTCGTGACATGCGCCGTTCACACCATCGTATGGAAGTGGCTGAGCTAAGCGTAGATGCTACCACTGGTGAAAAACATCGTCGTCACCACATGACTAAAGATGGTTTCTACCGTGGCCGTCAGTTATTTAAGGTCAGTCAAGACGCTTAAGTCGTTGGTTCTATAATGGTCAATACAAAATAATGATAGTACAGGTGACTATCATTATTTTTGTGTTGCTATTATGAAGCAATTCGCTTTAAGCCAAAAAAAGCCAAGTTATTTCGCTATCATAAATTATGTGGCTGGATAACTTGGCTTTTTGCTATCGTTTTTTTAGACTTTTTATCTAAAAAGCGTATGATGTTACTCTCTTTTGTAGACAAGCACCGATGCAGCTACTATCCATTAAGTCAGAGTTTTGCTCAGCTTTGCCGCACCACCTACTATGATAATAGTGTGTGTCAGTGTATAGTTTACGAATGTTCCGTTTTTTAGACCAAACGTCAAATCAACGGCTTTATACAGTATTTAATAATATAATAACCCCCATTGATTTAGGGATATTTCCAATTAAATAAGGAATATTGGTTATGGCCTCTATACCCGATATGGTAAAAAAGCAGCCGACTCGTATGGCGGTGATTTTTCCTGGACAAGGATCGCAAGTAGTCGGGATGACTAGCGAGCTTGCTGACATCTACCCAGAGATTCGTGAAACCTTTACCGAAGCCAGCGATGCGCTTGGCGAGGACTTGTGGGCAATCTGTCAAGACGAAGAAAAGCTCAATCAAACCCAATATACGCAGCCTGCGCTACTGACAGCAAGTATGGCAATTTGGCGTATCTTACAACAAAAAATCACCACAGCGCCTTGCTACCTAGCGGGTCATTCATTAGGTGAGTACAGCGCCCTTTGCGCTGCTGAAGTGATCTCACTTGCCGATGCCGTCACCTTAGTGCATAAACGCGGCCAGTTGATGCAAGAAGCTGTGGTCGGTGTGGATACCGCTATGGCAGCTGTGTTGGGATTAGAGGATCACCGAGTCGAAAACCTCTGCGAGCAAGCGACCGAGCATGTTGATGATGCCATCGTGGGCGCTGCTAACTTTAACAGCCCAGGGCAAGTGGTCATCTCGGGCAACGCAGCTGGCGTAAATGCCGTCATCGATAAAGTGCAAAATACCGGCAAAAAATCCATACCTTTGAAGGTCAGTGTACCGTCTCACTGCGCATTGATGGCGCCTGCAAGTGACGCCCTAGCCGAGATATTGGCAGGCATCAAGTTTGATCAAGCCACCATTCCTGTGATTCAAAACCGCCATGCGCGCGTTGAAACCAGTGCCGCTGGTATCAAACAAGCACTGACTGAGCAACTAAGCCAACCGGTCTTGTGGTCGCAGACCATGCAAGAGCTGGCTGATAAACAAATCAATGTATTAATTGAATGCGGCAGTGGTAACGTACTCAGCAACTTGGCCAAGCGCCAAGCACAGCCGATTACTAGCTATCCTACAGATAAGCCTGCCCGTCTAGATAAGTTAATGGAGGTGTTATCATGAGCCGCACAATCACCCTAGTCACTGGTGCCAGTCGCGGTATCGGTAAAGCCGTTGCCAAGCGATTTGCAAAAGAAGGACACTTTGTGATTGGCACGGCGACCACCGAAAAGGGCGCTGAGCTGATTGATGAGTATCTACACGATACCGGTGGTATCGGCCGCGTGTTAGACGTCCGCGATACCGCGCAAATCGAAAAGTTATTTGAAGAGATTGAAAGCGTCTATGGTGCTGTACAAGTGTTGGTCAACAATGCCGGTATCACCCAAGACGGGTTGCTGATGCGTATGAAAGACGAGGATTGGGAAAACGTCGTCGATACCAACTTAACCTCAGTCTATCGTATGAGCAAACGTGCGGTACGCGGCATGATGAAAGCACGCCGTGGACGTATCATCAACATCACTTCTGTGGTGGCGCAGATGGGCAATGCAGGTCAGTCCAACTATGCTGCTACCAAAGCGGGTGTCGAAGGCTTTAGTCGGACGCTGGCGCGCGAGATTGGCTCAAGACAGGTAACCATCAACTGTGTCGCACCAGGTCTGATTGAAACGGACATGACGGACGAGTTGGACGAGCGTTTGCTAAACTCGATGCTCGACGCTGTTCCTATCAGCCGTTTGGGTCAGCCAGAAGATATCGCTGCGGCTGTACACTTCCTAGCCAGCGATGAGGCCAGCTATATAACTGGCGCGGTCATTCCAGTCAATGGCGGGATGTATATGTAAAGTGACGCACAAGTGTTACATAGAAATAATAAAAAACTGTGTGAACGAGTGTAAACTATAATAAAGGGTGTTATAATGACGGATACTTTTATGTCAAAGCACTGTATCATGACAGGACTTTAGTAGACATTAGACAGACTGTATCAGGTGTCATAGAGTACTCAGACGGCGATGTCGCTGATCTGGCAAATCCCATTTTATATACTATGCTATAGAGTGTAGACCGCACGCTATAGCAGTTTATTAAAAATAATAGATGATAAAGGAGCAATCTACATGAGCAACGATACCGAGCTAAGAGTTAAATCAGCTGTGGCTGAGCAATTGGGTATGAACGTTGAAGACATTAACAACGATGCCTCATTCATGGAAGATCTAGGTGCAGATTCACTAGATTTGGTTGAGTTGGTAATGTCATTTGAAAGTGATTTTGGTATCACTATTCCTGACGAAGACTCTGCAGAGTTGACCACGGTTCAAAAAGCAATCGACTACGTACAAGCCCAGCTATAACGCTGTAGTCATCTGATTGGCTCAGCCAGTCTAAAAAGCCGCTTGCCCTATGGGTTGGCGGTTTTTTTTGTGCTTGTCGCATTTCATATATGGATTTCAGGGGTACATTTGAGTGTTTAGCAATCTCAAAGTATTAACATATACTTTATGAAATTAACATTACTCAACATACTCTTACTATTTAAATGAAGCAGTTTTGTTATACTCAAAATGTCGACGTGATGCAGACATCGTTGTATATGGATTGATGCTATGTATGAATTAATTGCATATGAAGTCATTGGCTGACGTTGATATACGATGAATATTACTGACATCACTGATAGTGAGACATTATCTACAACAATAACGATGCATAACAAATAACAATAGTTCAAGGAGTAGTTAGATGGGTATTTTTAGTTTTGCAAAAGACATCGGCGAAAAAATCTTTAACCGTGATGATGCCAAACATGACGCCAAATCAGAGACCAAAGCAGATGCCAACACCCCAGTACAGAGCACTGAGCCTTCTGCCCAGTCAGTAGCCAATATTTTGCTTCGCCGTATTCAGCAGCAAAATCTGAATATCAGCAATCTAAAGATCAAATATAATGGTACGACAGATACTGCAGAAATCAGCGGTAATGCCAAAACACAAGCAGACCGCGAAAAAGCCATTATCGCCATCGGTAACGTGCAAAATGTAGCAAAAGTCATCGATAATATCGATATCGAAGAAGATGCTCCAGAATCAACCATGTATACGGTAAAATCTGGCGATAGCTTATCGAAGATTGCCAAAGAAGTGTATGGCTCATCTGGGGATTACATGAAGATTTTTGAGGCCAATAAGCCCATGTTATCTGACCCAGACAAAATTTACCCAGGCCAAGTCTTACGTATTCCAAAACCTTAATGTGATAGCTTAATAAAATAGGCAGATAAGCCTGAGATTACTGTATTAAAAAAATTGCTCATTGGCAAAAAAGCGTCTCTTACATAAGAGGCGCTTTTTATTGGGTGAGAGATTGTTGACATCACTGGTTAAAGCTATTTGACTAAGCAGCGACTCGCCATAAGAAGCGACTAACCATAAGCAGCTGTGATAAGACAAAATATTAAGCATCAGTATCGCTGAGCTTTTGTTGTTGTTCAGCGATTGCCCAATGTATATGCTCGTCTAGCATGGTGTTATGGGTCTGCAGCTTAGCCTGCAACTGGGTAATGACCTCTTGACTGCCGTTGGCATTGCCAAGTGCAATCGCGATATTGCGTAAAAAATTAACGTAGCCTGTGCGTCTAAGCGGGCTGCCTTGGGTTTTTTGCATAAAATCCGCTTCTTGCCATTGCCACAGCTCAAGCAAACTGCTGTTGTCAAGACTGTGCCGCGGTGCAAAGTCTTCGACAGTTGTGATATTGGCATAACGGTTCCACGGACAGATGAGCTGGCAATCATCACAGCCAAAGACGCGATTGCCAATGGCGCGGCGATATTTTTCATCGATGATACCATCATGTTCGATGGTCAAATAAGAGATACAAGCAGAGGCGTTTAGCTCATAAGGCGCGACAATAGCCTGAGTGGGGCAGACATCAATACAAGCGCTACAACTGCCGCAATGTGACTTGACAGGAGCGTCGTCTGGTAGCTCGAGACTGATGAACAGCTCTCCTAGTACAAAAAAAGAGCCTGCTTGTTTGTTGAGCAGCAAAGTATGTTTGCCTGTCCAGCCAAGACCAGCGGCATCTGCGATTGGCCGCTCAAAGATGGGGGCTGAGTCACTAAATGGCCGAAAAACAAACTCTTGCGCCGAGCCGATATCCAGGTGTTGCCACTCAGGAAGCATGGCTTCGATTTGTAATGCCAATTGCTTTAGACGACTGCGCATGGTTTTATGATAGTCGCGCCCTCGTGCATAACGAGCTATGATGCCTTGATTGGGAAAATCGTTATCAGCGACCGTCCGCGGCGTAGGCGTCTGCGTCAAATAATCCATGCGCACACTGATGATGGTTTTGGCACCTTCTACCAGTTGATCGGGGTGAGCGCGCAAATGGTGATTGTTGTGCATAAACTGCAGCTGTCCTTCATAGCCTTGTGCCAGCCATTGCTGTAGCTGCGTCATCTGCTGAGCAAATAACGGATGATGTACGGAGAGAAAACCACAGTTCCCAAACCCCAACGCCTGTGCTTGAGACTTAATCCACTGCTTGACATCCTCGGCACTTGTGAAGGGTGAGTCATTTTTGACGTCGATTTTTTTGCTGGGTACCTGCGATAGGTGAGCAGGCGGCGCAGCCGCTGTCTGGCCGTTAGAGGTGTCAGGTAGGTCGGGTTTTGAGAGAGTAGACATAAAGAATAATAAAAATCAAAGAAGTACCGCTATGATAAGGCAGTGAGTATGGAGTGCAAGCATAAAAATGAATAAAGGAGCAAATATGAAACCGGATTGTCATTTAGCAACATTAGCATCGATAATGCCCAATGAGACCACCGCACTGTATAACAGTGAGCAGGTCTATGCCATGGAGCAGGCTTGGTTTGCACAAGGGCACGATAGCTTTGGGCTTATGCAGCAAGCAGCATGGCAGATGGCGCAGTATATACAAAAGGCAAATGAACAAAAATGCGCGACGGCCTCTATCAGCGGTACACCTGCCCGTCGTCATAGGTATCAGCAGCGGGCCAGTATCTGGGTAGGTAAAGGCAATAACGGCGGTGATGGCTGGCTCATTGCGCATTATCTACGGCGCATGGGCTGGCAGGTACAAGTCGTGACAGTTGGTTTTAGCAAAGACGATCTTGAGACAGATGACTCTATAATAAAGGATGCTGATATAAATAGTGCGACGTCTATCTCTGATGCCGAACGAGCAAAACAAATAGCATTGGCACAGGAGTGTCGTTATCAGCGCTTTGAAGAGATGTGCACTGAGTGGGACGCTAGCCCTGATATCGATGCTGATGCGAGTACATGGCAAGCGAGTGGTTATGCAGCGGATGCTGATGTCTATATCGATGCAATCTTTGGTATCGGGTTGGACCGTGCGCCAGCAGGCATCTACCAGAGCGCTATTTATCGATTTAACCAATGGGCCAAATGCTATAAGCCATTTGTGATTGCGGTGGACATTCCTAGTGGTTTGGTCGCGGCGACAGGTGAGGTGTTTTCTGGTGCCGCGATACAGGCAGATATGACTCTGTGCTTGGTGGCGCGTAAGTTTGGTCTGCATACCAAAGATGGTATGGATTATAGTGGCCAAGTTGTTGACATCGCGCTGATACCTTATGCGCTGGAGGATGATGCTCTTAAACCGGTGGCAAAGCTGGTCACAAGTGCGTACGCTCTGACCTCTCGCCAGCAAAACAGCTATAAAGGCAGCTATGGCCATGTGCTCATCATCGGTGGCAACCGTGTGGATGGCTCGCAAGGGATGGGCGGTGCGGCGATACTATCAGCTTCTAGTGCCATGGCGACGGGAGCAGGTAAGATCACTGTGGCATGTCATGAGGCTTTTCATGCAGCCTTGCTGACCTCATTGCCCGATGCTATGACGATAAATCTACATGATGTCGATGGAATAAGGCAATTGCTGAAGGAGGCCAGCGTCATCGCTATCGGTATGGGCTTGGGACGTGATGATAAAGCCAAAAAATTATTTGTCTGCTATCTAAAAGCTGCCATTACAGAAAAAAAACCAATCGTCATCGACGCTGATGGCTTGTATCATCTGGCGGCTTTGCATAAGGAGCATCACCCGCTTATCGCGGCTTTGCAGCAGCATAGCGTCCATTACTCAGTCTGCCTGACACCGCACAGTGGTGAAGCCGCAAAGCTATTAAATATTGAGGTCAGTCAAGTAGAGAGCGACAGATTGGCGGCTATTAGACAGTGTGCGACAGATTATGGCGGTGATTGGGTATTAAAGGGTGCAGGGTCGTTGGTGCTAGAGCAAAGAGATCAGCAGGCGCAGATCTATGTCTGTGCGACAGGCAATGCGGGTATGGCGACAGCAGGCATGGGCGATGTCTTATCTGGTCTGATTGCTGGACTGTTGGCGCAAAAGGATTTGATAAGAGAATCGCGTGGTCTACAGCAAGCAGTGCTTCTACACGGTATGGCAGGCGATATGTTGATCAACCAAACCGATAAAACGGCGTTATTGATTGGTCAACGAGGGCTACAGGCGCAAGATATGCCGGCGGCCATTCGTCATGTCATGCAGGAAATTACCGTCAGTGATGATAGCTGGTACTAAGACCAATAGGAAGACCGATAACGCTATAAGTAGGGCGTGTCCTCAATTAAGTCGATAGTCATCTAAATGGACGAGAGTTGAAAACACGTCCCAATCAGCTGGTATAAGCGGCAAACCGCCATGCCCAGAGCGGCAGTTTACAAGGCTGTAGAGTTGCCACAATATTGATCGATGGCTTGCTGCACCCGTTCACGTTTTAGCTCAATCTCTCGGCCGTCTAAATATTGGCGTTTGCCATTGGCATCCATTTCATAGATACGGCCACCGACATTGAGGTTGGTCAAGTTATTTCGTAGTGACTGACAACGCTGTGCATTGGCTTGTGCCTCTTGCTCCTTGATACGAGCCTCTAGCTGTGCCACGCGTTGCTGCTCGGCGGTCTGAGCATTGCTACTTTGACTGGCATCTGTTTTTCCCGCCATTTCTCCTGCGTTGTTTTGCCGTCCATCGCTGCGAAACTCAATCAACTCGACATTTTTGCCATTTTGCGGTGCATGTTGGCTATATTTTACCTCACCATGCGCGCCGATAGACTTATACACTTGAATAGCATGACTGGCGCTCATCGACAGCATTAGCATACCTGCTATACTCGCACTGACAAGGAGTTTGGTAGCAGTATATTGTGAAAACGCATATGCCATAGCAGAGTTCCTCTTAAGCGGCAAAATAAAAATATCGATATAAATATAACACTTTAGTATTGGGATGGTACTAAAAATGTACCGAGGTTTGATTCTATCAAATAATTCTTATCAATGTATATTATTTAATAACCAATAGTTAGGGATAGGGGATATAAGTTTTTCTTGACAATAGCTGATAAACCATCGAATATAAGACCAGTTGATTGGTCAGTGAGCGGCTTTTATGATATTGCCGTGGCACTTGAGGACAAGGACCACAGGTTACTTATCGGTAGCTTGCAGGTTTTGTTTTCTTTGTGATGATGTGTGTTGTGAGGGTGGTCAGGAAGACCACTACAAATCACAATATACATTGTCTCCGGACTTATCTGTCTACAATGACTAAGATAAACTTGTTATTTGAACCCTACTAAGTGTCATGCTTACGTTTGTCTCAAAAACGGCTCGATATGTAATGATAATACGAAATCAATAGTCGGTTATAGGACTTAACGACCTTGTTATACGCCACTAACCATGAGTGCTATCTGATTTGTTTATGATGATTTATGTATCTTGTGTCAACGCCTTTGCATCCGTTAGTCTGACAGATGCTAAGTTTTGAAAACAACGGTTTTGAAAATGAAGGTTTTGAGAACAGCTGCTTGGTAATCCCCTTCAATAATAAGCTTCTTTTATAGATGCGCTCGCATCTTGTCATCGTACATCGATAATTTCCTGTCACAAACTGACCTCAATACCTTGCTGTATTTGAGTCTGATGCTGTGTCCAAACAGTATGGCTTACGTATGGTGGGCACACATTCTTGATATGGATAAGAGTTGGCGCTTGTTTTATGGTGCTAAAAATCACACCAGTCGGTAATGGTTTTTTATTATAAAACACCGCAAATTCTCGCCGCAAAAAAAGGTGATGACAGTGACGCAAACCACGCAAAGTCCGAATATGACCGGACATACCCAGACGGGTAATGCCGCAAAAAACTTCGAAGAAAAACAGCAACGTCTTGCAGAGGATAGTGCGCAGCCAGTGATGTTATCTGGTGCTGAGATGTTGGTGCAATCGCTGACCGATGAA
This sequence comes from Psychrobacter sp. CAM01, assembly GCF_032842965.1. Classification (NCBI taxonomy): domain Bacteria; kingdom Pseudomonadati; phylum Pseudomonadota; class Gammaproteobacteria; order Moraxellales; family Moraxellaceae; genus Psychrobacter; species Psychrobacter sp. CAM01. The sequence goes on from NZ_JAWJBL010000017.1 coordinate 84,218, forward strand.
GGGGTTGACTATATTTTTGGTTACCCAGGTGGCGCGGTACTTCATATTTATGATGCTTTGTTTCAACAAGACGCCATCGAGCATATTTTGGTACGTCATGAGCAGGCCGCAGGTCATATGGCAGATGCCTATTCACGCGTGACAGGCAAGACAGGGGTGGTGCTCGCCACTTCAGGCCCTGGTGCGACCAACACGGTGACGGCCATCGCAACCGCCTTTATGGATTCAGTCCCGATGGTGGTGATTTCAGGTCAGGTGCCAAGTAGCTTAATCGGTGAAGACGCTTTCCAAGAAACAGATATGGTGGGGGTATCACGCCCTATCGTCAAGCACAGCTTTCAGGTGCGTCATGCCAGCGAAATTCCGATGATCGTCAAAAAAGCCTTTTATATCGCCCAGTCTGGACGTCCAGGTCCTGTGGTTATCGATGTGCCAAAAGACATGACGGCTCCTAGTGAAAAGTACGTTTACGAGTATCCTGCTGAGGTATTCTTGCGCTCGTATCAGCCATCGCAAAAAGGCCATAGCGGTCAAATCAAAAAAGCGGTTGAGACTCTGTTATCAGCGCAGCGCCCTGTCGTCTATGCTGGCGGCGGCGTGATTTGGAGTAAAGCCCACGAAGAGCTGACCGATCTTGCTCATCGTTTAAATTTACCTGTGACCAATACCTTGATGGGGCTTGGCACCTTCCCAGGCTCCGACCGTCAGTTTTTGGGTATGCTAGGTATGCATGGCACTTATGAGGCCAACATGACCATGCACCACGCGGATGTCATCTTGGCAATTGGCGCACGCTTCGATGACCGCGTGACCAATAACGTCAAAAAATTCTGTCCAAATGCGACGATTATCCATATCGATATCGATCCGGCTTCTATTTCTAAGACGATCAATGCCCATATTCCAATCGTCGGAGATGTCAAAGCGGTCTTGACAGATATGCTGGGTATCATCGGTGATGACAAAGAGCTTGAGCAGCATGCCTTGCAAGACTGGTGGTCGCAAATCAACGAGTGGCGTACGCGTCACGGCTTGCGCTACGACACCAGTACCGATGAAGGTATCAAGCCGCAAAGCGTCGTCCAAGCCCTGTGCAAAGTGACAGATGGCAAAGCCATCATTACCAGTGACGTCGGTCAGCATCAGATGTTTGCCGCTTTGTATTACACCTATGATGAGCCGCGTCAATGGCTAAACTCAGGTGGCCTTGGCACCATGGGTGTGGGACTGCCTTATGCAATGGCGGCCAAGCTTGTCAGGCCTGAGCGCGATGTGGTGTGCATCACTGGTGAAGGCTCTATTCAGATGAATATCCAAGAGCTATCGACTTGCTTGCAATATAATCTACCTGTCAAAATATTAAACCTAAACAATGCTCAGCTGGGTATGGTTAAGCAGTGGCAAGACATGCTGTATGAAGGCCGTCACGCACAGTCTTATATGAATTCACTACCAGATTTTGTGAAGTTGGCAGAGAGCTACGGTCATGTCGGTATCAAAATCACCGATCCTGCGACAATGGAGGCTCAGCTGGCCGAAGCCATGGCAATCAAAGACAGACTGGTATTTATCGATGTTTATGTCGATCGTCATGAGCATGTATATCCAATGCAAATCGCGGGTCAATCTATGCGTGATATGTGGTTAACAAAAGGGGAGCGCACCTAATGCAACAACAACATCTGATTTCGGTATTGATGGAAAACGAAGCGGGTTCGTTGTCGCGATTGGTCGGCTTGTTTTCCCAGCGTGGCTATAACATCGAGACGCTAAACGTTGCGCCCACTGATGACCCAAGTATCTCGCGCCTGACCGTGACGACCATTACCTCACCTGAGCGAATCGAGCAAATCACGAAACAATTGCATAAATTAATCGAAGTGGTTAAGGTACTGAATCTGACGGATAACGTCCATGTAGAGCGTGAGCTGATGTTGATCAAAGTGCGCGCGACTGGCAGCGTACGCGAGGAGATTAAGCGTAGTGCTGATATCTTCCGCGCACAAATCGTGGATGTCACATCCAATCTATATACCATCCAAATCGTCGGTGATAAAGCCAAGCTAGACGGCTTTATCGATGTGATTGGCCGCGAGCGTATTATGGAAGTGGTTCGCTCAGGCGTCATCGGTATCGCACGTGGAGAAAAAACCCTAAGTCTTTAGTCGGCAGTAGTGACTAATACTGTTACCAACGTAGTTTATTATCAACAGCGCGCTCATCTTAGCCCATACTTTATGAGAATGGTTGGAGTAGGAGCGCCTACTATCCATGGCACGCCATGATTGAGGAAAAGGACTCTATTTATGAACGTTTATTATGATAAAGATTGTGATCTATCGATTATCCAAGGCAAAAAAGTAGCCATCATTGGCTACGGCTCACAAGGTCACGCCCACGCGCTGAACCTACAAGACTCAGACGTCGATGTCACCGTGGGCCTACGTGCCAACTCGGGTTCATGGAAAAAAGCTGAAAATGCTGGTCTAAAAGTCGCTGAAGTCGAAGAGGCGGTAAAGGCGGCCGACGTTGTCATGATTTTGACGCCTGATGAGTTTCAAAAGCAGCTGTATAATGACGTGATCGAACCCAACATCAAAGAAGGCGCTACCTTAGCTTTCGCTCACGGTTTTGCCATTCATTACAACCAAGTAGTGCCGCGCGGTGATCTTGATGTCATCATGGTCGCACCAAAAGCGCCAGGTCATACTGTTCGCTCAGAGTTTACCAAAGGCGGCGGTATCCCTGATCTTATCGCGGTTTACCAAGACGCATCCGGTCAAGCCAAGCAGTTGGCGCTATCTTATGCAGCAGGCGTGGGTGGTGGCCGCTCGGGTATTATCGAGACGACGTTTAAAGATGAGACAGAAACCGATCTATTCGGCGAGCAAGCAGTGCTTTGTGGCGGCGCAGTAGAGCTGGTCAAAATGGGCTTTGAGACGCTAACAGAAGCAGGTTATGCACCAGAAATGGCCTATTTTGAGTGCTTGCATGAGCTAAAGCTTATCGTCGATCTCATGTATGAAGGCGGTATCGCTGACATGAACTACTCAATCAGTAACAACGCTGAATATGGCGAATACGTTACTGGTACAGAGGTCATCAACGAGCAATCACGTGAAGCCATGCGTAATGCCCTAAAACGCATCCAGTCTGGTGAGTACGCGAAAATGTTTATCTCTGAAGGCGCGACCAACTACCCATCAATGACTGCCCGTCGCCGTAACAACGCTGAGCATCAAATCGAAATCACTGGTGCCAAGCTGCGCGCTATGATGCCATGGATTGGTGGCAACAAGATCATCGATAAAGACAAAAACTAAACCAAAACCCCAAGCCTACGCTTATAAATAGCCATATGCGCTATCTTTGTACTGGCTGAGTTAAACAAACCCATGTTATCAATAGATAGCGTGGGTTTTTTGTAGGTGGGTATGGGCCAAGAATATATGATATGGGTTGAAAATCAAAAAACGCTGCCCAATATAGGCAGGCATTACTGCCTTAATTATGGTAGCTAATAGTGATGGTAGTCGGTGCGTATAGCAGTTAGCTGGCGCGCATTTTTTGTTGATGGTTGCCGCCATCAGTGTTTTTTTTTGTCTTTGTCTCATTGTCGCAAAGTGCTTCTTTTTTCTAGAATACAGGTTGTCTGTTGTGCAAATATCTTATCCTGATTGGCTAACGCCGCAATTCGTTTACATTACTCTGAGCGCTGTGGTAGCAGTCTTGATTTGGATAGAAGGGGAGATGCTCAAAAAAACAGACGGTAAGCTGCCCAAATCAAAATTTTTTCAGATCAGCTCATTATTGGACACATCGTGGTTTTTTGTCTCTGTCGTCATGCTCTATGCCATAGACCTAACGCCATTGGCCATTACCGTCCCAGCGGCCTATGGTATCTATACCACCTTTGGCTGGGTCTATGGCACGCGCCTGCTCAAACGTAAGGGTATTCCAGACTCACCGCAGGATCTGGTAGTTCCGGCCAAATACATCGCTTATAGCCAGTCGTTTTCATTGATATTTTTTGCGCTTTGTCTATTGGTACTCAGTGCGCCATGGCTCCCGATATCGCAGGGGTAGGTGGCTATTTAGTCATCTCGTTAGAGGAATGATTAGAAGAATAAAAGGATGACCAAATAAAAGCAACGTCAAGCATAACGAAAGCCGTTGAGGTTATTATTGATAATTCCTTTATTATCAAATAATTATATTGCATCAGTGCTGCCGGTGATCATTGGTTTGTATTCCTCATAACTATTTACAAAAATCATCAATTTAAGCTGTTGCCGTTAGGAAAAGCTGTTATAATCGGCTTGTACCCAAAGGATTTAAAGCAATAACTTTGCTTTATTTAACAGGGGTTTGGTGGTTTTTTACCATTTCGCTGTAGCAAAAGCTATTTGGGTATATATCAATTAATCGGTGATGACATCAGTCTCGCCAACAGTTAAAGAGTTAGGAAAATTTATGTCAGATAAAGTTGAAGGCACTGTAAAGTGGTTTAATGAAGCTAAAGGTTTTGGTTTTATCGCTCAAGACAACGGCGGACAAGACGTATTCGCTCACTACAGCGCTATCCAAGGTAGTGGTTTCAAAACTCTAGCCGAAGGCCAAAAAGTGTCGTTCATCTTAGGTGAGGGCAAAAAAGGTCCACAAGCTGAGCAAATCGAAGCACTATAATCTCTTTTCTGTTTGGGCACACTGATGTTCAGTACGCTCGATGACAGTTAGAGTGACGATATGCGTAAAATTTTTGTTTATAAAAACAATAAAAATACTGTTTAGACTTTAAAAAAAGCAACCTCTTATCAGGTTGCTTTTTTTGTGGGGTTTGTTTTTAGTTTATTTGCGATATAGGATTATTGATAATAGCGATATAAGGTTGATTTATGAAGTGGCAGACATGGTTTTCGATCGATTGGCAACAGCTGGTGGGTATATCTTTATCTGCTGTGGGGTTTTATGTGGGCTTGATGCTCTTTACTCGCTTGATGGGGCTGCGCAGTTTTTCAAAGATATCTAGCCACGACTTTGCTATGACGGTTGCTATCGGTAGTATTTTAGCTTCTACAGTGTTGTCTGATTCGCCGTCATTGATGCAGGGTCTATTTGCTGTGGCGGTGTTATTTGTCATGCAAGGGCTGATTTCTATGATCAGACGTAAGGTTAAACCACTCAAATCGTTGATTGACAATAAAGCCATTATATTGATGGCCCACGGCGAGTATTTTGCAGACAATTTGGCCGAGGCAAATTTGAGTACCAGTGATGTACAAGAAGTGCTGCGCAAAAATGGCCTAAAGTCCAAGACAGAAGTGTTTGCGGTGATTATGGAGACGACAGGAGACATGAGTGTCATCAAAAACAATGATGTCACGCCTGATTGGGCGTTGTTTGATGACATACGTGATAGCGAGCTGTTGATGAGACCGAGCCACCATGAGTCAAGCTAAGCTCAGGCTGCTTTGATGAGCAATGACGCACCAAACGCTGGTAAGGTAAGAAGTCATAACAAAGCCTTAAGTAAGCTGTATGCTGGCAATGCTATAACGAAGTGAAGAATAAAGCTTGGGGTCAAAAAAAGAAGAGGACATCAGGGGGAGGTTGTGCGTTTATAAACTATTTATTATAGAGTGGTGACAAATTTATGACGCATTATTCACGGCGTTGTCTTGACCTTAGGCCTGTGCTCACGCAAGATACGTAGGTCTAATAATAGCGGCGGGCTTAGCCTTAGTGGATTTTATTAATAAGAAATATGCGACAAATATGCGTTTTGGTATTGTTTCATCTCTCTTAATTAACTACTATCTATTGACGCAGTATAAACCTTAAGTAGTATTTTGAACGACAGTTTGAATAACCATGAACCTTTGGTTCTTAACTGGCAATTTTTTAATTCATAACATTAATAAACGAGGAACGTATGAAAGCATTAGTAGCGGTCAAGCGTGTCATTGATTACAACGTAAAAGTTCGTGTAAAAGCTGATAACTCTGGCGTTGACTTATCAAACACCAAGATGTCAATCAACCCTTTTGATGAGATTGCAGTAGAAGAAGCAGTTCGTCTAAAAGAAGCTGGCGTCATTGACGAGATTATTGTTGCCTCTATTGGTCCTAAAGAGTCACAAGAGCAGATTCGTGCGGCCTTGGCACTGGGCGCAGATCGTGGTGTTTTAGTATTGACTGACGACAAGCCATACCCTCTACAAGTCGCTAAAATCCTAAAAAACATCGCCGAAAGCGAAAGCACCGATATCATTCTTTTGGGTAAACAAGCGATCGATGATGACAACAACCAAACAGGTCAGATGCTCGCAGCATTGATGGGTATCGGTCAGGGCACCTTTGCATCAGAAGTAAAAGTAGAAGGCGATAAAGTAAACGTCACTCGTGAAATTGATGGCGGCTTACAGACAGTTGCGCTTGATTTGCCAGCAGTCATTACCACTGACTTGCGCTTGAATGAGCCACGTTATGCCAAATTGCCAAACATCATGAAAGCGAAGAAAAAACCGCTTGATGAAAAAACGCCAGCTGATTTTGGTGTAGATATGGCATCTAAGCAAGAGATTATCAAAGTCGTACCACCTGCTGAACGCAAAGCTGGTATCACAGTGGGTTCTGTTGATGAGTTGGTCGATAAGCTAAAAAATGAAGCAAAAGTAATCTAATATCTCAATGATTGGATACTTCGCGGCGGCACATTGTGTACAAGGTTACATCTATAAAGCTGCGTCTATAAAGATAAGTCATAGGGCCATATAGACCACGTTGTACACAAACCACTTCATGAATCGATGATACGAACAAATAAAGGATTAAAACAATGGCAATTTTGGTATATGCAGAACATGACAATGCCAGTCTAAAAAAGGCAACTTTGAACACCATCGCAGCAGCAAAACAAATGGGCGATGACGTTCATGTATTGGTCGCAGGTAGCGGCGCGCAAGCAGTCGCTGATGAAGCAGCAAAAGCTGAAGGCGTGACCAAAGTATTATTGGCAGACAACGCAGCATATGAGCACCAATTAGCGGGTAATGTGGCTCTATTGGTTGCTGATGTGGCCGGCGATTATAGTCATATCGTCGCTGCAGCGACCACCACTGGCAAAAACTTCATGCCACGTGTGGCCGCATTGCTAGATGTGAGCATGCTCTCTGAAGTCTCAGCAGTCGTAGATGCGCAAACCTTTGAGCGTCCTATCTATGCTGGTAACGCGACCGCTACTGTGAAGACATCAGAAGATAAAGTGGTCGTTACGGTTCGTACCACAGCGTTTGATCCAGTAGCTGCTGAAGGCGGCTCGGCTGCGGTTGAGACTATTGACAGTGTGCAAGAGACGGGTAAAGCAAGCTTTGTCAATGAAGAGATGGCACAATCTGACCGTCCTGAGCTGACGTCAGCGAGTATCGTTGTCTCTGGTGGCCGTGCATTGGCAAACGGTGAGAACTTCACCAAATACATCGAGCCATTAGCTGACAAGCTAGGCGCTGCGGTTGGTGCATCACGTGCCGCTGTGGATGCAGGTTATGTACCAAACGATATGCAGGTCGGTCAAACCGGTAAAATCGTTGCGCCGCAGCTATATATCGCAGCTGGTATCTCAGGTGCGATTCAGCATTTGGCCGGTATGAAAGACTCTAAAGTCATCGTGGCGATCAACAATGACCCAGAAGCGCCAATCGCTAGCGTTGCTGATTACTTCTTAGAAGCAGATTTGTTTGAAGCGCTTCCTGAGCTAACCAGCAAAATCTAAGCTTATATGACTAAGCGCTCGTCTGTGCTTATACATAGTTAATGGTAAGTTAAAGGCCTTCGGTTTCTTAAATCGAAGGCTTTTTTATGAGCGTCTTATCACAGATGCCAGAGACGATAATGTCGTGATGATTGGCTGATAACGTGCTATGTTATACGGCTGAAAGGCAACGACGGCAGTGATGACGCTGTCCATTAATGGCTTTATAAAGCAAAGGATTTATAAAGCCCAAGCATCAATCAAGGAATGAGCAATCTAAAGGATTAGGAGATACCAATGAGTGCAGCACTACATACGGCAACAGCTTTGCCCCAAGAGTGGCAAGAGTGGGTGATGACCAATATCATGCGCGGCGTACAAACAGACGCCATCATCGACACCCTAAAAAACCATCGCTTTTCTGATGCTCAGATCAAAGCTGCGTTAAGCGACGAGCCAGAGCTGGCAGCGAATGAGAGCAAGCAGACCATACGCAAGCTGCCAAATAATTGGAAAGAGTGGGTCGCTAGCAACTTGCTTGCAGGAACGAGCAAGGCGGGTATAGCTAAGAGGCTGGCGCAACAAGGGTTTAGCAGCGCTGAGATTGCGCTAGAAATACAAACCGCGAGCAAAAGCCCTTATCTACGAGCAGCGGCAAAAACCGCTCAGACCCTCAAAAAACGTGAATGGCTACTTGCGACTTGTGACCACCTCGCGCGGTTAGATCCTGGTTATAATCAGCAGATTGATGTCATCGATACGCCAGCTTTCGAGGTGTTTATTAAAAATCACTACAGTAAGCACAAACCCGTCGTGCTCCAAAACGGCATCGAGCATTGGCCAGCGCTCAAAAAATGGAGCCCGCGATACTTTGCTGAGGTTTTGGGCGCGGCTGAGATTCAAGTACAGTTTGACCGCGAAAGTGATGCATTGTTTGAGCGTCATTCTGATAAATACCGCAAATCGATGCGCATGTCTGAATTTGTCGATATGATAGAAAATGATGGTGAAAGCAACAATTATTATATGACTGCCAACAATACACAGCAAAATGTCGATGCCATTAGGCCTGCATTTGCCGATATTGGAGACTTTGGGGACGGCTATCGTCAGCTTTTGGCTGATGATCCAGCCTTTAGCACGTATTTTTGGATGGGACCAAAAGGCACTTTTACGCCGTTACATCATGATTTGACCAATAACATGCTGGTGCAAATCTATGGCCGCAAAAAAGTCACCTTGATTCCAGCGTGGCAGGTGCCGTGGATGTACAACGATTTGCATGTCTATAGTGAAGTGGACTTTCCCAATGTGGATCTAAAAACTCACCCGCTAATGCAGCATGTCACGCCTGTTGAGGTGACGATTGCGGCAGGCGATGCGTTGTTTATTCCGATTGGATGGTGGCACTGTGTGGAAGGATTGGATAAGTCCATTAGTATCAGCTTTACCAATTTCAATGCACCAAACAGCTATGCAGAAGGCTTTAAAAAAGCACAGGGCTGAGCGGCATCATAAAGGTTTTTCGGTTTTTTGACTTCAACGAAAAAGGACTGATAACCTACTGCGTTATCAGTCCTTTTCATGCGTATCTCGAAAGCTGAGGCAAGCGTTTTAGCACAAAGGAAGGTGCGCTAAAGGGTAGCGTATTTTCGTTGGCGCAATGTCTCATATAGACATAGGGAACCTGCGATGGCGACGTTGAGGCTTTCTTGACCATTGGGCTGTGGTAGGGCAATGGGCGTGGCGCATTGCACTAGCTCAGCAGACACCCCTTGACCCTCATGACCCATAATCCAAGCAATAGGCTGGGTCAAATCGTGCTGATAGATAAGCGTATCAGTGTGGGAGCTGGTGGCAAATAACGGCGCTTGCACATGATCTAAGATGTCTTGAATACTTAAGCCTTCATATATATTTAGGGCAAACTGAGCACCCATACCTGCTCGTAAGGTCTTAGGCGACCAAGCCTGCGCCGTCGCGCTGGTGCATAAAATATGAGGGATACCAACGGCCGCCGCTGTGCGTAGCAAGGTGCCTACATTGCCGCTGTCTTGTACGTCATTGAGGATCAAACAATCCTCTGCAAGCATCGGTAAGCTGGGCATGGGTATGGTAATCAGCGCCATGATATCGATACCCGTACCGAGACTACGAATACTCTCGTACAGCGAATCTGATAGCGTTATGATAGGCGTATGACTTGGTAGACGTGTCAATAGTTGCCCAACCTCAGGATGCGTATGCGCTGATTCAGCCAGCAAGATTTGGGCAAATGGATAATCACTACGCAAGGCGGCATCAATTAAATGTACGCCTTCGAGCACGGTCTGGCTGTGTTTTTTGCGCTGGCGGGCTTGCGTCAACAAACCTTTGACCAGCTTGACGGTATTATTCTTATCTGAGGTAATCAGCTCGGTGGGGTTTGCTACCATAATAGATCGCTTAGAGAAAAATATAAGTGGAGCAATCAGGATAAGGCGCGATTAAACAACATAAGCGTTATCCTGATTGCGATAAACCGATGGGTCAAGCTTATGAGTGAGCGTGCTGTACGTGCAAGTCTTTGACATAGTTGACTTCGTTTTTGCTGCCTAATACCACGGGCACACGCTGGTGAATGTCAGTCGGCTCGATATCCAAAATACGGTTGATGGCATCTGTCGCCGCGCCGCCTGCCCGCTCAATCAGCAAGCTCATCGGATTGGCCTCATACATCAAACGCAGCTTACCTGCCTTGTTAGGGTATTTGGTGTCGAATGGGTAAGTAAAGAGACCGCCGCGGCATAAAATGCGATGAACATCACCGACCATTGCAGCGACCCAGCGCGTATTAAAATCACGGCCGCGAACGCCCGTCTTGCCCGCGATAAGCTCATCGATATATTGCTGCATCGGCGCCAGCCAGTAGCGATAGTTGGAAGCATTAATAGCATATTCGCTGGTGTCGGCGGCGATTTGCACATGGTCATTGATAAGAATATAGTCGCCACTGTCTGGGTCTAGGCTAAACATCACCACCTTATCGTCGATGGTCAGTGCCAGCACTGTAGAGGTGCCATATAGCAAGTAACCTGCTGCTAGCTGCTGATTGCCCGCTTGCAAAAAGTCACTATTTTCGCTGGTTTGCCCTTGGCGCTCATACGGTAAGATAGAAAAAATGGTGCCAACCGCCATGTTGATGTCGATGTTTGATGAGCCATCGAGCGGGTCAAATAACACCAAGAGGCTACCATCCGCATTGGCAGGAGTGGCATCATCTAATTCTTCTGAGGCGACGCCTGCGCAGTGAGTATTTTTTGCTAAGGCGTCCAGTAGTAAGTCATTGGCCAGCACGTCTAGCTTTTTTTGCTCTTCGCCTTGGACGTTTTGATTGCCCACTTCGCCCAAGATATCGGCGAGCGCGCCTTTTTTGAGCAGCCCAGAGATGGTCTTGCCCACCTCCGTCACGGTGGTGATTACGTCGCTAAGCGCAGGGTCTTTAGCATGCGTGTCTAGATAATTTGCTAAGGTGCTCATAAGGCTTCCTGATAAGTTATATGAAGAGATAAAATAAAAAACGGATCATGATAAAAAGATGTCGTGGCCAGCGCTCAACGGCTAAGCAAATTTCGAAATAGCTGATAGCGCGTCTTTGTCCTGACCACAAAATCAGCTACACTATGTGCATTGTTAATGATTTATGGTTTGACTCGGCGGCGTCCTAAAGGTGACAAGATATCTCACCGATAAGACGCTTGTGTCATTAGGGTAAATTGTAGCAAATAAGCGCTAAAAAGTCCCCGTGTCTGCCCATGCCAGCACCAAATGATCGAATAAAAGCCAATAAAGACTGACGGGCTGTGTATTGTGGTCGTATCTTATACAGTCCCTCATATAGCCTCATATCAACTCACAATAAAGACGTGTCCTTATGCCAAACTCTATCGATAACCCCTTAACGCAGTCGGTCTCACCCACTGATTATGCCAAGTTTGACCCCAATACCATTCATCAAAGGCTCAACACCTCATTGAGTCGTCCGCAGCTCAATGCAGACAGTAGTATTCGTCACTTTTTGGGCGTAGAGGGACTCAATAAGGCTCAGCTGCAAGCAATCATCGCCAAAGCAGAGACTTTTTTTGACGAAAATGGACAACTGATTAACCGTCCTGAGCTTGAAGGCTATACGGTGATGAACTTATTTTTTGAGCCATCGACGCGTACCCGTACGACCTTTGAGGTGGCTGAAAAACGTCTGGGTGCCAATGTGCTCAATATCGATATCGAACGCTCTAGTACCAAAAAAGGCGAGAGCCTACGCGATACCTTGTGGAATCTGCAAGCCATGACCGCAGATATCTTTGTAGTGCGTCATTCGGCCTCGGGTGCAGCGCACTTTATGGCGACAGAGGTGACGCCTGATATTGCTATCATCAATGGTGGGGATGGCTGGCATGCGCATCCGACTCAAGGTATGCTCGATATGCTGACGATTCACCGCGAAGCACCGCGGCCGTTTGAGGCGCTATCAGTAGCCATTATTGGTGATATCAAACACTCTCGGGTAGCTCGCTCGGACATCAGTGCGCTGCAGACCTTAGGCGTAAAAGACATTCGTGTCTGCGCGCCGCGTACCCTACTGCCCAAAGGTATTGAGCGGTATGGTGTCAAGGTCTATGAAGACATGAATGCGTGCGTCAGTGATTGTGATGTCATCATGGGCTTGAGAATTCAAAATGAGCGTATTGGCTCACCGCTACTGGCGTCATCTAGCGAGTATTACAAACATTATGGCATCACCCCAGAGCGGGTGGCATTGGCCAAGCCTGATGCCCTCGTCATGCACCCAGGGCCGATGAACCGCGGAGTAGAGATTGCCTCAAGTGTGGCTGATGGCGCTCAGTCGGTCATCTTAAAGCAGGTGAATAATGGTATTGCGATTCGTATGGCGGTGTTGGCATTGGCCATGGAAGGTCAGCGCGCCCATCAGGCGTCTCGCCTATAAAGCCCAAACGATTATTTTACTCTTTTTTATTTTTATTTTATCGATACGGTAATAACGCTCATGTCTACTACACTTAATACAGATGCGCCGATATTTGACCACCTGCCGGCTGCCATCAAACAATCATTACCAAGCACCGTCTATGACAAGCTCGCAAGCTTAGAGGCGGGGCGCGAGATGTGGCTGCTCCCACCATTGGTCGACCTGTGCGCGCGTTTGCGCGAGCCAGGTCAGCAGCAGCATGGCACCTTACAGTCAGAAGGGTCGGCGGCGCGTGGCAATGGTTTTTTGCATGTGGTCATTCCGCCCGACACGACCCCCATTTTAGAAAACGGCTCATTATTAAAAGGCCTACGCGAGCGTGCGCTGAGCGATGGCGGCATTCATTTGCATATTTTAGGCGCATTGACAGCAGGTCTAGAAGGTGAGCGCCCCTCTAACATCGCTGGCTTAAAAAAAGGCGGCTGCATCGCAGTTTCTAATGCTCGCAGACCCTTTAGCAATGATCTGGTGCTGCTACGCACGCTTGAGTACGCGGCCACGTTTGGTATGAAGGTATTCTTTTATCCCAATGAGCCAAGTCTGGCGGGAGAAGGGGTGGCACATGAGGGCTATATTGCATCTTATCATGGCTTACAAGGTATTCCGTGGATCGCTGAGACAGTCGCTTTGTCTACGCAGCTGCTGATGGTGGAAGAAACAGGCATTGCCGCCCACTTTAGCCAGCTGTCTTGCAAGTCTTCGATTGAGCTGATGCGCTGGGCGAAAGATAAGGGCTTGCCTGTCACGTGTGATGTGGCCATGCATCAGCTGTATTTGACCGATGATAATTTGGAAGGTTTTAACGCCCAAGCGTATGTGCTGCCGCCGCTGCGTAGTAATACCGATCAGCAAGCCATCCGCCGTGGTCTAAAAGACGGGACCATCGATGCCATCTGTAGCCATCATGAGCCACTCAATAGCACCGCCAAAAAAGCTCCGTTTGCTGAGAGCACCCCTGGTATCTCAAACTTTGATACTTTTATGGCGCTGGCTTGTCAGTTGGTACACGATGAGGTTTTAACGCTCGAGCAACTGGTAGATAAAATCTGTCTCAATCCTGCCAAAATCGCAGGCATCAGTGAGCAATATGAGCACATCGGTGGCGCGGTATTGGTCGATCCTGCGCTAAAATGGCAGGTTACCAAGGAATCTATGCTCTCAAACGGCAAAAACACGCCATTCTTTAACCAGCAGTTGCAAGGCCGCGTCGTGGAGACTTTCTTTGGCTAATTTGCCTCGATCAGATGATCGTTTGCCGCCATCTGTCGAGGATGGCTCTTCTCATGCGCCCAACCGATCACACAAGCCGGCGAGCACCGCCAGTGAATCTATCAAAGCGGTGGCCATCTATGAGGTGGTCAAAGGGGCGGGGGCTATTTTTGGCGCAGGGGCGTTATGGTCATGGCATGCACGCCTTGAGTACTGGCTAAGCCATGCAAATGACGCTTGGCAGCAAAGATTTGGTCAGCTGCTAGCGCCGCAGATGGAAAGTGCGGTGCGTATTGCCCAGCAGGCCAGTAAAAACTGGCCCGTGTTTTTGCTACTGATCGTTGCGTACGCCAGCTTGCGTTTTTTGGAGGCGTATGGCCTGTGGCAAGATAAGACATGGGCGTATTGGTTTGGCGTGCTGGGCTATGGCATATTTATACCTATCGAGATTTACTATTTGTTAGCCCACCCGTTTGATTGGTTTAAGCTTGCGATACTGCTCTCAAATATCGTTATCGTGTTTGTGGTTTATCGCAATATGAAACGAAAGGGGTTGATATAGCGATTTTATTTAGCTCATCAACTCAGTAGTACCGTCAAACATAGTCGAGTCCAAATAAAGCAGATACATGGCTATCAAGTCGCTCAATAAAACGTTGCTTTTCTTGCGTGCTGTGCCTACGCCGACAGAGGCTAGGAAAAACAACGTTTCATCTCACGGTATCGTTTTTATATCGGATTGACTGGGCAGCAGACCAGCATAGCAATAAATGCTTATGCTGGTCTTTTTTTGATGATAATAGAGGACTAAACGACTTTTAAACGAGTTATAGCGTGGCGGCCTGTTTATCAGGCGCAATGCTTTTTGCGACCTTACCAACGCTCAAGCCTTGTACCAAGATAGAGAAGATAACCACCGCATACGTGAGCGCCAGTAAAATATCACGCTCTGCGCCCGTTGGTAGCTGCAGCACCAGCGCCACCGAGATGCCGCCGCGCAGTCCGCCCCATGTCAGTACTTTCCACGCCCCAGTTGGCAAGTCAAGCTGCCGCTGAAGGGTCTTGGTGGTCATACCGACGACGATAAAACGGGCAAGCAAGGCAATAACAATCGTCAAACCTGCAGCGATAAACAGATTGCCAGAATATGCAATCATCACCACCTCAAGTCCAATTAAGACAAATAAAATCGCATTGAGAATCTCGTCAATCAGCTCCCAAAACAGATCGATATAGTGCCGTGTTTTGTCACTCATCGCCAGTGCTCGTCCGCGATTACCGACCATCAGCCCCATCATGACCATGGCCAGTGGCCCTGAGAGATGCCAATGACTGGCCAGCGCATAGCCGCCGATCACCCCCGCCAGCGTCAATAGTACCTCTTCTTGATAACTATCAATGCTCTTTAGCATATAGTACAAAATCGCCCCAAGCACCAGACCAAACACAATGCCGCCGCCTGCCTCAACGGCCAAGGTATGGGCCACATAGTTGGCTGTTGGGATATCGCCGCTGGACAAAATACCAAGTAGCAGGACAAAAATAACGACGCCGATACCATCATTAAACAACGACTCGCCTGCGATGACGGTCTCTAAGCTTTTTGGGGCGCCAGCGGATGATAAGATGCCCATCACCGCGATAGGGTCGGTCGGCGAGATTAAAGCGCCAAACAACAAACACCAAAGAAACGGCAAGCCAAATCCAAAGAAGGGCAACATAAGGTAGAGCGCAGTGGCGATTAGCAGGGCCGAGACTAGGGTACCCACGCAGGCGAGAATACCAATGGGCAGTCGATAGCGTTTTAAGTCACTGATATTGACATGCAGCGCCCCTGCAAATAAAAGCATCGAGAGCATACCGTCCAATAGCACCTCGGTAAAATCTAGCTGCTCTAGTAAGCTCACTTCATAATCAATGAGCTGGTCGAACCCCAAAAATCCCAAAAAAATCGCACCGATAGATAGGACAATCGAGATGACCATGACTCCAATGGTCGTGGGCAGACCGATAAAGCGATGATTGACATAGGTCAGCAGGGCAGTAATCGATAAAAAGATAGCGCTGATCTCAAGTATGGTCAGGCTGGTTGCAGATGCCATAAAACAGGTCTCTTATGAGTGATAAGTAGTAAAAGCAATCAGTACAAATTATTTAGCGTGCGTCTGTAGACTTTGGCGAATGCTGGCGGCAAAGTCACTGACATAGTGAAAGTGTTGGTGCTGCGAGTTTTTATCAATAATAAAGGCTTTGGCTTGCTGGCACATCGCGCTTAGGTCATCGATAAGCTCTTGGTAGCTTAGGTTTTCTTCTCCTGCGCGCTCAATCAGCTGTAGCTCATGCAGCAAGGTCTGCTGCTGTGCTTGATTGATACAGGCATAGTTGAGATTGACCATCGCTTGACCCAGCGCCTTTAGGACCATGGCATCAGCTGCGGCATAGCGCCGAATCTCTCCAAGTGAGGTATTGATGAATTCTGATATTTTGGGCGTATAAGTCACCACGGCCAAGATAGCCACGCGCTGCTGCGCCACCACTTGTTTTGGTATGGTGGTATGCGGCGGTTTGTCACGGTGCTCGGCAGGTACATAAAAATGATAGGGGCTGGGCGGCTGACGACGCATCATAATGCTCAGACAACTGGTGAGCGATTGTACGCAGTTGACGGCTGTTTTTGGGTCATTGATACCAGGTGAGAGGGCGCGCACCGCAATCTCGGTCATCTGCCCCAGACTATAGGCGATATCATTGGAGTGTGCCAGTCGCTGCTCGATACGAATACAACCGGCAAAGCGCTGCCAAAACATACCATCAGGGGCACGAGGCACCACGGCCAACTGCGGCGTTGCGGTTTTTTGCCGATTATTGGGATGGTCTGTCGGACGTTGATAAAAATGCCCAATGACGTTTTTGTCAGTGACATAATCACCGAGGTTGCTCTGTAGATGCACCACGCCGCCATACTCTTGAGTCAGGGTGATTAATGACTCCAAATAAATGTGCTGCAGGTAGCCCGATTGCGGCGGATAAATCGGCGTTGCCTGCCAATAGCGAAACTGCTCGACATCGTGTTGCTCGACATCGCGCTGATGCTGGATATCACAATAATCGCCATACCAGTAGTGAATATTATTAATGGCATCGTTACTGGCGTTTTGAATGACGTGCGAGGCCTGAATAGCGTGGACCATGTGCTGGACAAAATAGACCAATAAGAGCGCACAGATGATCGCCATGATAATCCCAAAGGTCACCGCCAATTGCGGTACGCCAAAGGCCACATCATACTTATGAATCGACTTGAGTACCAACAAGCTATAGCTAAAGGTGCCAATAAACGCCCCTAAGACAAACTGATTTGGTGTGTCTGTCAAAAAGTTGCGTAATAGCCGTGGGCCAAACTGAGAGGAGGCCATCGAAAGGACAGCGATAGTAATTGAGAACGTCGTACCTGCAACGCCCAATACAGCGCCAGCAATCGAGGTCATGATGGCGCGAGCCGCATCGTCATCGCCCGTAAAAGCAAAGGTAATCTCTCGAACGGTCTCGCGGTCAAAGTGCTGATCTATCGTCACCAATACTGGCGCCAGTAAGATGCCGGCGATGACGCAAGCAGTCGGAATAAACCAATAAGAGCCGATCAACTCCTGCCACAAGTTTCTTAAACGATCGGGCAGGTCAGCCAATGTCTGTAACGACCAAAGCTGCGAAAACGCCTTCATCCTCTGCAATGAAAACATGAATAGTCGTTTAAAAAAGCCGCTTTCAGGGTGTTTGTCCAATGTTCGCGCTCCAAAAATGACTGACGAGATCGTATATAGTGAATCTATTTTAAAATAGGTACCGTCCTATAGGTATTCATTTTTCTTGCGTGCTATGTCTACGTCCTATAACTGGTTCAAAATAAAGTGGTGATAAATTTAAGCGTGTCACTGAAGTAATCTTTTGATTGTTTATTACCTTATCATATAAATAATAATGATGAAAAATTTAGTAAAAATAAGCCCCTATCATAGGAGCTTATTTTTAACATTATTATGTATTTAGCTGATTAGACTATACAACCAAGTGCTTATCGCGTTGCTTACTCTCGCTAGTGTAGAGGGTTGTTGCTGATGATTACTGTTGGCACTTGCCAACTGCATTTGCATGGTGTCTGTCGTCACTGCTTGTTTTTGCATACTATCTATTATCAGTGGTAGGTTTTTGCCAGCGCTAGATAATATCAAGCTTGAGTTTTGCGTGAGCATCGTCCATTTTTGATTACCGCCATTATTACAACCATAACGAATTAAGCGTGCTCGATTATTATTCAAATAGCCATTTTCTAAGTCAAAGCATTGATTGCCTTGCTTGATGGCATTGGCGGATACATCCATTTGCCAAACTTGCGAGCTTGCTTGATCATTACAAGGGGCTAGGTTAATGACATTGCCACCTTGCGGCATTAGGCACTGATCTAGTGCCATTTTATTGTGGATACGACCTTTGCTGTCTTGAATCCATTGCTCAGAGTCATCTCCTGTGCAAGCACTTGGTCCGCTGATAAAAGCATTGAGCTTACCATCTTCTAAAGTCTCAACCTTAAGGCAGTTTTTACCATTCATGAGTGGACTGGCATGGGCTAGAGGTTGATCGTTTTGAAGTTCTAATTCGTTGACGAACTTATGAAAGGCAGTGATGACATCTGGTCCGCCCTCGACTAAATCATTACGATAAACATTGACCCAACGATTTAAGCGATACATGGTCTGTTGTTGTTGCTCATAACGCTCGAGTACCTGAAAGGCAAGCGGGCTGAGTGCTTGACTGAGCGCATCACGATCATCTTTATAAGAGTGGTATATCAGCTCACCCTCGGCGTCCAAATTGATAGTCGGGTTGGCCGATTGATCGATAAGTTGCCGCGCTAATAGTGGTAATTCGATCTTTCTTAAGGCGCTAAAGCCATGCTCTTTGCCAAAGGTAACGGCTGGCTTGATGGGGTCGCTATATGGACCAATAGCGGTTGATGATAATAATACCTGTGCTTCGTTGGCTTTTTTACAATACAAATCGACTTTGCTAGGGTTTTCAGAAATCGCTAAATTGACGTGAAATTTATTGGCATTGCTATTGCCATTCATGCGATGAGGGGCAAGGGCAATGTTATTGACCATGTTGTTACTGTAAGTAACGGTCAGCCAGCAGCTAGCGACGTCAGCTGAACTACTCGCCGCCGGTAAGTCAAAGACGTTACCCCAGTTACCACGCGCTGCCGGATAGATAATACCCTTTTGGGTGACAGGGTCATAACCGCCTAAAATAGTATAAACAGGCACGCCTTGCAAACGCGGTCTTAAATAGTTGCCATCGGCGCTGTTGTACCAAACATTATTAGATCGTGGTACTTTTGGTTGTGCGATCTGCATTTTTTGACGCTCAGCATCCCATTTTTTATAGCCCGTCGGTGAGTCACTGGCAAACATATAACGATCAAATGCTGGCTGGATTTTGGTTTTTGTACTATAGCCGGTGTAATGAGTATAGCGCGAGATGTCACTGTTATTAGAGCCACCAGACATGGCGTCACGACCATAGCTGTATAGACCTAAGAAAGTAGGTGAGTCTTCAGTACCGGCACCGACGTCTTTTCGCCACCATTCAAAGTTACCACGCATTCTATTTCTAAGGGGCATGTAACCCCAACCACTATCGGCATGGTGCTCTGACCAGAATTTTTTATCACCAACTTTACCTGGATAATGCCCCAATCCATAATGATGGCCAATTTCATGACTAAACTCATTACCGACCGAGTCAATCAAAGTCAGCATACCATTGCCACCGCTCAAGCCGTGGTTGAATGTACCGTTGGCGTATTTGCCACGTGCGTGGTGCGCATTGACATTTTGGGTGAGCTGCGGCTGCTCTTGGCTTAACATTGATGCGCTAGTGACGCCCCAGTTGGCAAGGTTAATACCGACGCCAAAGGTTGATTTGCCTGTGTTTTCGCGCATATCACCCCTGTATACGCTGCCATCTGAGCTGCTACCTGAAGCCGTATCATAAATAGTACCGTTCGCTACCATCACCCGATCAAGCACGACGTCATCGTATTTAGCAACGGTCATCTTTGCTGCTGGAATGGTTTGGAAATAATCTGCGCCCGCCTTTTCTGGCTGTAGCAGCATATAATGACCATTGTTGTTTACAGTCACTGGGCTCAAAAGACCAAGACGAATGTTGGTTAAGACCAGCTCACCTGGCGCCGCAAAGTCTATTTTATTTTCTAGTAATTCACCGCTACGATTTTGTTCATCGACAATGCGAATCTTAAGGCCGCTTTGTACTTCATCCCAGTTGAGTTTGGTTGACCAAGCGCGCTTACTATAGGCGACCCGTGGTCTATCATCGCTGTTGTTTTGGTCAGATGGTGGGATTTGGGTCGGGTCGTCTAAATTGACCCTGCGTAATAGCAGACCATCTTGATAAATCTCAGCAATCAGTTGATTGGTCGCGCCCATCTCAAGTGTAGGCGTGACCAATAATAACGCCTCTTTTTCTGCAGTTAGGCGGGGCATGTTTTTGGCTTCGTTGCCTTGGGGGTCTACCGTATGATTTTGCCCAAATTGAATCATGGCTTGGAATGAGCCAGTCAAGTCAGAACGGATCTCTCGCGTTTTACCGGCACCGTTATAGTCAAAGAAGCCTAATTGATAATAATCAGCGCGGTCTTTTTGTGGTTCTGGATATTTGATCGGCGTGCTTGGTTCCAGCGGCGTTAATGGCTCACTAGGTTTGATTGGCGTACTTGGTTCAAGTGGTGTTAATGGCACGCTAGGTTTGATCGGCGTACTTGGTTCCAGCGGCGTTAATGGCTCACTAGGTTTGATCGGCGTACTCGGCTCAAGTGGTGTTAATGGCTCGCTAGGTTTGATTGGCGTACTTGGTTCAAGCGGTGTTAGCGGCTCACTTGTATCAGGCGGAACCATAACAGGCGGCTTATCAGATGGTGCAGGCTGTGTGTTGTCATCATTACCTTCACCGCATGCAGATAACATTATAGAGATGATGCCGATACTTATGGTCTTTAATGGAAATGCTGTGCTATGTGTCAAAAGAATACCCCAACAAATGTGTTGCTGGGAATATAACAGCTATATTAATGAACTGTACTACATTTGTTTATTTGTTTCCAATTAGCTTTCTTTTATCTATTTTAGCAAATCTAATTTTTATCATTAGAGCCACGTTTAGGGTTGTCTGCTTCGGTGATGATTGTGCTTTTGTGTCCCCATCTGCTGGTTTGTGGAGACGGCGGCGTTTTTGGGTCTATAGGAATGATGATTTCATTATCATGTGCATCACATTCAACCTTACTGTCCTTGTCATAAGCGGCTGGATCAAAATGCGGGGTCGCTGCTGTGTCGGCTGACTGCTGGGCTGAGCTGTTAGGAGCGGCTTGCGATGTTTTTCTAAATTCAGGTTTTTTAAACAAAGGGTGTGGGGTGTTTTTATTCATGCCTTTATTGTCAGAACTTTTGCGCGGTTCGGCGTTGGTAAAGATAACATTCAACGGTAAATCTAGCTGCTGCTTGGCATAGGCTTCTGTGTGCTCAAATCGATCCACTAGGAGGCTGAGCCATGGCTTTTGCTCTTCCACTCTCATCTCATCGAGTTCGTCTTTGATCGGCAAAGGGTAGGGCAGAGTGCGATAAAAATCCCACAATGTCATCTTGCTCAAGTCTTTTTTGAGTACATAATCCTCATCTTCGGTCATGGTGATGAGGTTGCTGTCTTGAAGGTAGTTGATATAGGTGTACCATTTGGGTAGCTCTTTGCGTCCTAACACATTGCGCAGGGCTTGCTCACTGACCGCTTCACCTTTTAGATGATGGGTGTACACGAGGTTTAACATATCGAGCAAGCTGAGCAGCGGATGGCGCGGGTAGACTTCTTCGGTCTCAAAAATCGTCAAGGTATAGCTGATCTCAACGCCTAACAAAATCAAATTCCAAGACAGATATATCCATAACAAAAAGATAGGCAAGGCGGCAAAGGCGCCATAAATGGCTTCATAGCTGGTAAAGTTTGCCATCACTGTGCCAAACAGATGCTTCATCAGCTCAAAGATAATCGTCACCAAGACCCCAGCGATGGCTGCATTTTTTGCAGGCACACGGGCTTTGGGGATAAACCAATACATCCCTATAAAGCCGGCCATGGTGATACCAACCGACACCACTTGTACCCAAAACCCCCAATCAATACCGTAGCCTGCTATTTGGCGATTTAAAAAACTCAAGCTTTGTACTGTGCTCGAAGCGATAAACGCCGTACCCAAGACCATAGGCCCCAAGGTCACAATCGTCCAATAGCGCAGCAGACTCTTTATACCACCTGAGCGGCTCTCCACCCGCCAGATTTGATTAAAAGCACGCTCAATGGTGGTCAAGGTCATGATGGTGGTAAAAAATAACACCATGGCGCCGATGATGGTGAGGTTCGATGATTTTTCAGCGAAGCTATTGATATATTCACTGACTTGCATGCTCGATTGCGGCAATAAGTTGCTATAGATTACCTCGTATATCTGCGCTCTGACGGATGCCAGTGCCGGTACAGAGGACAGTATCATGAGCAAAACGGTCAATACAGGTACGATCGACAGCATGGTGGTATACGTAAGGGAGGCGGCTTTTTGCTGGCAGTTGTCTTCAAAGAAGTGCCGCGTCAAAAACCGTAAAAACTGGAACCAACGCTGATGTAAAAATGGGAGTCTTTTGCTTAAGTTTTCCATAGTGACCGTTTAGCAAGAAGTAGAGAGACAATAGTGTAACAAAGATGCGTCGTTATCATCTGCCGTTTAATTGTGTCAAAATGCACAGTTGCTCTTTGATAAGGCGTCACGTAGCTGAAGTAGGTGGTCGTAAAATAGTCGTCAGCTGGTTTGCATGTCGGTGAATGACTGGGGCATAATGAGCACATCATCGCATCGCCCATCGCGGGCGATATCGTTATTGATCGATAAATAATGACACATAGATAATAATATCAATGATTTTATGAGGAAGGACGGTTAATGAGTCAGGCCAACCCTTACGTTTTGGTGCTTTATTATTCAAATTATGGCACGACGAAGACATTAGCATACGCCATCGCTCAAGGTATCGAAGAGGCTGGGATGACAGCGCGCATCCGTACAGTGCCGACCGTCGCGCCTGAGACCACGTCCAGCAAACCTGCGATTCCTGATGAGGGCGATCTGTATTGCACTATGGACGATCTCAAAGACTGTAGCGGCCTTGCACTCGGTAGCCCCACTCACTTTGGCAATATGGCCGCGCCCATGAAATACTTTTGGGACAATACGGTCACGCTCTGGCTAGCGGGCAATCTACAAAACAAGCCTGCTTCGGTATTTACGGCGACAGGCTCGATGCATGGTGGCCAAGAGTCTACATTGCTGACGATGATGTTGCCATTGATGCATCACGGTATGATCATCGTTGGAGTGCCGTATGCTGAGCCTGCACTGAATCGGACGCATCGCGGCGGCACGCCTTATGGTGCCAGTCATGTAAGCGGTGCATTGCATGATCAGCCAGTCTCTGATGATGAGCGCGAGCTCGGTATCGCTCAAGGTCGGCGTTTGGCGATTAGTGCTCGCGCATTGGCGCAGGCCAATTGGCAACGATAAACGGCTTTTATCTTCTACTACCTTTATCTCTTACTATACTGTCAGTAGCCCCCAATCGTCGCTGCTGTGAATTAGGAAACCTGTATCTCTAATGGCTACCAACCACTCTGATAGCGACACCCATAGCAACGCGCCAGCTGTAGAATCTGGGCGCGCGGCCACACCGCAAAAACCTATTACGCCCATGCGTCAGCGCTTGATGATGACGTGGCTGATTTGGTTGGTATATAGACTGCTTGGGTTGCCTATCTTGATCAATGTGTTGAATGCCAGTCACCCTGATATTGTAGGCGGTATTGCCTGGCAAGCCTTGTGGCTGCTACCTGCCTTTATTTTGACGCCATGGATCGTGCGCGGGCGCTCGCCTTATGCGTTATTGGTCGGTAGTATGTTTACTCTAGTATATTTGGGCGCAAGTGGCGTGGTGCTGTTTACTCGCGTGTATGGCAGCAGCTGGGCGGAAATAGCGGTATATTTGTTTGATTTTGTATTGTTGTTTGCTATCAATGTTTGGCTGTTTATTTTACTAAAACGCCTGCCATCGATGAATAATGTCGTCAAGAAGCCGCGCGCTCGCTAGATTGGTTTTTACCTTTGCTATTGGCATAAAAAATCTTAGATAACAAAAAGATTGGATAAAAAAAGCGGCACTCCCATGCAGAGCGCCGCTTTTTTTTAAGACTCGCTCAACGTCAAGTGAGCGATAAGCTGGAATTTAATTGACCTTAGTCAGCTCTAAGTCCATCTTTTTACCATCGTTGGTTTGACTGACTTTTATGGGCAAATAATCCAAGCTCGGTGCTAACCAAAAGCTGGTTGAGCGGTCATTGTCGTCATGAATACGGTCAACACGGACAGTATCAAAGGTACCGGCTGGCACCGTGATTTTGGTATTGCCCGATTTTTTAAATGGCGTTTTTTCTACCTTGTCTTTTTTGGCCATGTAGTAGTTACCAGAGAACTTACCGTTTAGCAAATCTTGACGAATTTGTACCTCAAGACTTAAGTCATCAAAGGCTTGCTGCGCCATATCCATGGTCGTGGTTTTACCTTTATAGGTACTGGTGACTTTTTTGCTGCTTGGGTTAAAGCTTAGCTTGTGCGTACGGCCAAGACCCAGCAGTTTATAAGTGGTGCTGGCCTGCGTCGGAATGACGTTGCTGCCTTTGATGGTAAAGGTACTGCTTTGCGACGCATTGGCAACACCAGCCACCCGTGCTTTGACATTGTACTTCCAAGTATTGCCTGATTTTCCTAACGTACGGATGGCGGTGCCTTTGTATTTGTCTTCTACCGTAAAGCTATAACTGGCACTAGAGGGCTGGACGGTTTTGGCGCTGGCGAGGGTGGGTGCGGTCATACTCAAGGCTCCAATAGCAGCAATGCTCACGCCTGTGGTGAAGGCGGATAATACTGTCGACTTGCTGCGGGCAGGGTTATTGATGTTAGATTTAGATATAAAGCTCATAGATAGTCCTTAATAAATTCTGTTTAACACTGTCTGTTTAACACTAATTGAGCAGTGGTAACTTATTGCTATTATTATGATCTCAGAGACTATCATGGTCATACTCTGTTACACTTTCAAGGCAGGCGCTCCCAAGTGACGTTTGCCTCTTGTAGCCAATGTTGCTAGCCACGCGATCGCCCTATCTTTACGTAACTTGCTGTAAAACCAGTAACGCTGCCCACTCAGTTGCTTAATAAGGCTGCCTGATAGCTAGGATAACAGCAGGATAAAAAATTCTTGTAAATTTTTGGTTTTTACACTTGAACCAAACACCCCCTGCCCCCACTTTTTGATACAAGCTCAATGCTTATCTATGAGATGTCACTTTTTGGTCACATTTCTTATAGATACTGGTCTTGAGACCATTAATTCAAATAAACCCTTTAACGTTATAACCAACTTTTGGAGTCATATCGATGAACATTCGTCCTTTACATGACCGTATCGTCGTTCGCCGCGTAGAAGAAGAGCAAAAGACTGCTGGTGGTATCCTGCTACCTGGTTCGGCACAAGAAAAACCATCACAAGGTGAAGTGTTGGCAACAGGCAATGGTCAGATTCGTGACAATGGCGACATTCGCGCGTTAGATGTAAAAGCTGGCGACAAAGTCTTGTTCGGTCAATATGCTGGTCAAACCGTGAAAGTTGACGGCGAAGAACTACTTATTATGAAAGAGTCTGATGTGTTGGGTGTGCTAGAAGGCTAGTCCTTTTGAGTAAGATTAAGTACTCAGCATATTTTTGACCATAGACGTCTGTAATGACCTATATCTAAATCTAATGGCGCTCATTTAAGACGTCAAGCTGGTCAATACACTATCGACTCATTTGAATGTATTTTTATATTTATAATAATGGAGTAAGTTAACATGGCAAAAGATGTAAAATTCGGTATTGATGCTCGTAAACAAATGATGGACGGTGTCAACGTTTTGGCAAACGCCGTGAAAGTCACGCTAGGCCCTAAAGGTCGCAACGTGGTGATCGACAAGTCTTTTGGCGCGCCAACCATCACTAAAGACGGTGTTTCGGTTGCCAAAGAGATCGAGCTTGAAAACAAATTTGAAAATATGGGCGCGCAGTTGGTTCGTGAAGTCGCGAGCCGTACCAACGATGTCGCTGGTGACGGTACCACGACTGCAACCGTACTTGCTCAATCAATTTTGCAAGAAGGCATGAAGTCTGTCGCTGCTGGCATGAACCCAATGGATCTTAAGCGCGGTATCGACAAAGCGGTACGCGAAGCGGTTAGTGAGATTCATAACCTATCTACGCCAGCTGATGATCACAAAGCAATCGCTCAAGTAGGTTCTATCTCTGCCAACTCAGACGCCAAAATCGGTGAGCTGATCTCGCAAGCGATGGAAAAAGTCGGTAAGCAAGGCGTTATCACGGTTGAAGAAGGTTCAAGCTTTGAAGATACCCTAGAAGTGGTTGAAGGTATGCAGTTTGACCGTGGTTATATCAGCCCATACTTTGCCAACAAGCAAGACAGCCTAACTGCTGAATTTGAAAACCCATATATCTTATTGGTTGACAAAAAAATCAGCAACATCCGTGAAATCGTGCCATTGCTTGAGCAAGTCATGCAGCAAAGCAAGCCATTGCTAATCATTGCTGAAGACGTAGAAAACGAAGCATTGGCTACGCTAGTGGTCAACAACATGCGTGGCGGCCTAAAAACTTGTGCCGTTAAAGCACCAGGTTTCGGCGATCGCCGTAAGGCCATGCTAGAAGATATCGCAACGCTCACTGGCGGTACGGTCATCTCTGAAGAGATTGGTTTGAGCCTTGAGACTGCGACTCTAGAGCAATTGGGTACTGCGAAAAAAGTCACTGTTGGTAAAGAAAACACCGTTATCGTTGATGGTGCTGGTAACAAAGCAGACATCGATAACCGCGTTGAATCTATCAACCGTCAAATCGCAGAGTCTACCTCTGACTACGATAAAGAAAAGCTACAAGAGCGTGTGGCCAAACTGGCAGGCGGCGTAGCAGTTATCAAAGTCGGCGCGGCTACTGAAACAGAAATGAAAGAGAAAAAAGACCGCGTTGACGATGCGCTACATGCCACTCGCGCTGCGGTTGAAGAAGGCGTCGTCCCTGGTGGCGGTGTTGCGTTAGTGCGTGCGATGAATGCCTTGTCTGACCTAACTGGCGACAACGACGACCAAAACGCAGGTATCAACATCCTACGCCGTGCGATGGAAGCACCACTACGTCAAATCGTGACCAACGCAGGCGAAGAAGCGTCAGTAGTCGTCAACGAAGTGAAAGGCGGTAGCGGTAACTATGGCTACAACGCTGCGAGTGGCGAATATGGCGATATGCTAGAGATGGGTATCCTTGACCCTGCCAAAGTATCACGCTCAGCGCTAGAAAACGCCGCCTCTGTTGCTGGCCTCATGCTAACAACTGAAGCGATGATTACCGATCTACCAGAAAAAGAAGACCCAATGGCTGCTATGGGCGGCGCTGCTGGTGGAATGGGCGGTATGGGTGGAATGGGCGGCATGATGTAATTCTACTTCTGCTACAAAGCGATTTCTCTTTGTCAGACGCGCTCAATGTACAATAGGTACTATTTTCGCTCGTCTTCCTCGACAAATCGCTTTTCGCTAGAAGTATGACTAACATCATAAAGTCTGTTTGACTATTAAGAGCTCTGTTATCGTTAAGATAGCAGGGCTTTTTTTGATGACGGTTTTTATTCCAGTTTTCCCAAACAAAACCCCCGATAGGCTAAGCTTATCGGGGGGTTTCTATATAAAATAAGTATGTTTTGGCTAAAAGATTACGCATCTGCCTCATCACGACGAAACGTCCACGTCTTATCGTCGGACAGCTCATCGACATAGTAATATCCTGCCAAATCAAACTGCTTTAACTGCTCAGCCTTGGTCAGCTTATTGTCAGCGGCGTATTTGACCATCAATCCACGGGCTTTTTTGGCATAAAAGCTAATTACTTTATAGTTGCCGTTTTTTTCGTCCTCAAATCTAGGCGTGATAACCTTAGCATTTAACGTTTTCTTTTTTACCGACTTAAAATACTCATTAGACGCTAAATTAATCAATACCTTGTCTTCGCTATTTGCCAGCCGCGCATTGATTACCTTGGTGACTTCCTCGCCCCAAAACTCGTATAAGTTGTCTCCGCGCTCATTTTTTAGCTTAGTGCCCATCTCTAAGCGGTACGGCTGAATTAAGTCGAGCGGCTTTAATACGCCATACAGCCCCGACAAAATACCCAAATGCTCATTGACGTAGATGGCAGTGTCCTTGTCCATACCATACATATCGAGACCCGTATAAACATCGCCATCAAAGAGATAAGCGGCAGGTTTGGCGTTTTCGGTGGTAAAAGGTTTGTCATTATCCCATTGCCACTGCTGGTTGCGCGCCGCATTGAGCTGCGCCAGATCATCCGAGATACTCATCAGCGCTTGCAAATCAACCGGCTCTTTTGTCTTTAGTATTTTCATTAGTGCCTGTGCGTGGTCAATCAGCTCAGGCTGGCTATAGTAGTTGCCTAGATTGACAGGGATATCGTCTGTCTCATTTAAAGACTTGGCAGGTGAGAGTAAAAAATACATGGCTAATCCTTATTCTGTGAAGTCAATGATTTATCCATCGCGGTGTCAAGTGCTCTGATTATACCTTATATGCAATTTTAACGTGATTTAAGGTCATGGTTGGAGAGGTTTTGCTGCTTTATCGAATAATAATAAACATTTGAAGGGAGGGTAGGATGGCCAGTACGCTATATTTGGCAAGGGGTTAGCTTTCGTAGAAAAATAAAAGTTTTTAATATAACAATAAAAGTTATCCAGATGGTGTAAATGCCTAACTTTTAATTTTACTTGTTGGTCACCATTAGGCAATGAAAGTTGGCGGATGATGTCTCTATAATAAAAAGACATGATGGTGATGTAGTCATCATTTATTAAATTGATAGCCTTTGGTCAAAACCTTGAACCAACAACGACCAAAGGTTTTTTTGTCCCCTGTGCTTTTTAAATGTGCGTTGAGGGTATTAAAGGTAGTCATTGAGACGTAAATAAAGTCATTAGACGTAAGTAAGGAGACGGTATGAAAATCGGTGTAATCAGTGCAGATATCGCAAGCGAGAGCCGTGTCGCGCTAACCCCAGACGCGGTCAAAAAACTGCGTAAGCTTGGGTTTGAGGTCGTCATCCAGTCAGGTGCAGGGCAAGCAGCCTACTATGCTGATGCGCTGTATCAGGCGGCAGGAGCCGACATTGCCAGCAGTAGTGCCGAGGTGATTGCCCAGTCTCAAATTATTACCACCATTCACGATTTGCCCACCGAAGTGACAGAGCATTTGAGCGCAGGCCAAATCGTCGTCGGTATGCTAGACCCTTACCGCAATACGCAGCTAGACACTTATGCTGCTAAAGGCGTTACGGCCTTTGCGATGGAGCTATTGCCGCGCACACTGTCACGCGCGCAAAACATGGATGTGCTGTCGTCACAAGCCAACCTTGCAGGCTACAAAGCAGTGCTGCTGGCGGCCAATGAATACTCGCGTCCATTTCCGATGTTTATGACCTCGGCAGGGACAGTAAAGCCCGCCAAGGTGGTTATCTTGGGCGTCGGTGTTGCAGGGTTACAAGCCATCGCGACAGCCAAGCGTTTGGGCGCGGTGGTAGAAGCCAGTGACCTGCGCCCTGCTGCGAAAGAACAAGTGGAGTCGCTTGGCGGTAAGTGGCTGGATGTGCCAATGAGTGACGATGAAGCACAAAAAGCCAAGGCAACGGGCGGCTATGCGTGGACGCCATCAGGACAATATATCAAAGACCAAGCTGCAGTCGTCGACAAAGCATTAAGCAATGCTGATATTGTCATTACCACAGCACAAATTCCTGGTCGTCAAGCCCCGCGCTTGGTTCATCAGGCAACCCTTGCCAAAATGAAAGCTGGTTCGGTGCTGATCGACATGGCAGCTGGCACAGGCGGCAACGTCGAGGGCAGTGCGCCAAATGAGACCGTCATCACAGACAATGGCGTGCGTATCGTTGGCGCGGCCAATATCCCATCACAGCTAGCGGCGCAGTCTTCAGACTTGTATGCCAATAACCTTGTCAACTTTATCACCACCTTAATTGCACCAGCTGCTACAGATGATGCGTCAGCAAACAAACTGGCACTGAACTTAGATATGGAAGATGAGATTCAGGGTGCACTGGCAGTGACCCACGACAACCAAGTACGCTTGGCCAAACGCTAGTCCTTGCTGGTCGCCATGCATTTGCCAGACACGAATAAATTTTTAGGAGGATAAGATGATTGCCACCATTTTAGCGGCAGCGCCTGCCGGTGCCGCCATGAGTAGCACACCATTTGTCGCGATTTTTACCGTATTTGTACTCGCTATCTTTGTTGGATATTACGTCGTCTGGGGCGTGACCCCAGCGCTGCATACGCCATTGATGGCGGTGACCAACGCCTTATCAAGTATCGTGATCGTCGGTGCGATGCTACAGACCGTCCATATCGACGGCTCGATGATTACCCCGACCAGTTTGCTTGGTGCTTTTGCCGTATTTTTGGCCAGTATTAATATCTTTGGTGGTTTTGCGGTGACTGAGCGCATGCTCGCAATGTTTAAACCTAAAGCAAAAAAAGCACCTGCTCTTGAAGCCAGCTCGACGAAAAGCGGAGGTGATGCATGAGCGATTTAACCCAATTTATTGCCACCAATGCAGATTGGTTTTATTTAGTCGGCGCTATCCTCTTTGTTTTAACGTTACGCGGATTGTCGAGTCCAAAGACAGCGATTCGTGGTAACCGCTTTGGTATGGCAGCGATGGCGATTGCTGTTATCACCACCTTTTTCTTAGCAGAAGGTCCTGTACTGTGGTTGATCATCGGTGCGATGATCTTAGGTGCCATCGTCGGCATGTGGAAAGCAAAAACCGTCGCGATGACGCAAATGCCAGAAACCGTGGCGTTGATGCACTCATTTGTCGGTTTGGCGGCGGTGGCGATTGCGCTGGCCACGGTACTACATACTGAGCAGCAGCATGGCGCGGTTGCCCGTGTTGAGCTATTTATCGGTTGCTTTATCGGTGCGATTACTTTTTCTGCCTCTGTCTTTGCTTTTGGTAAGCTTGCAGCAAAGAGCTGGGCAAAAACAGTCACGGGCGGCTGGGTAAAGCCTGTTCAAGCCTTGCTATTTATAGCGATGATTGGGTTTGGCGGGGTGTATTTTGTCACGGATTCCTTGCCCGCGTTTTATGCCATGGCAGTGATTGCAGTGATCTTTGGCTGGATGTGGATTGCGCCTATCGGCGGCGGTGATATGCCAGTGGTTGTGTCGCTACTGAACTCATTTTCAGGTTGGGCGGCAGCAGGTATTGGCTTTACGCTGGGCAACTCAATGCTTATTATCGCAGGTTCGCTCGTCGGTTCCTCAGGTGCGATTTTGTCTTATATCATGTGTAAAGCCATGAACCGCTCACTGCTTAATGTTCTATTTGGCGGTATGGGCACGTCAGCTGCAGCAGCAGGCGCTGATGATGGTGCACCAAAAACATACAAATCAGGCTCAGCAGAAGACGCAGGATTCCTCATGTCCAATGCCAGCAATGTGGTCATCGTACCAGGTTACGGTATGGCACAAGGCCGCGCGCAAAATGCGGTAAAAGAGCTATATGAACTGCTAAAAGACGAAGGTGTCAACGTTCGCTTTGCCATTCATCCTGTTGCTGGTCGTATGCCAGGGCACATGAACGTACTATTGGCAGAGGCCGACGTGCCTTATGACGATATTCTAGAGATGGACGAGATCAATTCCGACTTTGCCAGTACCGATGTGGTCTTGGTCATCGGTGCCAACGACGTCGTCAACCCGTCAGCAAAAGACGATCCGACATCTCCTATCTTTGGTATGCCCATTTTAGAAGCCAACAAAGCGCAAACGGTAATGGTCATCAAGCGTTCGATGAGCACCGGCTATGCAGGTCTTGATAACAGCCTCTTCTATATGGATAAAACTATGATGATCTTTGGCGATGCCAAAAAGATGGTCGAAGAGATGGTTCGTAGTATCAATGGCGGCGGTCATTAATCGCTAAAACCAGCTTTTTAGCACAAGTTTTGAGTATATTTTCTTAAATAAAAAAGTCACTTAGGTGGCTTTTTTGCGTTAAGGTAGGTCACCTTTCTATTCAGTTAGACTTTATACAAAATCAGAATTAAGAGAGTCATTTATGAACATGTTGATACGTTTTTTTATTATGACCAGTTTGCTAAAACAGCAGCGTAATAAACAGTCAGTAAAACAGCGTCTGAGCGCTGAGATGTTGGCCGCACCAATAGTGCGTCAGTACCGTGTCTTGCCGCACGATATGGGGTTTCGCGATCATCTGCCTAATTATCGTTATTTGTCCTTTATAGAATTAAACATCACCAACTGGCTTATAACTTGCTGTCATCAAAAAGGGATAAAAAGTCTTGGCTGGATTATTGCCATGCAAGAGATGGTCTATCTCAAAGAAATTAAATTTCTAAATAAAATGACAGTAAATAGCGTGCTTGTCGGTTGGGATAAAAAATATGTGTATTTTGAAACGCGGTTTTTTGTCAAACATCAATTGATGGGTATTGGGATGACGAAGTTTGTCTTGACTGATAAAAAAGGAAAGTGCGCGCCAGAGCTATTGGATATGCTCGGCGAGCAGACCAATGACGTCATCGACTCATGGAATGCGCATCAAGTAGCGATAAAGTCTGCGCCAGCTGCTCACTAGCTGACCTGAAGGCAGTTTGGCGAAACAACATGGCTATAATCGGCTGCCGAAGTTTGGTACGATGTAGGCTGCTAAATCGATAAAAGAACTGACAAACGATCGCACCACTCAACCTAATATTTTTAACTGACACAAGCTAAGGAGCCACCATGACCCCGCAAAAACTAAAATGGACAGACAGCCTCGATATCGCCATTGAGCTTTATGAGAAGTTTCCAGAGGTCGACCCGCAGTACATTCGTTTTACTGATTTGCACCGCTGGGTGACTGAGCTTGAAGGCTTTGATGATGATCCGCAGCGCTCAAACGAAGGTATTTTAGAAGCCATTCAGATGAATTGGATAGATGAAGCTGATTAAGGCCATTTTCTTCTTTAGTAGCACATCGAATAACAATAACAGAGAACAACAGGGCAGGCAGCATCATGACGTCTCAAATTAAAGAGTTAGCCGAAGCGATAGCTTGTAAGGGTATTAGCATTCGTACCACCAATCACGCCGAGACGCGTCACGAAACGGCGAAACTGGGCCGCTTATGGCAAAAGTTTTATCAAAATCACATGGGCGACTTGCCAGAAGGTGAAGATATTTATGGCGTTTACCATAATTATGAGAGCGATGATTTGGTCGGCGCTTTTGATGTGGTGGCCAGTTGGGAGGTGACGGGTGAAGCTGAGGCATCAAGCGCGCCTAACCCTGCAGGCAGTTTGGTCTCGGTAAATGTTCCTGCAGGCAAGTATTTGGTTTTCTCTGAAACAGGCAATATGCCAAATACGGTGATGAACGCTTGGGAAAAGGCATGGGAGTACTTTAACGATCCGAACTGTGAGCACGCTCGCAACTTTGATGTAGACTTTGAGCACTATATCGATGGGAATTTAGAGTACGGCCAAGTCGCCCTTTATATAGGTATTAAATAAAGCCGTAACTATAGTCAATCCTAAATAGAACAGATACATTATATATCAAGGTGGAACTGGTCTAAATTTTCCTTGCGTGCTGTGCCTACGCAGACAGAGGCTGCGAAAATTTATCCCAGTCCCACTGTATTGTTTTTATACTGAATTCACTATAGCTAACAACTTAAATGAGTTTTGAGCCAAAGCCGCCCATAAAAAAGCGCCAGTCATCTAAGACTCGCGCTTTTTTACTTTTCAGCTTTATCTACACAGTTAATCTAATAATAAATTTTCCAAAATTCCTTCATATATCTGCGCAAGCTTACCCAAGTCATTCACTTCTACTTTTTCATCGACCTGATGAATGGTGGCGTTACGGACACCAAGCTCAACCACTTGCGCACCAGTCGGTGCGATAAAGCGTCCATCGGATGTACCACCTGATGTCGATAGCGTCGTGTCTGTACCTGTGACTGACTTAATCGCATTTTGACAGGCTGAAACCAGTTTACCTTCAGGGGTCAAAAACGGCTGACCGGATAATTTCCATTGGATATCATAACTGGCTTTGCTATCAGCAAAATGCTTATCAAAGATAGCATGGGTTTTTGCTTTGAGTTCTTCTTCACTGGTTTCGGTAGAAAAGCGAAAGTTAAAGACGACCTCTAAGGTTTCGGGGATGACGTTGGTTGCGCCCGTACCACCATTGATATTTGAGACTTGTAAAGTTGTGGGCGGGAAGTAGTCGTTGCCGTTGTCCCAAGTTGCTGATGTCAGTTCGCTAAGCGCCGCCATCGCTGCATGGATAGGGTTGCAGGCCAGATGCGGATAAGCGACGTGACCTTGCTTACCAGTGACGGTGAGTACTGCACCCAACGAGCCGCGGCGGCCGTTTTTGATAATATCGCCTAGCGTATCAGTACTTGAGGGCTCACCAACGAGGCAGTAAGTGATTTTTTCTTGGCGAGCCTCTAAGGTTTCAATTACCTTCACCGTGCCATTGATAGAAGGGCCTTCTTCGTCTGAAGTAATTAAAAAGGCAATCGAGCCGTTGTGCTCAGGGTGATTCGCGACGAAACGCTCGGCGGCGATAGTAAAGGCTGCAATGCCCGTTTTCATATCTGCCGCGCCGCGCGCCCAAAGATAGCCGTCTTTTATGGTTGGGGTAAAGGGCGGATAGGTCCAGGTTTTCTCGTCGCCCGTCGGTACGACATCGGTATGGCCAGCAAAACATATCACAGGGTCGGCTGTACCACGGCGTGCCCAGAGGTTTTTGACTTCCGCGTGCTCGCCGCTCTGCTCTTTATTACCAAAGTACATAAACTCGCAGTCAAAGCCTGCTTTTGCTAGGCGAGACGACAAAATATCTTGGCAGCCATCATCATCTGGAGTGACGGAAGGGCGCTCAAGTAAAGCGATACTTAAATCCAGTGTTTGCTGCTGATGAGTCATGTTTTGATTGTGAGCGTCAGACATGAAAAAACCTTTTTATTATAAAGTGAGAGGATAAGATTTTAGATTACAGCCTAGGCCGTGTTACACATTACATTCAGCCATGGCACAAGCCGTAGCGGCTTATGATAGATTTCTACGTTTTACATACTATCTTCAACAAACGGCACCAAACCATCTCGGCGCATCCACGTAGCGATAGAGTAGCGTTGCCGATGAGCGATTTGTACTTGGTGTTGCAAATCGCTATCAAATATGACTAACCTATTGGCAACAGGCATGACACTGTGATGGCTGCCGTGTTTATCAATGATTTCTAACGCGCCGCCATCGCTGGCTGTCCATTCATCATTAAGATAAAAAACCGCTGAGATAACACGCTCATCGCGGCCCGCAGGATTATCGCTGTGCCATTGATAACCAAAGCCTGCCGGATAGCAGGCATAGTGTGCTTCACTATGGCGAATTCCTGCGAACAAGCTTTGATTGAACAAAGCCGCTAGCGCGTTGATGGACTGCAAGTAATAAAACCCAGCAAAAAAGTTTTTTGTGATCCAGCGGATGCGATCGCCGCGTATGTCACTGATGCGAACACCAGCTGTTAGTTCGGCGTCTCGGTATTGGACAAACCCACTCTCTGCTTGCAACGCTAGCAACGCTGTATGCGTAAACACCTCATCGATTACTATCCAACCATCATCGACGAGCTGATCGAGCTGTTTATCGGTTAGCCTATCATCCCAGCACACCTCAAAGTCTGACATCTGCAAGGCATCTTGGCTCAATGACTTATCGTCTATGTCAGCGCAATTAGGGCTGTATGGGGTGAATCGCGGCGGATTGTCAGGACCTATCGGATGGTCGACCACCAGCTTTGTCACATTTAGGTTGCTAATAATCTTAGTCATCTCACCTCGTTATTATCAATCAGCTGGCATTCAAAGCCCTTTTATTAAGAGCATTTACCAAAACCACATTATCTTTTACGCTGCCTATGCTACCATAGATGCAATTTTTCTTACTTTAAACTTTTGAGATTATGAACTATAAACACGCCTACCACGCTGGTAACTTTGCTGATGTGGTAAAACACATTTTATTGGTACAACTGCTTAATCAGCTAAGCCAAAAAAACAAACCCTTTTATGCGCTCGACGCTTACGGTGGTCGCGGTCTTTATTCACTCAGCAGTGAAGAAGCGCGCAAAACTGGTGAAGCCGAGGGCGGCATCAAAGCATTGTTAAAGCTCGATGACACCAAGATGGCACAAGCCCCAGCGGCTGTCAAAGACTATCTAGCAGGCATCAAGCAAGCCAAAGCCACTTATGATAATAAAGTCTATCCGGGTTCGCCATGGTGGATTGCCCATCATATCGAAAAAAACCCAGACACTGGCGTACGCGGCGAAGCGTTTGAGGCCAAAGCCAGCGAGTATGACGCGCTCAATTACCAATTGTACAAACTGCCCATTGGCATTCATCACCGTGATGCGTTTGAAGGCGTCACCGCCGTGATTCCGCCAGCCGAGCGCCGCGGTCTTATTTTTCTAGACCCCCCTTATGAGCAAGAGCATAAAGATTTTACGCGTCTTATCAATTTACTCGTCGCCGCCTATAATAAATGGCCACAAGGCACATACGCACTTTGGTTCCCGATCAAAAACATCGAAGCCGTTGAGCTGTTTTATAAAAAACTCAAGCGTACCGAGATGAGACGTCAGCTGGTCTGTGAGCTAAATATCTATCCAAATGATGTCGCCGTGGGTCTCAATGGCACAGGTTTGCTCGTCATCAATCCGCCATGGCAATTTGATAGTCATGCCCGTGAAATATTGCGCTTTTTGCAGCCTGCTTTAAAAGTCGCTGATGCGCCAGAGTTGACACCTGATAGTGCCACCAATGTCCGCTGGCTAGTTGGCGAATAAGGATACCGTTATGACGACTGAGCAACCATCTCACCATAGTTTAAATGATAATGCCGCAACTCAGCCGCCTTTTATTGACGAGCATGAGTTCAACATTCGCATGGCGGATAATGATAATTATGATGGCTTAACGTTTGAGGTGATTGAGACAGAGGTTGCAGAGGGTCAGCCGGTGGTCAGCCGTGGTGTCTATTTGGCCCCCAATTTGATTACCACCTTGTCGTTGTTGTCTGGCTTTTATTCGATTTTGGCCAGTACCCAAGGATCGTTTTACAAAGCCTCGCTGGCTATATTTTTGTCGGCGATTTTAGATGGTGCTG
This sequence comes from Psychrobacter sp. CAM01, assembly GCF_032842965.1. Classification (NCBI taxonomy): domain Bacteria; kingdom Pseudomonadati; phylum Pseudomonadota; class Gammaproteobacteria; order Moraxellales; family Moraxellaceae; genus Psychrobacter; species Psychrobacter sp. CAM01. The sequence goes on from NZ_JAWJBL010000017.1 coordinate 121,764, forward strand.
ATGGCCGCGTCGCACGCATGCTCAATGCGCAGAGCCCCTTTGGCGAGCAGTATGACTCTTTAGCAGACATGCTGGCCTTTGGAGTTGCGCCTGCGATTTTGGTATATAGTTTTGCGTTGCAGCCGCTAGGCCGCATTGGTATTGGCTGTGCTTTTGTTTTTACCGCTTGCGCCGCTTTTCGTCTAGCGAGGTTTAACGTACAGATAGGCGAAGTTGATAAAAAATACTTTGTCGGTTTGGCCAGTCCACTGGCGGCTATATTGGTCACGTCCGCTGTCATGGTCGCGGTCGATCATAATGAGTGGGTCGGACAGTATGATACCGCTATTATGATCTTGTTTGCGGTGTGGGTTGTTATCTGTGGTCTGCTGATGGTCAGCAATGTCAAATACTATAGCTTTAAAGAGTTTGATAAAAAGAAAGTCCCATTTGTGGTACTTATCATTGGAGTGTTGATCATGAGCATCGTCCTCTATGACATTCCTGTTGGCATTTTAGCCATTGGCATTCTCTATGCGTTGTCGGGTATTTTTACGACGATTAAAGCTAAGAGTCGTCATTAAATATTATAAGAGCTTGTTTTGTATCACATCTTCACCTGTGCTAAAGGAGTTTACCGATAGGTAAGCTCCTTTTTTGTGAGAGGCGTTATCATATAAAGAGCGTAAACAGGGTTCGGTAGGGATAGCCAATCACCACTGCTAATTACTACTGATAGTCTTAAGTAGTTGTTTTAGAGAGATGTAAGACAAGAAATATAAACTATTTCAAATAAAAGGTTAAAACACCCCTTGACCCCCACCCAAATACGCGTATAATGCCACCCAGTCGAAAGGGAAGGCCGATTAAAGAATGACTCATTTAAACAATGAATCACCATTCTAAAATCCTAGTCTAACCAACTAGTTTAAAATAAACTAAAT